>JABXHR010000104.1 GCA_013373515.1 Gammaproteobacteria bacterium | reverse complement strand
TTTGACGGTGACCAGATGGCGGTACACGTGCCGTTGTCCATCGAAGCACAGCTTGAAGCACGTGCGTTGATGATGTCGACCAACAACATCTTGTCACCTGCAAGTGGAGAGCCGATCATCGTGCCATCGCAAGATATCGTCTTGGGCTTGTACTACCAGTCGCGAACCCGCATTGGCGCCAAGGGCGAAGGTATGGTCTTCGCAGATGTGGCGGAAGCGCGTCGTGCCTATGACACTGGTAATTGCGACCTTCAGGCGATCATCAAGGTTCGTGTCAATGATTGGGAAACCAATGAAGACGGCACTGGCCAGCGCATCACTGTATTGCGCGAGACCACTGTTGGTCGTGCGATCCTGAGCGAAATCTTGCCAGAGGGGCTGCCGTTTGACTTGGTCGACTGCAACATGACCAAGAAGAATATTTCTCGCTTGATCAACAACTCTTATCGTCGCTGTGGCTTGAAGGCGACTGTCGTCTTGGCTGACCAATTGATGTACACAGGTTTCCGTTTCGCAACGGTTGCAGGGGCGTCAATCGGTGCGGATGACATGGTCATTCCAGAAGAAAAAGTCACCATTATCGATGCGGCTGAAGCGCAGGTTAAAGAGATCGAACAGCAGTTCAACAGTGGTCTTGTTACCGCAGGTGAACGATACAACAAGGTTGTCGATATCTGGTCGCGTGCGAATGATCAGGTTGCGGCCTCGATGATGAAAAAGCTTGGTAAAGATGTCGTCGCCAACAAAGACGGTGAGCAGGTTGAACAAGAGTCGTTCAACAGCATCTTTATGATGGCCGACTCCGGTGCTCGTGGTTCTGCAGCGCAGATTCGTCAGTTGGCCGGTATGCGTGGTTTGATGGCGAAACCGGATGGTTCAATTATCGAAACGCCGATTACAGCTAACTTCCGTGAAGGCTTGAACGTGCTTCAGTACTTTATCTCAACGCACGGTGCTCGCAAGGGTCTGGCGGATACGGCATTGAAAACCGCTAACTCGGGTTACTTGACCCGTCGTCTCGTCGACGTGGCGCAAGATATGGTTGTTACCGAGGACGACTGTGGCACCGAAGCTGGTTTGACCATGCGTCCGATCATTGAAGGCGGCGACGTCGTAGAAGGTTTGGCAGAGCGTATTCTGGGGCGTGTTAACGGCGAGGACATTGTTGATGCCGATAACAACATCGTTGTACCCGCGGGAACACTGCTTGGCGAAGAGGCCGTTGGCCTTATCGAAGCCGCGTCGATCGACGAAGTACTCGTGCGCTCGGCGATCACCTGTGAAGCGCGACATGGTGTTTGTAAAAAATGCTATGGTCGTGACTTGGCTCGCGGTGACCTCATTAACACCGGCGAAGCGGTTGGTGTTATGGCGGCGCAATCCATCGGTGAGCCTGGTACGCAGTTGACCATGCGGACGTTCCACATTGGCGGTGCCGCGAGCCGGACAGCTGCCGCGAGCAGCATTGACGTCAAGAACTCAGGGACTGCACGGATTACCAACTTGAAGTCGGTGGTCAATCGTGAAGGCAAGTTGATCGCGACCTCTCGCTCTGGTGAATTAAGCGTTGTCGACGCCAACGGGCGTGTTCGTGAGCGATACAAAATTCCTTACGGTGCACTACTTGAAGTCAACGATGGCGACGCCATCGAAGGTGGCAAGTCTGCAGCAACATGGGATCCGCATACGCTTCCGGTTATCACTGAGGTAGGCGGTTTCGTGAAGTTTGTTGACTTTGTTGAAGGCGTCACGATGGAACAGGAGGTTGATGAAAACACCGGCCTATCCAGTATCCGGATTAAAGACGGCAAGCAACGTAGTGCAGGCCGTGAGTTACGCCCAATGATTCGACTGGTCGACTCAAACGGTGAGGACGTGTGTTATGCCAATACCTCGATTCCAGCGCAGTACTACCTGCCTACAGACGCTGCAGTTAACCTCCAAGATGGTCAAGAAATCTTCGAGGGTGATGTTGTTGCACGTCTGCCTCAAGAAGGGTCGAAAACACGCGACATTACCGGTGGTTTGCCACGTGTTGCCGACTTATTTGAAGCACGTCGCCCCAAGGAGGCTGCAGTACTGGCAGAAATTACCGGTACAATTTCGTTTGGTAAAGAAACCAAGGGTAAGCAACGTATTGTGATCACCCCAGAAGAGGGGGATGCACACGAAGAATTGGTACCAAAATGGCGTCAAGTCGGTGTGTTTGAAGGTGAGAAGGTTAGCCGCGGCGAGGTATTGGTCGAAGGTGAACACAACCCACACGACATTTTGCGTTTGTTGGGCGTTGAAGCGCTTGCGGCTTACTTGGTCAAAGAAATCCAAGACGTCTACCGCCTTCAAGGGGTTGGCATCAACGATAAACACATCGAAGTCATCGTGCGTCAAATGCTTCGTAAGGGCGAAGTCCTCGATTCGGGCGAGAGCCGTTACATCGCTGGTGAGCAAGTTGATTTAGGTCGTGTGCGTGACATTAACAAGCAGCTGGCAGCTGAAGGCAAATTGCAATGTCAGGCGCGTCCAGTATTGCTCGGTATCACCAAAGCATCGTTGGTCACCGAGTCCTTCATCTCTGCAGCATCGTTCCAAGAAACCACGCGTGTATTGACCGAAGCGTCCGTACGTGGTGCCCGTGATGAACTGCATGGTCTGAAGGAGAATGTCATCGTTGGACGTTTGATTCCAGCAGGCACCGGTTTGACGCATCATCGCAGTCGTCGCAAGGGGCCAGCAGAAGTGGTCGCAGACCCATTTGCTAGCGCAGGTGAAATGCCCGTCGTCTCGGCCGATATTGCCGCAGACTTTGGTGATGAAGAAGACTAAACCAACGTCGCGCGCCTTGACTTGAGGCGCGCAAAGATTTATCTTTAACTGTTTTTCGGCAGGCTCTTTAGTCTGCCGACTTGTTTTTTTGGCATAAAGCCTTCAGAGAGTAAATATGGCAACGATTAACCAGCTTGTTCGCAAGCCTCGTCAGCGCCAAGTCGAAAAGAGCAACGTACCTGCTCTTGAAGCTTGTCCGCAACGTCGTGGTGTATGTACACGTGTATATACCACTACCCCTAAAAAGCCGAACTCGGCGATGCGTAAAGTCGCTCGTGTTCGTTTGACCAACGGCTACGAAGTGACTTCGTACATCGGTGGTGAAGGTCACAACCTGCAAGAGCACAGCGTCGTATTGATTCGCGGCGGTCGTGTAAAAGACTTGCCGGGTGTGCGTTATCACACTGTTCGTGGTGCCCTCGATACCCAAGGCGTTGATAAGCGTCGCCAGGGTCGTTCTAAATACGGCGCTAAGCGTCCTAAGTCTTAAGAGAGATTTGAGCTATGTCACGTAGACGTCAAGCAGCATCGCGCGAAATTCTCCCTGATCCGAAATTCGGAGATGTTCGCGTCGCTAAATTTATCAATGCCATCATGAAAAGCGGCAAGAAAGCCGTTGCAGAGCGTATTTTGTACGGCGCTTTGGATATCATCGAGCAGAAAGGCAAAGGCGAGCCACTTGAGGTGATGAATACAGCGCTGGACGCAATTGCCCCGTCGGTAGAGGTTAAATCTCGC
>JABXHR010000106.1 GCA_013373515.1 Gammaproteobacteria bacterium | reverse complement strand
CCGTCCGACCCGCTTGATCACCAGCGCTGTTTTGTCGCGACAACACCGGCAACACCACCGTGGCCAGCGCCACACCGAAGATACCCAGCGGAAACTCCACTAAGCGGTCGGCATTATACAGCCAGCTAAAGCTGCCATCAGGCAAAAAAGAGGCAATAAAGCGACTGAACAGCATATTGACCTGATAGACCGACGCCCCAAATATCGCAGGTGCCATCAACACCAAAATCCGCCGAACACCCTGATCTTTGAAGTCGAGCGTGGGCATCGGCAACAGGCCCAACTTTGACAGCGCAGGCAACTGCAAAGCCAGCTGCGCAAACCCTGCCACAAACACACCGACTGCCAAGACATACTCGCCCGGCCCATCGTAGTAGACCGACAAAAAGATCGCGCCGATCAAACAAATATTGAGTAAGACCGGCGTAAACGCCGGCACACCAAACTTGCCATAGCTATTGAGCACGCCACCGGCGTAGGCCACCAGCGAAATAAACGCCAGATACGGGAATGTCCAACGCAGCATAATCGCCGCCGCATGCTCGCGCTCCGGCGTTGCCGACAATCCCGGTGCAACCACCGACAAAATGGGCTCAGCAAAAATGACCCCAAGCACCGCCAAACCAAATACAAACACCGCAAGCGTGCCGGAGACCGACGCGCAAAGCTCGCGCAGTCGCTGATGACTGCTCTGTTCTTTGACATCATTAAAAACAGGAACAAAGGCCTGCGAAAACGCTCCTTCGCCAAAGATTCGTCTAAAGAAATTTGGCAGTGCAAACGCCAGATAGAAGGCATCCATCAAGCCACCGGCACCGAAAGTAATGGCCATTAACTGGTCGCGGATAAATCCGAATATCCGTGACACGAACGTTAGCGCACTAATGAGCGCACCACTGCGCATCAATGAAAATCGTCGTTTTCCTTCACCGCTCACAAGTCATCAAGATCCAATGGTCATGCAGGCTCAAACTATACCACGCCCATCACAAGTTATAACTTGACAAAAGAGATAGGCTTCATTATATTTACTCGTTTTCCGAATTCGAGTATCAGCGATGGCAAACACCGCACAAGCACGTAAGCGCGTACGCCAAGCGACTAAACGCCGCGAACACAATGTAGCGCTTCGCTCTAGAATGCGTACCTACGTTAAGCGCGTTATCGCTGCGATCAACGCAAAAGACAAAGACCAAGCCACTAGTGCATTTCGCGAAATGAGCAAAATGGTCGACTCAGCAGCTGGCAAGGGCCTTATCCATGCCAACAAAGCCGCTCGCCACAAGAGCCGCTTGAACGCTCGCATCAAAGCGCTTTAATTAGCACTTTCTTGCAACAAAAAACCGCGACATGATCGCGGTTTTTTTATGCCTATGGAATTGGGTGCCACTTCACACCCTAACTCATCACCATATTATCGCGGTGCACCAATTCATCACCTTCTGTAAATCCAAGCACCGCCGCAATTTGTGCACTCGGCACACCGAGGATTCGCCGCGTATCGTCAACATCGTAATTCACTAAGCCGCGCGCAAGCTCCTGACCCGACTCATCTAGCAACGACACCATTTCACCACGCCGAAACCGCCCACTTGCCGATACAACGCCCACCGGCAACAAACTACTCTGTCCACCACGAATGCGCTTTGCCGCCCCGGCATCCAGCACCAACTGACCACGCGATTGCAGCTGATTGGCCAGCCAATGCTTACGCGCCAACATCGGCGACTCCAGTGGTGCCAAGTAAGTGCCAAGCTGCTCACCCGCAAACAAGCGACTCAGCACCTGCTCTTCGCGCCCACTGGCAATAATCGTTGCCGCGCCGGCACGCGCGGCGCGTCTTGCCGCCGACAGCTTCGTCGCCATCCCACCAGATCCGAGCACACCTTTAGAGTCTCCTGCCACAGCATCGAGCGCAGTATCCATCGCCTCGGCATAGGGAATCAGCTCTGCATTTGGATTTTTACGTGGATCTGCGGAGAATAACCCTGGCTGGTCGGTGAGAATCATCACCAACTCTGCACCAACCAAACTCGCTACCAACGCCGCGAGATTGTCGTTATCCCCGAGCTTAATTTCATCGGTGGTGACCGTATCGTTTTCGTTGATAAATGGGATCGCACCGACATCGATAAGCGTATTCAACGTCGCACGCGCATTGAGATAGCGCCGACGCCCCGCGAGATCATCATGCGTCAGCAGCACCTGCGCAGAGCGCAAGCCGTTGGTTTCAAACGCGCGCTCCCAAGCATACGCCAAGCCAGCCTGCCCGACTGCCGCCGCCGCTTGCAGCCGATGCACCTCTTGCGGACGCGACTTCCAACCCAAGCGCACCATCCCCTCAGCAATTGCACCAGAGGACACCAAAATAATTTGAACACCGCGGGCTTGCAATGCTGCCATTTGATCGGCCCACAAGGCAATCGCACCATAATCCAAGCCTCGTCCATCAGCCGTGAGCAACGCACTGCCGATCTTGACGACACAACGCTTAACCGACTGAATATCCGGCCGCATCACACTACCTCTTCACCCTCAGCACCATCGAGATCATCGGGCTCGAGAGGATCGAGACTCTCGAGATAAGTCATCAGATCCCCCGCCAAGCGCTGCGTATTGCGGTGCGCCAACGCACTGATTTGATAGACAGGGCCATCCCATTGCAGCGCATCTGTCACTTGCTTTACACGCTCCGCAAGCAGCGCCTCATCTTGAATCAAATCTGTCTTATTGATCACCAACCAGCGCGTCTTCGAACCAAGATTCTCATCAAATTGCGCAAGCTCATTGACCAACGCCAGCGCTGCCGCACCATAGTCTTCAACCGCTGGATCATCGATATCGATGATGTGCAGCAATACCCGCGTACGCTGTAAATGCCGCAAGAACTGATGCCCCAGCCCCTGCCCCTCAGCCGCACCCTCAATCAATCCCGGAATATCGGCAATGACAAAGCTACGCTGAGGATCAACCGCCACCACGCCCAAATTCGGATGCAAGGTGGTAAACGGGTAATCCGCCACGCGCGGCTTAGCAGCGGATACAGAACGAATAAAGGACGACTTACCCGCATTGGGATAACCGAGCAAACCTACATCGGCTAGCAACTTAAGCTCCAAGCGAATCTTGCGCCGCTCACCGGGGGTTCCATAGCTAAACTGCCGAGGCGTACGATTGACCGAACTCTTAAACTGCGTATTGCCCACGCCGCGTACACCGCCCTGGGCGACCAACAACATCTGACCGACTTGTGCGACATCGCCAATCAACTCATCGGTTTCAATGTTATAGACCTCTGTTCCTAGCGGCACATGGATAATGGTGTCATCGCCCTTTTTACCCGTCATGTTGCGACCCATGCCGTTTTGGCCACGCTCGCCGTGGTAGGTGCGGATATGACGAAAGTCGACCAAGGTATTTAGATTGTCATCGCCGACCAAATAAACCGACCCGCCATCCCCGCCATCACCGCCGTCCGGACCGCCCTTGGGCACATATTTTTCACGCCGAAAACTAACACAGCCATTGCCGCCATCGCCGGCAATCACTTGAATTATGGCTTCATCTACAAATTTCATCGGTTAGTCCCAGACTGGAAACAAAAAACCCCGCTCATGGCGGGGTTTATGGTATCGCATTGCCGCCGTATTAAGCAGCGTCGGCCGGTACGATACTAATGTGCTTGCGATTTTGCGCGCCGCGAGTGTGGAATTTCACAACGCCATCCGCTTTTGCAAACAAGGTAAAGTCCTTGCCAACACCGACATTGTCGCCTGCGTGGAAAGTGGTACCACGCTGACGAACCAAGATGCTGCCAGCTGAAACTACTTGACCGCCAAAGCGCTTGACGCCAAGGCGTTTACTTTCTGAATCGCGTCCGTTTCGTGATGAACCGACGCCTTTTTTATGTGCCATGAGTCTAATCCTCTATTTTGTCGCTTAAGCGGTTGGCAGTAGGCGGAATTTACCCGCGAAAGACCGCGCATTATAAAAAGCTTTATCTAAATGCGCAAGCAGTTATTGCATTAGATCGACACCATCGAAGCGCACTTGACCTCAAGTTAACTTGAGGACCTAACCTCGCTCATGCCAACAACAGGAGTACAGGCATGACATTTCATCTAGAACACATCAATCTCACCGTCGAAGACCCAAAGCGCACCGCAGCAAAACTCTGCCAATTGCTCAATTGGCGAATTCGCTGGCAAGGCGCTAGCTTGAACGAGGGCTATACCGTGCACGTCGGCGACGACCATCACTACATCGCGCTCTATGCACAACCGAGCAAGATACCAATGACTGGCGATACCTACCAAACACCAGCCGCAGTCAATCACATCGGTATCGAAACTAACGATCTAGACGAATTCCGTCAGCACTTAAGTGACCTAGACATCACGATCACAGCCCAAAACCAGACACCACCGGGTCAGCGGCTGTATTTATTTGTCGATGAGATTGAGCTAGAGATTCTTCAGTACTAGAACAATTCAAGCGTATCAAACAAAAAATCCAGACCACGCTCAGTGGTTTGGATTCTGTCTGGCCATTGCTGCAACAAACCTTTGGCCTGGCCCCGCTGCATGCTTTGCTCGATGACGGATAGGCTCAGCCCGGTATGCGCCACAAAGCGCTCGGCACTTACACCCTCGCTCAGCCGAAGTGCGTTGAGCATAAATTCAAATGGCAAATCCGAAGCCGCCACCTGCTCTACCGACGCCCAGTGCGCACCGGATTGAATCTCCCGAATAAAGGCAGCAGGCTGCGCACGCGAACGGTAGCGCCAAACGCCATTCTCATCACTGAGCTTGCCATGCGCCCCCGCGCCAACGCCCAAGTAGTCACCGAATTGCCAATAATTAAGATTGTGAAGGCAGCGCTCCCCATCCTTGCCATAGGCGGACACTTCATAGCGTTCAAAACCTTCCTCTGCAAACAACGCACGCCCCTGATCGGCAAACTCGGCCAAAGTATCGTCATCCGGCACCGGCGGCGGGCGATGATAAAACGGTGTATTTTCCTCTAAGGTCAGCTGATACCAAGACACATGCGACAGCCCCAGCGACAGGGCTTGCTGCAAATCCGCCATCGCCTCAGCCAAGGTTTGCTTGGGCAATCCATACATTAAGTCAATATTGAGGCGAACACCCAAGCGCTGTACCGCCGCAATTGCGCTGAGCGCTTCTTCGGGGTTGTGGATACGTCCCAACGCGGCCAGATGCTTTGGGTTGAAGCTTTGCACGCCAATTGAAAATCGCGTCACACCCGCATCGACGAAGGCTGCAAATTTCGCCTCGTCGACGGCCCCGGGGTTCGCCTCTAGGGTCACTTCTGCAGGCGCGGATCTATCCTGCCGCTGCAAGCGCTCCACGACCGCAGCCACCAAATTCGGCGGCATCAAGCTCGGCGTACCGCCGCCAAAGAATATCGTCTTAATCGGTCTTGGTGCCGACAAGGCCAGCGCCACATCGAGCTGCATCAGTAGCGCCTCAGCATACGCTTCATCCGAGCGCTGCCCAGCGTGAGAATTAAAATCGCAATAGGGACACTTGGCCACGCACCAGGGATAGTGTACATAGAGGCCAAGTGGAATCTCGATTGGGTTCAATGTGCTGCCGCTTGCAGCTGCGCCCGTAGGGATGCCATGGCAATGCCGCGATGCGAGATCGCACCTTTGGCCTCAGCAGATAGCTCCGCTGCCCGAGTGCCCTCGTCATCAACCACAAATAGCGGATCATAGCCAAAGCCGTGTTCACCGCGTGGCGCATCGGCCACATGCCCATGCCAGCGACCCTCGGCCACAATCGGCGCTGGATCGTTGGCGTGACGCAGCAACACCACGACCGAGATAAAGTAAGCAGATCGGTCTGTAATGCCCTGCAAATTCTTCAACAGCAAGGCGTTATTTTTTGCGTCATTGCCATCTTCACCGGCATAGCGCGAACTGTACAACCCAGGCGCTCCACCCAGCGCAGGTACCACCAACCCAGAGTCATCGGCCACTGCCGCCAACCCCGTTTCAGCAGCGGCATAGCGCGCCTTGAGTAGAGCATTCTCAACAAAAGTTAAGCCGGTTTCCTCTGGTGTCACCAGACCAAACTCGCTTTGCGCCGCCAACGACCAACCAAAGCCACTCATCAAGCCCTGCAGCTCTTTTAGCTTCTTGGCATTCGAGCTGGCGATGACGGCTTTCATTCGCCGAGTACCTCACGCTGCTTGGCAAAAATGTCTTGTAGCGCACCTTCGGCCAAATCAATCAACTGATCGAGCTCATTACGCAAAAAGGGCGCGCCCTCAGCGGTACCCTGCACCTCGATCAAACCACCCGCTTCATTCATTACAATATTCATGTCCGTTTCGGCGGTGCTGTCCTCGGCATAATCCAAATCCACCACCGGCAGACCGTTATATATACCCACCGAAATCGCCGCCACTTGACCAATGACAGGGTTTTTCTTCAGGTCACCCTTGGCGACCAATTTATCCAGTGCCATCCGAAGCGCCACATAAGCACCCGTGATTGACGCCGTACGCGTGCCACCATCAGCCTGAATGACATCGCAATCGAGCTGAACCATACGCTCACCCAGTGCAGACAAATCCACACAGGCGCGTAGAGAGCGCCCAATCAAGCGCTGAATTTCCTGCGTGCGCCCAGAAGGCCCATTGCCCGTAGATTCACGGCGCATCCGCGAGTGAGTCGAGCGCGGCAACATGCCATATTCCGCCGTCACCCAGCCTTCGCCCTTGCCACGCAGCCAACCGGGCACCCGGTCTTCGACGCTGGCGTTACACACCACTTTGGTGTCCCCAAAGCACACCAGCACCGAGCCTTCAGCATGGCGGGTAAAGTTTGGGATAAATTCAATGTCGCGAAGTTGGTTGGCCGCACGGCCAGAGGGACGAGAAACGCTCAAAACAGCTCACTAAGTCAACTAAGGGCAAACTATGGTAACGGCAAGCGCCAAGCAATACCATGGCAGACAGAGCCATCGTGTAAACTAGGCGCAATTCAACCCGCTGGATCGCACTATGCCACGCAGCATGACCGCCTACGGCCGCACTGAAACCGATACCGCCTTTGGCCAATTCACCTGGGAATTACGAGCCGTCAACCACCGCTACCTAGAGTGCTTCGTGCGCCTACCCGAAGAACTACGCGGCCTAGAGAGCACTGTGCGCAAAACCGTCGCCGAGCGCCTCAATCGCGGCAAAATCGAAGTGGGCTTGCGCTGGAATAAAAGCGACACCACCGACAGCGCACTGCTGATCAACCAAGCCCTCGTGCAACAGCTCGCCGACACCGCCAAATCGCTCGCCGACAGCGCCCCACACCTCGCCCCCATGAGCATTGCCGAAGTCCTCAAATGGCCAGGCGTCATCGAAGCCCAAGAGCTGGACAAAGACGCCCTCACCCAAGCCTGCAGTGACGCCTTTAACGCCGCCGTCGACGACTTTATCGCCACCCGCGAACGCGAAGGCAATGCTCTAGCCGCCGCCATCGCCGAACGCGCCGCCGCCATCAAAACCCATGTCGCCGAGCTTCGCAACTACCGCCCCGCCGTCGTCGAACGCCAACGCGACAGACTGCTCAAGCGCCTAGAAGAACTCAATATCGACGCCGACCCCAATCGCATCGAACAAGAAATCGTGATAGCCGCCAGCAAACTCGATATCGCCGAAGAACTCGACCGCCTAGACGCCCACTGCGACGAACTCAGCCGCGTACTCAACCGCAAAGACGCCGTGGGCCGCCGCTTGGACTTTTTAATGCAGGAGTTCAACCGCGAAGCCAATACGCTCGGCAGCAAAGCGCAAGACAGCGACACCACACAGCATGCGGTGGAGATTAAAGTGCTGATTGAGCAGATGCGGGAGCAGGTGCAGAATATTGAGTGAGGCTTCGCAGCATTGCCAAGTGGCGTCATTTCAATCCGCTTGCGTCTGATGAATTGAAATATTCCTGATGCAGAGCACAAGGTTATTGAGCTCGGGCTTGAGTTCCGATTTGCTTTTCACAGCAATCAGAGCTTTGGCGTCTCTACGTTTGGCTTCGCAATCTGCATTGAGCAACGCGGTAAACAAACAGCGGCTAATTAGCTCGCACGATTGCCGATTAGCATTCCTGCAACGCTTAAATCTTCGTCGATATCAGGCCAATGAATCCCTTCCCCTTCCCCGAGTATTTCATAGTTCTGCCGCTGAGTATCAGTCGCCTCAAGCAAACGAGGATACCAAGCTAATGGTGTTTTGATGGTACGGCCGTCAGCGAGCAAAACTGACAACGCGTCCTCTTCAAAACTCAATGAAATAGCGTTCGCCGAAACTCTAATCGCTGAAATATTCATCCCAATGGCTCCTAAAAACTTGCTCGTTTTCGCATACCAATCTGTTGAGCTCACGAAGCTCTTTGGCGGAAAACCCCGTCGAAGATGCTAGGCTTACGGGTGAAATCCAAAACTTCGCTTTTATACTGTCACGGTGCACGTGGATGTGCGGCGGTTCACCGCTTTCATTACTGTAGTAGAAGAACCGATATGGCCCAATGCGCATGACTGTTGGCATGCGTTTAAGTCTAACTCATAACCTCAAATTTCTCTAATTGAGGTAGCCCCCAGATTTGCTGGTTCACAGCCGAGAAGCGAACCCCACCCTCAAGCACCCTCGGGACAGCCCCATCTGATCGACAAGGTTATCATCCATCCGGAAAACAACCCGAGCAACCCGTGACATGGCTATCTCAGCAAACCGGTCACTTTCCAACCGTATTATCAGAACAGCACTTTTCAACTTACGCAAACTGGACCCATAACCAAAGCAAGCGCCGATATTGTCAATCTAAAGCACGCCACGCACTCGCACGTAATGTACGTCAAAATCAGAATGTGCGCGGTTGTCTTTCCTTTAGCAGCTTCTCCTGCAAGTGCTTGATCGGTTGATGGAAGATCAATAGTACCCGGGACAGCCCCATTTTAACAATATGAAAATCGGCAAGCTGCATGACTTCAAAGTGTCCGAATGTCGCGGATAGGATCAGGGTACGATAGTAATGAATTTTATGATACTTTGGCCATGTCAACTATTCGGCAAACGTAATGAAAAAATCGAAGTTCTATCGGTCGTTAGAAGAAAAGGTTAACCGTTATGGGGGGTATTACAATGCGCATATGCACCTGGATCGTGTCCACACATACGACTTGCCATTAAGTCAGAAGTCTGAGCATTTGGCACTTAGTCAGAAGCACTCTGCGATTTCTGATATCCATAAGAGTTATGCTTATTCCACTGATATCTTATATCAGCGAATGAATACTGCTATGAAAACAATGATTGGCGTTAATACAACACGTGCAGATAGTGTAATAGATATTTCCGCCCGTGATATAGGGCTAAGAGCTTTAGAAGTCGCCAAGGTTATTTCGGATGAGCATCAGTCTGTAATCAATTTTCGTATTGGGGCCTATTGTCCTTTGGGTTTTGAGCAGGGAAATAGTAAAAACCTCAAAGTGTTAAAGAAGGGAATCGAGATCGCTGATTTTATAGGGAGCTTGCCAGAACGAGACGATCAAAAGGACTATCCAACGCACATAGGGTTTGAAGAAAGTTGTCGCCAGTTATTGGAACTCGCAGTAATAAATCAAATTGAAATACAAATTCACACCGACCAGGTAAACCACCCAAATGAATGCTATACAGAACGCTTGCTCGATGTCATAGAAAACGAGGGTTTTAGTGAATTTTCAAAAAAAAGTGAATCGCCAAAGATCTGGGTAATACATATGATATCACCTTCAACCTATGATGAAGTTCGTTGGAATGTATTGGTGAGCCGACTCCTCGACAATAATATTGGTGTAATTTGTTGCCCTTCCGCCGCCATTGGTATGAGACAGCTACGTCCTATTTTGACGCCTACTTTTAACAGCATCGCCCGTGTGCTCGACCTGTGTGCCGCAGGTATTCAGGTAAGGCTAGGTAGTGATAATGTGGATGATATGCTCTCCCCATCAACGACTGCAGATCTAACAGACGAAGTCTTTGTACTTTCTGCTGCATTAAGATTCTACGATGTCGACTTGCTAGCTAAGCTGGCTACGGGTACAAGGCTAGATGACATCGATAGAAAAAAAATACAAACACACCTAAATCGAGATCGCAATGAAATTCTTAAAGCAGTTCATAAATGGGCTTAGGCGACCAAAATTGTCAGATCAAAACACTTCCGCCCATTCGGAATTTTTGAATTTAAGTGATCCAAAATTAATTGCAAACTTTTTAGAGATATCAAAAAATCTAAGGCCAGTATGTCCTCTTTCTACAGGTGGGTACTTGTTGCTTGATCATAAAGACATAAGAGAAGCATTCTACAACAGAAGCTTATGCAATCAACCGTCTAGGTTTTCTGTTTTATCTAAAAGGAATCAGAGTAAATATGTCGCCGCATCGATTGCGGCAAATATTCCTCCGTTTCTTGATAGTGATCGGCATACCTTAATAAGACGCTGGCTCGCAATATCATATGCAAATCGATTGAAATCTTTTAATGAAAAAATTGAGTCGATTGCTGATGAAATTTTGTCTTCGATGGTGGTTGGTAGTGAATATCTTCTGGTGGAAAATATGGCGCGTCGTTATTCTGTTGAAGTTATGAGGACCTTCCTTGAAATAGAATTTGATGATCAGCAAATCAAGAGTTATACATCTGCGCTTTTTAGACTGTTTGCGCCTGCTCAAAGTGCGATTGAATTTGAGAAAACTGAGATTGCGTTAAATGATGCAAGGCAGGCGATACTAAATACTATTGGTGAAGAAAAATATAATGGATCTCTAGTGACATATATGAGGGAAAACTGCCCTGCAGCATTAAGTGGCGAACGGTATGAAGAAATTATTGCTGATAACATGCTGCTATTGTTGGCTGATGGTGTTGAGAACGTAGAGGCTGCAATTGGATCGGTATTGATACAATGGTATGAGTCTGATTTGAGGCCATCAGAGTTAACGGATTCCTTTGTCAGGAAATCTATTAAACGAGATACACCTGGTCAAACGGTACCAAGAATTTGCTCAGAGACTTTACGCATCGCCGGTGAAAAAATTAACCCCGGCACGCCTGTATTTCTTTCTCTTTCATCGGCTAATGCATTAGCTGAAAAGGAGGATTACAGTTTTGGTATAGGGCGTCACAAATGTATTGGCGAGAAATTAGCTATATCGATGATCTATGAATTTTGTCGTCGCCTTTTGCAACATGATTTTACCATTGATACGAGTGAAATCCACTACCAGGCACAGTTTGGCCATAAGTGGATACGTGGTGTTCGAATTAAGATTGTGAGTTTACTTAAATAAATTTGGAAAAATGATCTTTGAGTCACTAGGGTCTGTTTTTTTATTGAATTTCCTTATCCCTTGGTTTTGAAAAGTCAGTTTTGCGATTAGTGGTAATTTTACGTTTGGTAAATCTATTGTTGTATTTAAAGTAATTGATTCCATGGGTGATATTTCTTTAGTCAGAATAAATACACCGGCAGACATCTCTCGTGCATAGCTATCGAAATTGAGTAGATCAACTACGACAGTCAGCCCACTATGTTCACTGCGATCCCATATAAATGAATTAAGATTTTTGATCTGAATTTCTATATTCATCTGACTTCCTGGTGTGTAAATTCTACTAAGTTTGCATATTTTAATTTTTCCTTGGACTTCTCTGCGTTTTTTTTCTATTGTCCATCTTTTCGAGTCCAATTTTCCTGCTTCCCTATTAGACGGAGGGTTTTTAATATATTTTAAAATATTTTCCGTATTGGATATGATGGTTTTGCTATTTAAGCGATGGTCTGAATCTAAATTGATAATTGCGTAACCTTTTGGGTTTAGCTGGTCGACAGAAAATTCGTGATGTTTGTATATGATTCTAGCTGAATGGTACCTACTGTTGGTCATGAGATGTAGTGCCGGGAATTCAAACGGTTTCTCTGGCCAAAAATCGGATGAAATGATGACTTTTACATCTCTTCCAGTTTGTATTAGCTTGCTTCCGACCATTTGCATGATTTGTGCACCTCCGCATATTCCACCAAGCACTATTGAACCACTAGGTTGGATTTCTTGGATCTCTGAAATAATTGATGATACGAGATTGTCGAAATCTTCTTGGGTTCTATTTGGGAGTTGGTACAGCGAGCCAGTTACATAAACGGGCTTATTTTTTCCGATGCTATTGACCAAAATCATTGTTTCTTCACTGTCCTGACCTGACCAGAAGATTGGGTTCCCTTTTTTTAAAGTTCCAAATCCGCGGAAAATTCCGTTTTTTATTACGATTTGGCCTGGCCATCCTACAGTCAATCTCTTTACGTATGAAACTGATCTTTTGTCGTCAATTATTTGGCTTGATTCGCTGTTTTCAATTGCGTTGTATAAGTCATCAAATATTGGCGTTTCAAATAATTGGCTTGAATTTATCCCGCGACCTAGATGTTTTTCTAACCTGGTGAGGAAGTCTAATGCGTTCAGGCTATCACCCCCCATTTCGAAGAAGTCATCTGTTGGGTTAGGTAGTCTGCTCTTAAGTGTTCTCGACCAAATTTCTGCAATTTTTAGCTTTCTTGAACTGTATTCCTCATCGATCCTTAAATTTCCACTTGTGTCTACTTTTATTGCACTCTCACGAATTGCAACACGATCAAGTTTAGAGTTTGGTAATTTTGGTAGCTCCGTCGTCGACAGTATCTTTCGTGGTTGCTTGTGTTTGGCAAGCCTTTGATTCAGAAGTACCGATAATCTATCTAATGACTGTTTGGAATCGCATGCGATTGTTAGCCCAACTTGTTCGCCTAGCGTTCGATGGGGAATGGAGTATGCAACAGCTTCCTTTATTCCGGGGCATGTGAGTGCAACTTCCTCAATTTCTACTGGCGATACCTTTTCTCCTCCAACGTTGATTTGCTCTTTTATCCTACCACGAAGAAAAAGATAGCCTTCCGTGTCCATGTAGCCGATGTCGCCGGTTCGAAACCATTCGTCGAAAAAAGTTTCAGACCGCTCTACGCCTTCGTAGCCACCAAAAACTGTCGGCCCGCAGATGCAGATTTCACCAACTCTACCAGTATTTACAGGGTTGCCATAAGCATCGAGTATTTTAACAGACACATTCTTAGGCCTGCCTACGCTTTTGATTTTATGTTCACTTGATTTTCGACTGTTTGTGGATATTTGGCCAGCAGCCTCCGTCATTCCATACATTTCAATAACTGTGCATTTTAATTTTTCTTCTGCTAATACTTTTAAGTCGGGTGAAAGCGAAGATGAAATTATTCTTATAAAATTCAATGATTTTCCGATGCTTTCCAGTGTCTCGTTGCAAAGTTCTTCAACTAGGTTTTGGAGTAATGTCGGTACTAGCTGAATCCATGTTGGTCTATGTTTTAAGATATCAGTTGCTAGTGCTTTTGCCGATCTGTTGTTTGTGATAATGACAGAGCCACCGACTGAAAGCGGCGCGAGTAAAACGTCTACTAGGGCTCCGATGTGGAATGTTGGTAATGGATTTAATGCGACGTCACTTTCTGTCAACTTGTGTTCGGCGGCGATATTTTTGGCAGATATGGCTATCGAATTAAGACTGATTGGAACACGTTTAGGTGTCCCGGTTGATCCAGAGGTGTGTAGAATTAATTTGCCTTCACATTCATATGATATTCTATTTTTGTAATTTTGTGTTCTAATCTCATTGATGAATTCCTCCGCTTCAAGTGTCCAATCGATGATTTTTATTTTTGGGCCTAGTAATTCATTAAGAGTATTGATATATTTTGACGACGCAATCATAATGCTGGCGCCGCAGTCACATGCGATTCTTTTAATTTCAGGCTGCGTTAGCTTTGGGTTTATTGGTACGTATTCTGTGATTTCAGTGATAAAAAGCAATGCTAGTAGTGCATACTCATCATCCTCTAAGCATCCCATGACGCGCTCTCCAATGATTTCTTGGTTAAATTTTGCCTGTATAACACTTCGCAGCGAATGTAGATTTTCGAAGCTTAGTTCATGACGGAGTCCGCTAATTGCGGTTTTGTTTTTTTTCGGAAGGAAGTGTATTTTTCTATTCATTTTTCTTTTCGATTTTTTTCGAGGGTATTCAAAACTCTGTGTCAGCCTAAATTTTCACAGCTCCACGTACTGGTCGATTCGCCCCTCAAAATGGATGGCCAGTTGAGAGAGCGTTAGATTCCAATT
>JABXHR010000271.1 GCA_013373515.1 Gammaproteobacteria bacterium | reverse complement strand
AGTCGATGGTGGCGAAGGCAACGACAGCGTTGATGGCGGCACAGGTAACGACAGCGTTGATGGTGGTGCAGGCAATGACACCGTAACCGGTGGCGACGGTGATGACACGGCGACCGGTGGTGCAGGTAATGACTCAGTCACAGGCGGTGATGCTACTGATACCGGGGACGATAGCCTAGATGGTGGCACCGGGAACGACACTGTTGAAGGTGGTGCCGGTAATGACACCGCGCTCGGTGGTGAGGGCGATGACACAGTCGATGGTGGTACAGGCGATGACTCTGTCGATGGTGGTATTGGCAATGATTCGGTAGATGGTGGCGACGGCAACGATACGGTTAATGGTGGTACAGGGGACGATACTGTTAACGGCGGCGCTGGTGATGACTATATTGATGGTGGCGTAGGTGCTGACTCCATTGCTGCTGGTGCAGGTGATGACACCATTATCTTTGATACCAATGATGTGTTAATCGATGGTGGCGATGGCACCGATACTCTAGTTATTCAGGATGCAACGCTTGATCTTCAAAATGTTGCCGACAGTGTCTTGAAAAACATTGAAGTCATTAAGCTGGATAATGCCAACGGCACAACACTTAATCTCAAATCTTCAGACTTGGCCGCATTGTTGACTGCAGGTAGCACCGTACTAACTATTAATGGCGGTGCATCAGATGTTATCGAGTTTAACGATAGTTTCGCGCAGGTTCGCACTGAAACTGTAGATAGTGTTACCTACAATGTTTACAGCTACGGCGGTAACGAGGTTTGGGTTGAAAATACCATTTCTGCCTCTGTTGTTATCCCATCAACTTCGGGGCCAGATTATGTTCCCTTCGGCTCTGCTGACGATACTTACAATGCTGCAGGTGGTGACGATACTGTCTCTGGTGGTGCAGGCAACGATACCCTAGAAGGTGACGCTGGCAACGATAGTATCGCCGGTGAAACAGGCGATGATTCTCTGAGTGGTGGTACTGGTAACGACTCGGTCGACGGCGGTGATGGGAATGACTCAGTTACTGGTGATGCTGGTGATGATACCGTTCTAGGTGGAGATGGCTCTGATACCGTTAATGGTGGAGACGGAAATGACTCAGCCAACGGTGGTCTAGGCGCTGATACCGTTGACGGTGGCGCGGGGAATGACACTGTCGATGGCGGTGACGGTGACGATGATGTCACTGGTGGTGCTGGTAATGACTCGGTACTTGGTGGAGCGGGTAACGACTCTGTCACCGGTGGTGATTCCAACGATACTGGTAATGACACCCTTGATGGGGGTGCCGGCGAAGATACTGTCGAGGGCGGTCAAGGCGATGATTCTGTTCTTGGTGGTGCCGATAACGATTCAGTTGATGGTGGTGCTGGTAACGATACTGTTGATGGTGGTACTGGTGACGATACCGTCTATGGTGGTGAGGGCAATGATTCAGTATTAGGTGGTGATGGTGATGACCTTATCAAAGGTGGTATAGATGATACTGATGCAGATGGAAACCCTGTTACAGACACAGACACTGCAGGCAACGATACCTTAGACGGAGGCGATGGCAATGATACTGTCGAAGGTGGTGCTGGTGATGATTCACTCGAAGGCGGGCTAGGCAATGACAGCCTAGTTGCTGGAGATGGCGATGACGTTGCCAATGGTGGTGATGGCAAAGATACCGTCCTTGGTGGTGCTGGTAACGATAGCCTAGATGGTGGTGCCGGAGACGATGATCTTCAAGGTGGCGCTGACAGCGACACCTTAATGGGCGGAGCCGGAAACGACACCCTCGACGGCGGTACCGGGAATGACAGTCTTGACGGTGGTGATGGCGTTGATAGCCTATTGGGTGGTGATGGTGATGACACTATCGTGTTTGATGCTAACGATACGCTTGTCGAAGGTGGCGCTGGTGAAGACACATTGTCAGTAGATGAGTCGGAGCTGGATCTATCCACTCTCGTATCGCCATCCATATCTGGCATTGAAATAATTGATATTTCCGGTACTCAGTCGACTAAGCTGATTTTGACTGAAGCCAGCATGTATGGTCTTGGCACTGTTGTGGAGGATACATCGGTAAACCCAAGCGATTACGATATGACAGTCACCGTCGAAGGGTCAGAGTTTGATATCGTTAATTTAGTGGGTGCATGGGTTCAAGGTACATCGGATGGTGCATACAGCGTTTACACCAGCTCGTATGTCGACACATCATTTAATCCCGATCGCACGATCGACCTTACGCTGAAAGTTTTCAGGGATGTAACTGTCGCGATAACTCAAGTGGGTACCGCTGGTGATGACACACTTACCGGCACGAGCGGCGCTGACATCCTTGAAGGTGAGGCAGGGGATGACGCTTTAAACGGCTCTACCGGAGACGATACGCTGGTTGGAGGGGCAGGGAATGATACTCTGAGTGGTGGCGCCGGCAACGATACAGCCGACTACAGTGAAGAAACCCAAGACCTCACTATCGACCTGTCTACAACGCCAGGTTCAAGTGCGCCTACAGGTGGCTCAGCAGATACCGGTACTGATCAGCTCAATGATATTGAAAACATTATCGGCGGTGCGGGAAATGACAGCATCACGGGTGATGACAGCTACAACGTGCTTGATGGTGGTGCAGGTAACGACACCATCTACGGTGGCGCCGAATCCGATACGCTGATTGGCGGAAGCGGAAATGACTCGCTCGAGGGTGAAGCTGGTAACGATAAACTGCGCGGTGGTGCAGGTGACGATACGCTAGCCGGTGGTGCGGGTAACGACACCGCTGATTACAGCGACGAAACTAACGGTGTAACTGTAGATCTATCTACAGGTACAGCAACCGATGGTGCAGGCGACACCGATACTCTCAGTGGTATCGAGAGCGTAGCTGGTGGTGCAGGCAACGACAGCATCACGGGCGATAGCACCGGTAACCTGTTGGTCGGCAATGAGGGTGACGATACTCTCAACGGTGGTGCAGGCAACGATACCCTGACGGGTGGTGCCGGTAATGACACGCTCAGCTTCACCGGTTCTGTTAAGAACTGGATTGTTAACCTCTTTGGCAGCTCTGTAACAAAAGACGGGGTTAGTGTATCTGCAGGAACGGCAGTTTCAGGTACTGAGAAAGATAACTTCTCAGGTTTTGAATCTGTAACAGCGGGCTCTGGCAACGATGCTATTTACGGCTCTAACGATGCAAACCTAATTGATGGTGCAGACGGTAGCGATACCCTAGTCGGCAATGGTGGTGACGATACCCTCCTAGGTGGAGCGGGTAGTGATACGTTGCGCGGTGGATTGGGTAACGATTCACTGGATGGTGGCACTGGAAATGACGTAGCTGACTACTCAGATACTTCAGCGGCTATCACTCTGAGTCTGGCCGACGGTACTGCGAGCAGTGATGATATCGGCGAGGATACGCTCTCCAATATCGAGAATGTTGAAGGTGGTTCAGGTAACGACACCCTCACTGGCGATGCTAATGCTAACGTTCTCAAAGGCAACGCTGGCTCTGACACCTTAGATGGTGGTGCAGGCGACGATACCCTTTACGGTGGTGTTGGCACTGACAGCCTAATTGGTGGTGATGGCAACGATACAGCTAGCTACGCGGATGTAACGGGCCCAGTCACTATCAACCTTGCAACGGGCACGGTTACTGGTGGCAATGGCGCTACCGCAGGCACCGATACGCTGGTAAGTATTGAAAACGTAGTGGGTACGGGCGGTACCGATGTAATCACTGGTTCCGATACTGCGAACGTAATCGATGGCGCGGGTGGTGCCGATACGATCTCAGCGGGTGCGGGCAACGATACTATCGTCTTCGACGAGGATGACGCTCTGGTAGATGCTGGTGCTGATTTCGACACATTAAGCGTGGGTTCAAGCGTATCGCTGTTTGACCTCACTGTGACACGTGATGAGATCTACACCAACTTCGAAGCGATCGATCTGAGCGCTGACGGATCACAGATTCTGAAACTGTCGGATTCTGATATCCGCAACTTGAATGGCGATGGTACAGGCGCAACTGGCGGTACCGTTATCGTAAATGGTACTTCTGCAGACTCAATCCGTCTGGTGGGTGCTAATTGGCCAACTACGCCAACCTCAACAGAGACAATCGATGGCATCACCTACGATGTTTACGATTACAGTGTTGCCGGTGGTACAACCACGATTAAGGTTGAACAAGGCATCTCTGTTGGTTTCATCTTTGTATCCGGCGAAGAGGCCGAAACCACAGTGGGTACTGATGGTTCGGATGAATACACCGGTAACGGCGGTGACGATACCTTCACAGCAGGCGCGGGTGATGACTACGGTGATGCGGGCTCCGGTGATGATAGCATCGTCGCAGGTGCGGGCAACGACACGATACTAGGCGGCACAGGCAACGACACCATCTACGGTGGCGATAAGCCTGACGCGGCTGGCTCTGGTAATGACAGCATCGATGCGGGCGCAGGTGATGACTCAATTATCGCTGGCGATGGGAACGACTCCCTGTCTGGCGGAGACGGTAACGATACCGTCGATATGGGCAGCGGTGACGACACCCTCGATGCAGGCGCAGGTAATGACAGCATTACCGCGGGTACAGGTGACGACACAGTTATCGCAGGCGCAGGCGATGATTACGTCGATGCGGGCGAGGGCAATGACTCAGTCAACCTTGGTACAGGTGATGACACTGTCATTGGCGGTGTAGGTAACGACACCTTCCTAGGTGATGCGGGTATAGATACCCTCGATTACACTGCGGAAACCGGCAACGCCTCTATCAATCTCTCTACCGGCGAAGTGTCGGCGCCAGATAGCGGCGACGACACAATCTCTGACTTCGAGAATGTACTGTCCGGTTCGGGTGACGACACCATCACAGGTGGCGCGTCAGCCAACTACGTCGACGGTGGCGCTGGCGCTGATAACATCAGCACACTGTCAGGTGACGACACAGTACTGTTCGATGCAAACGATACTGTAGATATGGGTATCGGTTTCGACACGCTGCTTATCGACACCACAGATCCAGTAGACTTTACAACGATAGACAATACGCAGTTTATCGGTGTGGAAGAGATCGATCTTACGGGTAATGGGCCTCAGTCAATCAAACTCAACGCAACGGATGTAGTTGACTTCTCTGACACAACCAACACCCTGAAGGTGCACGGCGATATCGCAGACAGTCTGACACTAAGCGGCAACTGGGTAGCAGATGGTACACAGCCAGTTAGTTACCAAGACGGCCCAGTAGTGCCATACCTCAAGTACACCTTTGTGGTTGATGCGGACACTACCGCAACTATTCTGATCAACCCAGAGATTGAACTTTCGATCGAATACACCGGTGGTACCGATAACGACAGTCTGATCGGTAGCGACGGTGACGATACCGTACTGGGTGATGCAGGTAACGATACGCTTGACGGCGGTGCGGGCGAAGATAGCCTCTACGGTGAAGCAGGTGATGACACCATCATTTACGATGCCAATGACGGCATCATAGACGGCGGTGCGGACAGCGACACGCTCCAGTTTGCAGCAGATGCAAGCAATGAAGTACTCGACTTCACAGAGACCGCTCGCCCAACGGCGGGTGGTACTCGCCCAGGCATCAGTGGAATTGAAACGATCGATATCACAGGTGCTGGTGACAACACACTTATCATCAACTCTGCAACGGTACAGGATCAAACCGGTACAGCGACTCCAGCCAACACTATGACCATCGAGGGTGATGCTGGAGATAAAGTGTATCTCTCAGATCCCAGTGTTACATGGACTCAAGGTTCATCTGATGGCACCTACACAACTTGGACCAGTGATGACGGTTCAACATTATTGATTAACGACAATGTAACTGTCGAAAACGCAATTGTTGGTACTTCAGGTGGCGACGGTGCACTCCAGGGTACAGCTGGAAGTGAACTGGTTCGCGGCCTAGAAGGTGCTGACTACATTGATGGTCTTGGTGGATCGGACGTGCTTCGTGGTGACGCCGGTGACGATACCCTTGTTTACGATGCCAACGACGGTGTTGTAGACGGTGGTGCAGATAACGACACCCTGTTGGTAGATGATGAAGACCTTGATCTAACAGCAATTGACGACACAACTATCCAGAACATCGAAGTAATCGATCTTCAGGATGCTGGTACAGCCGGCCGTACATTGACGGCTAACTTCAGCGACATTATTGCGCTTAACACAGCGGGTACAGTTGAGGTCAACGGTGACTCTGACGATACGGTAGCACTCAACGGCAATTGGGTGATGGGTGCAGATAACGGTACTCACACTGCATACACCTTGGAAATCAATGGTGTAACAGCAACAGTTAATGTCGAAAACGGGGTTAATGTATCTATCACCTACACAGGTACTAACCTGCGTGATGAGATGACAGCCGGAGCGGGCGACCAGACCTTGGTTGGCCTCAAAGGTAATGACGATCTCGATGGCGGAGCTGGTGATGACACCCTGTTTGGTGGCATTGGCGACGACAAACTCGTTTACGATGCAAATGACAGCAGCATCGACGGTGGTGACGGCAACGATACCCTGATGGTTAATGGTTCTGGTGTAACCATTGATCTGACAACTATTAACGACGCTGTAATCAGCGACGTTGAAATCATCGATATTACCGGTACAGGTAACAACACAGCGGTTGTAAACGCTGACGATGTTCAAGCGATCTCCAGCACAACTAATGCGCTGATCGTGACCGGTGATGAGGGTGACTCAGTGCGCCTTGCAGGCGATGGCTGGGAGGCGCGTGGTTCTGAGCTTGTTGCAGGTATCACCTACAACAAGTTCATCGGCTACGCGACCGACGGTACACAAGTAACCGTATTGGCGGGTCTGCAAGTAGTTAAGGGTGACCAGTTAGTGGGTGACCCAGTACTGGCTGATACACTGACAGGTGGTAAGGGTTCTGACCAGGTAGAAGGCCGTGGCGGCGATGATTCGCTTGACGGTGGTACCGGGGCGGACCTCGTTTACGGTGGCGATGGCAATGACACAGTCATCTACGATGCAGCAGATACCTTGTTACATGGTGGTAATGACGGTGAGTCAGGTGCCTTGGATACCGATACGCTTAAAGTTGTGACTGCAGGCGAAATCATCGATCTACAAGAACCTGCACAGCCTGATACGGGAGCACTCCGTCCAGCGCTTGAATCCTTCGAGGTTATTGATCTTGATGGCTCTGGCGACAATTACGTTATTATCGATGCGGCAACGCTAGCTTCACTGGCAGGTAGCACATTGACCATCAATGGCGGTGGCGATGATATTGTCTTCACTGAAGGCGACCTCTCAGGCTCGCTAACGGTTAGCGGTGCTAATACGGTGGCTGTCATCACAGATGATGCGGACGCAGGATCTGCCGACGACAGCATCGACGGTACAACAGGCCAAGACGCAATCAAGTCTGGCGCTGGCGCAGATACCATCGACGGCGGCGCGGGTGCCGATATTATCTACGGCGAAGCCGGTGATGATCGCATCGTATACGATGCTGAAGACCTCCGTGTATTCGGTGGTGTAGGTACTGATACCCTCGTTATCACATCAGAAGACAGCGATGGTGGTGCGAGCAATACGAATGATCTGCTCAACACGGCTGCGGGTGACGTTGACCTAACCAAAGTAGTACCGGGTGTGGTTGATGGTTTCGAGATTATCGATCTGAGTGGCAACAACAACCAGACCGTCTACATGGATGAAGCGGCTGTATTGGCAATGTCTGATTCCGGTAAGGTCACCGTAAAAGGTGATATCGATGACGTAGTCAAACTCTACGGTGGCTGGACGACAGCAGGCGTTGAGTCGGATCTTGACGGTAAGATCTACAACGTCTTCCAGAAAGACCAAGCCATTGTGGCAGTCTATGAAAAAGTTACCGTGTCTATCTCTAACGAGCTGGGCGGTCGTATCATCATGGGTACCTCCGGTGCTGATGATATTACCGTTGAAAACCTCGGTGACGGTTCGTCTGCCGGTGATGGTGGAGATACTATTCGTATCCAGGATATGGGCTTCACCTCAGCCGACGGCGGCCGTGGCTATGACAAGGTGTTCTTCGAACTCTCAGCAGATGCCATTATTAACACGGCGCTGTTGTCATCAACCGCATTGACCAACATTGAAGAGATTGACCTGACTCAGGACGATGCCTCTTCGGGTACATCATTCGATAAATACTCGAATACTCTGATCTTGACTCCAGATACTGTTCTGAACATGACCGACGACGATAACCTGCTTGTCGTCAATGGCTCCATCAAAGACAGCATCCATCTCTATGGTGAGTGGTCAGATATCGTCAGCGCACCGGTTGTTAACTACAACGGTGTGGACTACAAGGTACTGACATCAGACAACGGTGCGACTATCTACTACAAACCTGCTATTCATGTAGAAGTAGTTGACCCAACCTTGCAGATGTCTGCCTTCTCAGTGGCCTACGATGACGGTGCTTACCTTGTAAGCTCAGGTATCGACCAGTACGCTGGCTGGAAAGTAGAGAATGCCGGCGACCTCAACAAAGATGGCATTGATGACATCATCGTCAACAAAGTTGATGGCGCTTATGTTGTCTTTGGTACTGAGTCAATGGCAGGTCAATTTGACTTGTCGAATCTCAGCTCTAACGGCTTCGAGATTACCAACAATGGTGTTGCACTCAATGACTTGATTGATACGGGTTACCAGTCAGAAAACTGGAACCAGTATGGCTTTGGTGTAACGTCTATTGGCGATGTGAACGGTGATGGTATTGCCGATATCGCGACAACCTACGACACGGCAAGCGGCGATAACAAAGTCATCGTGATGTATGGTCGGACTGAGTGGGATGATGTAGATCTCGATAGCTTTACTCCATCAGCGGAAAATGGCTTTGTAGTTACTTCCGAACACCTGTACACAAATGACGAAAACTACACAACGATCTCCGCACTAGGCGATATCAACAATGACGGTTACGCCGACTTTGCAATCGGTAATCCCTTCGCTAATAGCGGCAACGGGGAGGTAACGGTTGTCTTCGGTGGCGATGTTGCAGAAGCCATCGATACATTCCGTTTCGATGGTAATGGTGATTATCTGAGTCTAAGCAACGAGTCCGCTTTCGACTTTACCAATACAATGACCGTAGAGCTTTGGATGAAGTCAGATGGTTTCTCTAAGAGCTGGGAGTCGTTAGTCACTAAAGGTGACAGCGCTTGGCGAATTGCACGTGACAGTTCGGGTAGTTCATCAGATTCGATCAATTTTGCCCTGAACGATTCATCATCCACTTCAGTCAGCGTCTCGGGTACAACTAACGTAAACGACAACGAGTGGCATCACATAGCAGCGACCTATGACGGCTCGACCATGAGTCTTTACATTGATGGTGTGCTGGAAGCGACTTTAGCGACTTCAATCACTATCAACCAAAATAATTATGGCGTGGCAATTGCTCAAAACCTGCAAACGTACGGCAGAGATTTCGACGGTCTAATACGCGATGTTCGTATTTGGAGCGATGCACGTACAGAGTCAGAAATCGTTGATAACATGCAACAGCTCGCCTCGGCAGAGCAAACTGATGCCAATTTACTTGTTTGGCTGGATGGCAGCTCAACGACTAATGCTGGGTCTGCAACAACCACTGTAACATCGTACGGAAACGCTACCACAGATGTTGTGAGTGAATACGACTCGATAGACTTGCTGTCAGATGGTGACAACCGCACTAATATCGGTATGGATATTGACGGGCTAGGTGATGTTAACGCGGATGGTTACGATGACTTTATCGTCGGCGGTCCAAACATTGTTAATACAGTTACTACAGGTGATTCAGCCCAGACTGACTATGCGGGTAGCGCCTACATCGTATTCGGTAAGGCAGATGGCTGGTCAGATACTACAGTAGTACAGAAAGATGGATTGGCACCCACTGTAACCTCTGTAACGCCTAGCGATAACGCAACCGGTGTTAGCACAACAGGCAACATCTACATTAACTTCAATGAGAATGTTGAGTTTGCTGAATCAGGTACTATCAAAATCTTCCGTGCTGGTACCGACCAGTTGGTTGAGACCTTTGATATTTTAACTGGTCTAGGTACCAATGGCGGTAAACTCTGGCAGGTAGACGGTGATAGCTTTGGAATCAATCCAGGTTCCGCGCTCACCGGTAATAGCAGTTTCTATATCACGATTGAAAACGGAGCGATCCAAGATTCGTCGGGTAATCTTTACGAAGGAATTCAGGATAACGAGACTTGGAACTTCACGACGGGTTCAGCGTCTACGGATTACACAGCGCCAGCGCTTGAATATGCCCTGTTACAAGCTTACCAAAGCTATGATAAAGCCAACGACTTAAGAGGCACTTATTACGTTTATTCGAACTACACCGACCCTGGCTATGGTGCAACCACCGACCATGGCAGCACATATGTTGACTACAGTCTTCTTGCAGGCACTGAACCGTTCCAGACTGTTGATACTCGCAGTATTGAAACATCGGATGTAATTAGCAGTTCAAGTGTTCAAAACGCGCCTGACTACAGTGTGACTTCTTATGCAGCAGAGGAGGGCTTCCGACTCTTCTTCAACTTCTCTGAGAGCATTCGAAATAACGGTACCATCTCCATTCTAGAGGGTGGAGCAAATGGTACCGTTGTAGAGAGCTTTGATCTTCAGACTACACAAGGTTCATTGGGTGGTGGCGTTAGGACCGGGACATGGGACCTCGCGTTCAACGAAAACGGTTCTACACTCTTAACCGATAACAACCAGATTGAGATTGACCCAGGCTTTACTTTCAAAGCTAACACTCAATACACAATCCTGTTCAGCAACATAAAAGATACAGCCGGTAACAGTGTTGCTACGACAACGTACAGCTTTACGACACAAGCAACAGATTCTGTTGCACCAGAAGTTGTCTTCTTCGCAACAGGTGAGGATGTCACAACGGCATTCGTGCAGAACGATACGACTTACTTGAGCGGTGTATCTGTTCAAGACGATATCGTGTTTAAAGCCTCTGAGACATTGATCCCAGCAACGGCAGGACAGATCGACATTCGCCTCTACAGCGACTACGCCAATACCACTGTAGAGAGTTTTGCGTGGACCAGTGCGCCAGTCGCTGTTGATGGTGTTTACACCATTACAGGCACGAACGGTGGCACACTAACCATTAGCGGTCAGACGGTGACAGTCGATCCGGGTCAAAACTTGGACTATGGCACTCGCTATTCGTTGTATGCCAACGGTTTGGCGGACTCGAGTGGGAACGCATTTGATATCACAACCAACGGTGAAGTGAACTTCACAACCTTCGGCACAGCGGATGAGAGCAATGTTCAGGCGTTGACTGGCGCTAACGGTGGGGTAGCAGTTTCACACGTGACCACTGTTGATCTGGATGCAGGTATCGCCATTAACTTCGATGAGAACGTTGAAGCCGGCACCAGCACCGCAGCTACTGAATACATCTACCTCTGGAATGGAGACGGTCGATTGATCGAGAAGTTCGATGTGGCTGATGGTAGTGGTTCGAACAGCGGTTCGTTGGTGTTCGACGGTAAGTCTGTAACGCTGAATGCAGGTGGTAACCTTGATTACGCAACGGGTTACTACATCACAGTCGATAGCGGCGCTATTCGCGCATCTATCGAAAATGTTGATGAGGCGGTAGATGGCGACGCAACTAGCGTGCGTTTCTACACCGCTGCCGATGTCGCTTACACAAGTTCACCTCTCTACTTCGCAACCGAAGCTGGTACTCAGGTTGATCCGGGTTGGATTCAATCAGCATCGCTCGATCAGACTGGCAGTTCCGACTACACCAGCAGTTACTCAATAACCACACCAGATGGAACCAATATCGGTGATTACAGGTACACTGCCGTCGGTGAAGGTGCAGGTTTGGTGGTAGAAGCTGCTGGCGACGTTGATGGCGATGGCATCATGGACTTTATCTTCGGTAGCCCGAACAAAGTCTACGATCCAACGCTGAATAACGCAGACGATGGTGATAACTACGTCTACGGCAAGTACTACCTCGTGTTCGGAGAAGCGGGCATGTGGGATAGCGTCATCAACTTCGAAGAGTTGAGTGCTGATAACCGCGTTGTTGAAATCTACGGTACTGAAGACAACTGGCTCAAGGGTGTCGTTGAGTTCGGCGATCTGAACAACGATGGCTACAACGATCTGTTGTTAACAGCCGGTGGTGTGTACCCAGACTCAGGCACAACGGAAGACAAACTAGCTAGTGATGACGGTGATACTGACTCCGGTGCAGCATTCGTTCTATACGGTCAGGCGCAGAGCGCATGGCTTGACTCTTACAATGTCACCCAACTAGGTGAGCAGGGTCTCGAGATCACCGGTGGCTTGCCACAAGAGCAGCTTGGTTTCTCTGCTGCGACAGGTGACTTCAACCTGGATGGCACCGTGGATATGGTCTTCGGTATGCCTCGCAACGACCGTGATGGTTACGCATCCGGTGAAGCCTTTGTCATCAATGGCGGAGACTTTACCGACTCTCTGATGAGTACCGGTACTGCTGGCGATGATGTGCTGCTGGGTGACTACAATGCGGACCGCATCGCAGGCTCTGTAGGTAACGACACAATCTACGGTTTGGGTGGTGCTGACATCATTCGGGGTGGTGAGGGTAGTGATGTTATTGGCCTGACCGATCTCGACTTTATACTGCTCGACGGTGGCACTAACGCTAGCGGTGTGGGTTACGACACCCTTGAGTTCATCGGTAATGGCTACGACCTGGATATGACGGGCTATGCAGGGGCTAGCCTGCGCAGCTTCGAGCGTATCGATATGACCGGTGATGGTGCTAACGCACTAACGATAAATTACAAAGAAATGCTCTACTTGCTAGAGCGTCCTCTTGCAACCTCTTATGGCGAGAATACTTCGCTCATTATTGACGGCAATGACGACGACACCCTCACGTTGGAAGGCCCATGGGCACGTATCTCTGCAGACGCAACGTACGACTACTACGCTCTCGATGGCATGGTGGTTAAAGTCGATGCGGACATCAATGTGATCACTGAGGGATGGACTATTCCATTCAACGGCGCGACGCTTGATTTCAATGCCGATGTGCTTCCAGAGGGTCTGCGTGTTGATACTGTGACGTTTGTAGATTCGGTGAATAGCCAAGATGATACGAGCTACGTCGTTAACATTGGAGATGTCAACAACGACGGTTTTGATGACTTTGCTGTTGTTGATAGCTCAACAATTTCAACTGCTGATTTACCTTACATCAATGATTACTACCTCGGATACCCAAGTTATTGGAACGACGGTAGAGCTGTAGATACTTCCGGCTCTGACTACGACGCATATTTTGAATCGGTGCCTTATGTCGGTGGTTACAATATCTACTCCGATACTCAAGGACGTGTGGGAGAACATCCTAGCCGTGATGGTTCAAATTTCGATACGGGAACAACCGGTGAAATTTTCATCGTCTTTGGTCAAGAGGGCGGTATTGGTGCTGTTAACCTTGAATCTCTCGGGAGTGGTGCGGAGTCTGACGGCATCCGATTGACATCGGGCGCATTGACGGGTGATGGTTTTGCTTCCGACCTAGGTTCTATTGGTGATATCGATGGTGACGGTAAAGCTGACTTCGTCACCATTTCAACGAATACCGACATTAGCCTCACATTCAACGAAGGTGATGAGTATGGATCGGGTACTGATGATTGGGCTCTAGGTGCATATCCATCTCTAAGTGATTACCGTGATTATCAAGGCTACGCGACTACGATTGATTTGGGTGATTACATTGCCACTAGCGCTGATACCTCTATTAATAACGTTAGCAACGATTCGTGGAGCTTCGAATCAATTGATCGTATGTACTTCTTCCTTGGCGGTAATAACTTCATCACCGCCGGAGTAAGCGGCGACGTAGATACTTATCAATTAACCAATGACGTGAATGGTACAACCATCCTGCCTTCAACCTACGAATCAGGGTATGGCTGGACCAGTGACCTGTTAGACGTATCTGAAGACGCGGTATCAACAACGTACACGGTTACAACAACGTCGACGCAGGCGGATCTAATCACCAAAACTACAACCAACTGGGATCCAATTGCAGTAGGTGATGTAAACGGTGACGGTTATGACGACTTTATCACCAATAACGGCGGTGACCTTGTATTTGGTCAGCCACTGCCAGGTGGAATCGATGTAGAAATGCCATGGACCATTGTGGATCTAGGCAGCTTCAATTCGATTTCTGCTGCAGGCGATGTGAACAGCGATGGTATCGCTGATATGTTCATGAGCTATGGCGGCAATACATATGTTGTATTCGGCAAAGAGGGTGAATGGTCATCGGTTAACTTGAGTACAGGCTCAGCAGCGGCTACCGATAACTCAGCGGCAGTGCTGCGTATTACTGGCGATGCGGATGCAACCAGTAGCCAAGATTACGTCTACACCCAGCTGGGCGACATCAATGGTGACGGTTTTGCCGATATCTTGATCGCTGGCAACGAAACAGATAATTACAACCTCAAACAGAACGGTGCAGCATACGTTGTATTCGGCAGCGCGAGCCTAGATGATGGAACGGCTGATCTCAGTCTGACGGATTTGGCGGCTAATGACCTAGGCTTCCGCATTGTCGGTGCTCTCGATTATGACTACCTGACTAAATCGAGCTACACCGGCGTGGGTGATATGAACGGTGATGGCTATGACGACTTCATCATTCAATCCAGCGGTGACGCTGAAGGCGATCAGAACTCTACTTCAGGAAGCGGCTCTTCTTACCTCTTCTTGGGGCAGGCGACTAACCTATGGAACGACGTCAACACCATTGAAGTGCAAGACTTCGGTATCCAGATTCTTGGAACGGGTACTGGTGAATGGACAGCCATGGGCGATGTCGACGGTGATGGTTTTGCCGATGTATCGTTGAGCGATAACTATTCAACCCAGATCTTCTACGGCTCTTCAGCGCTCACAGCGACTAAAGATGCCTCTTGGTCTGAACTGGGTAACGGTTCAGATACCGTACAGCAAATTACCACCACAGCGGGTGGCACACTCAACGCAGGTCGCGGTAGCAATACAGTTGCGATCTACGGCCAAGATCGTCTGATTGGTAATGTCGGCAACGACACACTAATCGGTGATGGCGGCAGCGATGTGCTGCTAGGCGGCGCGGGTTCGGATACCCTGCAGGTATCTGATGCTAACTTCTTCCACATTGATGGTGGATCAGGTGTCGATAAGCTGGTTCTTGAAGGCGCTATGACGCTGGATATGAACAGCCGCGGCACAACCGATGTTGAGTCGATTGAATACATTGAATTGGCAACCGGCGATCAAACGCTGACGCTGAGCCACCTGGATGTGCTCAATATGACTAACGACACCAACACCGCGGTAGACAATGCGTCTTACCAGTTGGGTCACGTGTTGATTGTGGATAGCACAAACGGTACTGACACGCTAAATCTGAACGGCGCAGATTGGGTTGATACTGGCAATACCACTACCATAAATGGTGGTTCAGCACAGTACGCTGTCTACCAGGCAAGCGGCAGCAATATCTTTGTCGCCACCAACCTGACTCCTGCTATAACAGCGCCAGCGGCGGTAACTGATACAAGTGATGCAAACGCTAATACCCTTTACGGCGGTGTAGGCGCTGATAACTTCTCTGCGGGCGATGGTAACGATACCGTTTACGCAGGAGAGGGTGCTGATACCGTTGACGGTGGCGCGGGTGCGGACTATATCGTTGGCGCAGCGGGTAATGATTCACTCATCGGTGGTGCAGATAACGATACCTTCATTGCCGGCATGGGCGACGACACTATCGACGGTGGCACAGAAACCGACCTGTTGGATTACAGCAAGGATTCAACTGCAATCACTGTGACCTACAGTGCTGCTGACGCCGGTACCGTAACAGGTACTGTGGCAGGCACAGATACCTTCACAGGTATTGAAGCGGTTAAAGGTACCTCGTTGGCCGATACGTTCGTAGCGAGCGCTGCGGGCAATACCTTTAGCCTGGTTGATGCAGGCAAAGGCAACGATACCTTCACCGGTGGTGCGGGTACGGATACGCTTGATTTAACCGATGTGACGGGTGATTACACGGTTGAATTTACCGGTGCAGGCGCAGGTTCAATAACGACAACCTACGGTACCGATAGCTTTACCGGTATCGATGCAATTATCTCTGACGGTACAAACGCTACATTCGTTAACGCTGATGGCGTAACAATCACGGGTAATGCAACGTCAGATAAGCTGGACTACAGCGAATTTGGTAGCGGCGTGACTATCGCCTTTACAGCGACAGGCGCGGGTACCGTAAGCAGCGGTGCAACAGTAACCTTTACCGGTATTGAGTCTGTTACAGGTACAGCGGGCAACGATAACTTTAGCTCAACAGGTGGTACTAATACTCTGGACTTTAGTGACGTAGGTGCAGCGATTACATTCGACCTTAATGGCGGTTCAATCAGCTCCACGGATACAGGTACGGATAGCATCTCTGGTGCCTTCAGCATTATTGGCGGTATCGGCAACGATACCTTTGTAAGTGCGAGCACCGATGACTCAGTCTACGGCGGTGCTGGTGTTGATACGCTGGACCTCAGTAATGCTTCGGCTGGTCTATCCAGCACAACACTTCAGTTTAACGACAGTACTGTTCGCACTATCTCGGCAACGGGTATTGGTAGCGATTCTTACCAGTTCATTGAAGAGTTCGTGCTGACGAATTCTGCCGATACGGTAAGCCTTGGTGGTGCTGGCATTACCCATGCTGGTGGAGGTGCTGATTCCATTACCGGTTCAACCGGTATGGATACCATTTACGGTGATGCCGGCAACGATACAATCAACTCTGGGAGCGGTAATGACTGGGTAGTCGGTGGCGCCGGTGCTGATTCGTTGGATGGAGGGTCAGGCAGTCGAGATGTACTTGATTACACGACTGCTACTGGTAGCGTCAATGTCGATCTGAGCACTGGTACAGTTTCAAGTGACGGTGAGGGATCTGCTGACACCGTTACTGGATTCGAGAACGTGCTGGGTAGCAGTAACAACGACACCATCATCGGTTCTACAGGAAACGAGACCATTTCCGGTGGTGCGGGTGATGACAGTCTAGATGGCGGTGATGGCTCAGATACCCTGTTCTATGGCTTAACGTCTAGCGACTTGACAATCAACTTGGCGTCAGGAACGGCTACGGGTGAAGGGTCAGATACCATTTCTGGCTTTGAAACTGTCGTCGCCGGTACGGGGAATGACAGTATTACGGGCTCAACTGGTGCAGAAAAAGTCTACGGTAACGACGGCGACGATACTTTTGTATCGGGTGGCGGGCAGGATACCTTCTATGGTGGTGCGGGCAATGATGTCTTCGTATTAACCGATGACGCTGCGCTTGACACCTTCTACGGTGGTATCGGCACAGATATTGTTGATTACTCTCAGGTTGACGTGGGTATAGCAGCAGGCACTCAGAGCACTAGCGGTACACCGGATGCCTATGTTCTTGATATAACTCTTTACGAAGAGTCATTCTCTGTTCGCGACTTGATAGATGTTGTTACTGATCGTGCCGAGACATACACGGTCTACAACTCTTCAACGGGTCAATACGAATATCCATTATATCCGGAAGCTTACAGAAACTATAACGATGCTGATGATAGCTTCTACGGTATTGAAGGCATCATAGGTAGTGCAGGTAATGACCGTCTGGCTATCAGTGCTAATCAGGACTCTGATCCTCTAAGTCCAGGTGGCTACTTAGACGGTTACCAAGGCGATGATATCCTCACAGGGGGAGGTCGTGCGGATACCTTAATTGGCGGCGAAGGTAGCGATAGTCTATACGGTCAAGCTGGTGACGATACTCTAACGGGTGGTGCTGGCAATGACTCGTTGGATGGCGGCACAGGTTGGGACTGGGCCGACTACACGAATGCAGCTGGCGCAGTAACGATTGATATGACCGCTACGGCACCTCAGGTTACAGCCGATGGTGACGGTGGTCAGGATACTCTCGTTAGCATTGAACGTATTAGGGGCTCTGCGAATGCAGATACTATAACGATTACAACTAACCAGTCTGTAGATGGCGGTGCTGGCAACGATACCCTGGAAGGTGCTGGTACCAACGATATCATTGATGTCCGAGGTGCTTCAGGAGCGGTTAACGTCAACTTGGCCACAGGTGTGATGCTTGATCAATTCGGTGATACCGACAGTATTACTGGCTTTGAAGGCGTTTACACAGGTGACGGCAACGATACTATTGTTGGTTCTGATAATGCCGACCGATTATTTGCCAGCGATGGTGACGACAGCCTCAATGCCGGTGCAGGCGACGATACGGTAGTCGTTGCTAGTGGTAACGACACGTTGATCGGTGGTGACGGTAGTGACGTCTTAGAGTTCCGTTACGCAGAATGGCAGAATGTGGCGGTATCTGTAGATCTAAGCGCTGGAAATGCTGTGAACTCAGGATCTGGACGTGGCGATAAAACTATTTCTGGCTTTGAGCACATCATCACCGGTAACGGTGAAGATACCTTGATTGGTAGTTCAGCAGATGAAACATTCGAATCCGGTCTGGGCATGGACTCTATCGACGGCGGAGCCGGTAACGACAGCATCAGTGGTGGTAGCGAAAACGATACACTTTTGGGTGGTACGGGTGACGACACCATTGATGGCGGCACCTATGACGACTCTATCGATGGCGGTGCGGGCAACGACAGCCTTATCGGCGGCGACGGCAGTGATATCGTTCGCGGTGGTGATGGTAATGACAGCATCACCGGCGATGCGGGTAACGACATGCTCTTCGGTGACGCCGGTGACGATACATTAAGCGGTGGAACGGGCGATGACACCATCCACGGTGGTGCAGGTAACGATACCTTCAGCCATAGCGGTGAAGGTACAGACCAGTACTTCGGTGATGACGGTGACGATACCCTAACTATCTCAACCTATGGCACTAACAGTAGCTACACAGTGAGCTTCGACGGTGGCGCAGGTATCGATAAAGTTGTGTTGAACGACAACGGCGAAACTTTCGACTTCGACGACAGCGCCTACAACCGCTTTAGCGACATCGAAATCATCGAACTGGCTCAAGCCAACCAGCTCCTAGAGCTCGACAGCGTGGCAGTGAAAACCTTTGCCACAACCGGCAACGGTGCAGTTGATAATGCAAACTACACAGCCTCCACATTGTTGATAGTGGATAACACTGGTACCAATGGCCGCGTGAGTCTGAAAGACTTTGGCTGGGTGGATACAGGTGATACCACAACGATCAATGGTGGCACTGACGAATACCGCATTCTGCAGTATGGCTCAGAGGACCTCTATGTAGCGCTAAACACCGTAGTCACGCTCTACGGTAACTACGGTAACGATTCGATCATTGGTACCGACGGCGCTGAGACCATCGACGGAGGTATCGGCAACGACACCATTCTAGGCCTAGGTGGTGATGACACCATTATCTCTGGTCGCGGTGATGACTCTGTTGATGCTGGTGACGGTGTGGATGAACTCAAGTTCGTTACTACCTCTAACATCACTATCGACCTGAGCAACACCACTGAGCAAGACACCGGTGAAGGGACGGACACCTTTATTAACTTCGAGCAGGTTCAAGGTGGCGACGGGCGCGATAGCATCACCGGTAGCACCGGTAACGACACACTGCGTGGTGGTAACAACCTCGACACCATTGATGGCGGTGCTGGTGATGATTACATCCAGGGTGAAGACGAACGTGACTCACTCCTAGGTGGCTTGGGTAATGACACCATCGAAGGTGGTGCCTTCAACGATACCCTCCTGGGCGGTGATGGCGACGACTCGCTAGACGGTGGTCTCGGTAACGACGTAATCCGCGGCGGTATCGGTGCCGATACGATTAGTGAAACTTCTACTGGTTCTAACTCCGGTGATGACACCATCATGGGTGAAGATGGCAACGACACCATCAACGCTGGCTACGGTAATGACTCTATTACCGGCGATGCAGGTGATGACTCCATCAACGCTAACTACGGCGACGATACCATCCTGGGTGGCGTAGGCGCTGATAGCATCGATGGTAGCTCCGGCAACGACAGCATCTTGGGCGGTGACGACAACGACACTATCCTGGGTGGTAATGAGAACGACACTATCTACGGCAACGCAGGTGAAGATTCTCTTGTTGGTGGTTACGGTAATGATTCTGTCTACGGTGGCGATGATAATGACGTCATCGAAGGTTTCGCAGGCGATAACAAACTGTTTGGTGATGCGGGTGATGACACGATCACTGGCGGTAGCGGCAGTGACACTATCGCGGGTGGTACTGGTAACGACAGTCTGATAGGCGGTAGCGGCACCGATGTTATTGATTACTCAGCAGCAACGGGTGACCTTGATATTACTCTTGGTGCGTCTTCAGCAACGGTAACGCTTAGCGATGCTGTACTAGGTGACGACGAGGTAACGGGCTTCGAAGGTATTATTGGTGGCACAGGTAACGACCGCATAACGGGTAATTCTGAGAACAACATTATCGGTGGCGGCTTGGGTAACGATACCCTAGACGGCGGCGCAGGTACGGATACACTGGATCTGTCACTGGCGACCACAACCGTAATTGTTGACTTCTCTGCCAGCACACCGGGGACTGCGGTGAGCATCGCCGATGGTCAGGGTGGTACTGACTCAATCGTTAACTTCGAAAACGTAACCGGTGGCTCAGCTTCCGACATCCTCACGGGTGATGACAACGCCAACGTGATCTACGGCAATGGTGGCTACGACACCATCGTTGGTAACGGCGGTAATGATTCACTATATGGTGGCGATGGCTTCGACTCTCTTGAAGGTAATGAGGGTAACGACTTCATAGATGGTGGTGCAGGTAATGACACCCTGTTGGGTAACGATGGGAATGACACCATCTACGGTCAGGCTGGTAGTGATTCTTACATCGGTGGTGCCGGTAATGACTACCTTGACGATGACAACAGCGAAGATTCAGATACGTTTGAATCAGGCAGTGGTCAAGATACTATTTACGCAGGTGCTGGCGATGACATTGTATTTGTAGAGCTAGATGGAAGTTATGATTACTACTATGGTGAAGCAGGAACTGACACCATTAGCTTCGAAAATATGACTTCTGGCTTCGCATTTGGCAACTGGTATGCAGGTGGTAGTAACTACTACTACTGGGCTGATCGAGAATACATCAATTCGTTCGAAAAAATTATCCTGACCCAAGGCGATGATAGTATTACAGGCCAGTATCAGTCATGGATTGATGGTGGTGCAGGTGACGACCAAGTTTATGCGGGAAGTTACAATGACACCTTGTACGGTGGCGCAGGCAACGACTCGATTTCTGGCGGTAACGGCAACGATGAATTATACGGTGGAGCTGGAGACGATAGTATTTGGGGTGCCGGCCATAACGACACAATCGTCGGCGGCGCTGGCGACGACATTATTTCTGGCGACTGGGGAGCTGGTTACTTTGATGGCGGTGATGGTCTAGATGCCTATGCTGTTCTAGATGGTTGGCCATCAGCTAATACAGGCTTCTCCGTTGATCTATCAACCGATTGGCAAGCTAGCTTCAGTTACATAGATAATAATGAAAGCTCTGCACCGTCCAGAACCTTGGTTAACTTTGAGGGTCTGATTGGCGGGACCTACAACGATACCATTGAGGGTTCGTCCGGAGATGACATCATTGGTGGTTATAAAGGTGCTGACTCACTAACAGGTGGGGCAGGTAACGATACCTTAACCTTCGCTTGGAACAGCTCGAGCAACGGTGCAACGGTAAATATCGGCACTAACACGGTCACCAATGACGGCTATGGTAACGTTGATATAATCAGCGGATTCGAAAACCTATCAGGTGGCCGTGGCGCTGACCATTTGACGGGTTCATCCGAAGACAACGTCATTCGTGGCGACTGGAACAACGATACGATTGTCGCAACTGCCGGTAACGACACCTACGATGGTGGTAAAGATACCGATACGCTAGACCTGAGCTCGATAGCAGCTGAGTGGGTCGTCGATGTGGTTAATCAAACCGCGACGGATGGAAATTACAACTACACCATCAGCAACTTTGAGGTGTACACCGGTTCTGCTCAAAATGATGTGTTCAAATTGGGTGTGGACACTGTTCGGTCAACTATCAACGCTGGTGACGGTGTTGATACTTTGAGCTACGACTCAGTGACGACGGCTATTAGTGCATCAATCTACTTTGGTGATGCAAGCCAGTACAGCTGGACCACTTCTGCAGGAAATATCCACTACTACACCAGTGTAGAGAAATTCATCGCTGGTTCTGGTGATGACAATCTTGGTCTTGGCAGCGGTGATGCATACTTTGATGCGGGTGCGGGTAACGATACCCTCAACGGTGGAGCAGGCAACGACACACTCATCGGTGGTGCAGGTAATGATTTGATCACTTTAACTGCGGGTGATGACTCGGTTGACGGTGGTGACGGCTTCGACGTCCTGGATCTTTCTGGCACTGCTGATGCACAAACCATTGATCTATCTAGCTCATGGCAAGGTACGTTGACCCTCACCAACTTGGGTACCAACACAGTATCTAACTTCGAAGGTGTAATCGGCGGTTCTGGTAATGATAGCGTTACTGGCACAACCGGTGACGACATCATCGGTGGTGGCGCCGGCGTCGATACCTTGGCTGGTGGTGACGGCAACGACACTCTAACCTTTGCCTCAACCAGTGGCGCGGTTACAGTCAACTTAGGTGCTGGTACCGTTAGTAACGACGGTTACGGTAACACCGAAACCTTCACAGGCTTCGAAACCGTTATCGGCGGTTCTGGCTCTGATAGCATTACCGGTAGCGCGGGTAACGACCGCCTCGAAGGTAACGCAGGCAACGATACCTTCATCGGTACCGCTGGATCGGATACCATTATGGGTGGTGCGGGTACGGATTACATCAGCTACGCCGGTTATGAAGGTGATTTGACCATTGATTTGGATAACATGACCGTAACTAAAGCAGATGGATCAATAGATACCTTGGTTGATATTGAGTACGTCATTGGTGCAGACGGAAATGATGCGATCACAGGCAATAGCTCCAATAACTATATCCAAGGCGGTGCCGGTAATGACACTCTGACGGCCCTTGCTGGTCAAGACTCGGTATACGGCAATGATGGTGATGACCTGTTCGTTGATACTGCTGGTAGCACGGATTACTACTACGGTGGAAACGGAATCGATGTTATTGACTTCAGCTACGCGACGACTCGTATTTACGAGTATTGGTTCTACAATGGGCTAAGCAGTGACTGGATAAGTGTTGATGGAACTAATAAGTACTACGACGGCATTGAAGGTTTGATTCTAGGTAGTGGAAACGATGAGATTCGTGCTCCGTACAACTCGCCAGTTTATCTAGATGGCAATGCCGGTAATGATTACTTCAATACCAATAGTGGCTTTGACACCCTGTACGGCGGTACTGGAGATGACACAATCTATGCAAACAACGGTAACGATTACTTGAGCGGTGATGAGGGTAACGATTACCTTGATGCCGGTTCAAATAACGATACTGTCTATGGCGGTGACGGCAATGACACGGTTCAGGGCGGAAACGACCAAGACAGTATCTATGGCGGTGTTGGCAACGATAGTCTAGTAGCTGGAAGCGGTAACGATACTATTTACGGTGAAGCTGGCGATGACATCATCTACGGCACGTCAGGTAGCAACTACCTTTCGGGTGGTGCAGGTATCGATACCATTTATGGCGGCACTGGCTCTGATACCATCGACGGTGGAGCTGGTGATGACGTTATTGACGGTGGCGCCGGTGTAGACGTGATCGATTTATCCGGTGCAGCGGCTGCGGTCACTGTTGACTTCAGCGGCGGTTACTCAATCACAATCAACGATCTGAACTTGGGTAATGACACCATTACAAACATCGAAGGTGTCTTGGGTACTGCCGGTAACGACAGTATGACGGGCGGAACCGCAAGTGATGTCTTTGGCGGCGGCTTGGGTGATGACACTCTGGACGGCGCTGACGGTACCGATACTCTCGATTTCAGCCAGTCTACAGCGGGTGTGACCTTCAGCATTGCGGCTAACATAGGCGCAGTTGTTGCAGTCGCAGATGGCTTAGGTGGTACTGATAGCGTTACTAACTTCGAGAACGTAACGGGTGGTTCAGGCAGTGATACCCTAACCGGTGATGACAACAATAACGTCCTATCCGGTAATGCCGGTGATGACACTCTTACCGATGGTGCGGGTGTTGATACCATCTATGGGGGTGACGGCAACGATGTGTTTGAAGTTGCTGCTGATAGCTCGTCAGATTACTTCTTCGGCGGTGCGGGTATAGATATCATTGACGTGTCCGCCGCTACATCAGGGTTCACTGCTTACTGGTTCTATGGTGCCAACGCCAATCAGTACTCGTTCAGTGCTCTTGGCTCGAACATCTACTACAGAGATGTAGAAGGCATTATAGGTGGATCTGGAAACGATACACTGCGAGCCAATACAGGCTCAGATGTGTACTTAGAAGGTGGTGCCGGAAACGATACTATTGCTGGCTCGAACGGTAATGATACTTTGCTAGGTGGTGTCGGTGATGACTACATCTACGGTCAGACCGGCGACGATCTAATCCAGTTCAACAGCGATGGTGCTGACTACATCAGTGGCGACAGCGGCAACGACACAATCGAGTTTGTGGCTACTGAAACTCTAGACTTCGCTAACAACAACTTGGCAACAATCGACTATGTTGAGATCTTCAACTTGGCCGATGGCGATCAGGATGTTGTGTTGAACGGCGCAAACATCGGTGACTTTGTAACTGGAACCAACAATGTTGCTGACAACACCGACTATCAAGGCAAGCAACTGCTGGTGGTGGATAGCACCGCGGGTAGCGACAGTCTTGAGTTGACCGGTGGCAACTGGGTTGATACAGGTGACGTAACTAGCGTCAACGGTAGTGGCTCATTCAGCGTGTATCATGACACAGTGAACGATGTCTATGTCGCAACAGACCTGACGGCAACACTGAGCTAAGGATTAAGTAAAGATGCAAACATCTCTTAGCTTAGAGAGTGATATGCCGAAGGGTGCGCCGCCCAAAGCTGATGACGGCTGGTTTAAGCAGATATTCAAACCGCTTAAACCGGCCTATTATCAGTCGTTGGGCTTGGCCCTGGTTATCAACATTATCGGGCTGTTCTCGTCTATTTTTGCGCTGCAGGTGTATGACCGCGTAGTAGCAAAAGGAGGAGACTCAACCTTAACAGCACTCGCTTTGGGTATGGCGGTAGCGGTTCTATTCGACTTCTTCTTAAGAGAGGGTAGAGCGACAGTTTTACGTAAAGTGGGTGCGCAGGTTGAGGTGGCAATTGCCAAAGGGGTATATCAGCGTCTAACCCAATTACCCGCGCTTGAGCTAGAGAAACGACCACCTGCATTTTGGCAGTCGGTGTTCCGTGATGTTGAGCTAATTCGCACAACAACTACGGGTGCGCCTGCTCTATTACTGATCGACCTCCCGTTCCTCGGGCTTTCACTGCTACTCATATCGGTAATTGCACCGCCACTTCTGCCAGTGGCGTTTGCAATAATCGGTGCCTTTTCTCTGCTGGCTTGGTGGTCTGAGCGGGTTATCCGCAACGCCGCTGAGGTGGAAAAAGAGAAGATGGTCGCACGCGATACGATGCTGGGTGAACTCACGTCTGCCCGCATGCAGATAAAGGCGTCGGGCGACCGTGAGTCTATGGATCAGCGTTGGCAAGAGAACTACGCTAGATGGATGCGAGAAGCACTTGACCGTAGTAAGGATGCTGATCGTTTTCGTGACCTATCTCAGGGCATGACCATCGCTGCGACCGTGCTCATGACCACTATTGGTGCCCTTGCAATATTGGACCAACAGATGTCTATGGGTGCGCTGATTGCTGCAAACATTCTGACCGGAAAACTCGTTGGCCCCATGGTTCAGCTGGTGTCACACTGGCGCAGTTTTGGTCAGTATGCTGCTGCAAAAAATCGTATGAGTGAGCTATTCGCGCTTGATATCGATCAGATGCATGCGCCTGTACGGTTAGAACGGCCAGCAGGTGAAGTGAAGTTCGATAAGGTCACCTTTAGCTACCCGGGGTGTAAAGATCCTCAAATCGCTGAAGTGTCCGGGCGTCTAGGTGTCGGTGGTTTACACGCGATTGTCGGTGCCAATGGCTCGGGCAAAACGACGCTGCTTAAACTCATTCGCGGGCTTTACCCTGCTCAACAGGGACAGATCCTCATTGATGGCGCCGATATACATCAGTTTGGTCAAGCTGATTTGGCACGCTGGATCGGTTATCTGCCGCAGCAGCCACGGCTTGTCCTAGGGAGCATCAAAGATAACCTGGTGTTAGGTGCCGAGGACCCCTCGGATGAAAATATTATCAGAGCGTGTAAGCGCGCTATTGCCTATGACTTTATCGTCTCTCTACCCGATGGTTTCGATACAGATGTAGGTGAAGCGGGTGGTCGATTCTCAAGTGGGCAACGCAAACGTATTGCTATCGCTCAAACTTTGATTAATGACCCTCCGGTGATTCTCATGGACGAGCCCACCTCGGACCTAGACTCAACTGCCGAGGCACAGTTTGTGGCCAGTATGAAAGAACTCGCTAAAGATCATACTGTCATAATGGTGACGCATAGCCCTGTTGTACTTAAACAGTGCGATGGTATTGTTGTGATGGATAAAGGACGTGTTGCCCTTGCCGGGCCAGCCGATGCGGTGTTACCGAAAATCGGCTTCGCTAAAGCGCCTGTAACTGAAGGGCAGGGGGAGCAATCATGAGGCCCCTAGATCAACTTCTTCAGCAAGAGGGTAAACCGAGACTGCAAAAGCTTGAAACGCGTCTTTTACTGGTTGCGTTAGCGTTCCTTGCCTGGGCCTACTTTGCTCAGGTAGACAGGGTAGTGACAGCGCCAGGCAAAGTGATCCCATCGGATAAGGTGAAGGTTATTCAGCACCTTGAAGGCGGGATCATAGAGAAACTCTATGTGCGTGAAGCCCAACGAGTTAAAGCAGGTGAACCTTTACTTGAACTCGATCTTGCATCCGGTGGCGTGAATATTGCCGAAATGAAGGCCCGACTTGGTTCTCTAGAGTTGGCAAAACAGCGCCTTTTAGCAGAGGTAAATTTGGCTGAAACCCTCGAGCTCAGTGAAGTTGACGGTACCTTGCGGGAATCTGCAAACGCAGAGTTTTACACATTTAAATCTCGACGGGACGAGCTTCGCGAAACCATCGGTTCGCTGCGAGGCCAGCAAACTCAAGCCCAAAAGGGGGTTTCGGAACTGAGCGCGCGCCTTCGAAGCCAAGAGTCAGCATTGTCCTTGGCTCGCGAGCAGCTTAAGATCACTCAGTCCCTTTTAGAAGATAAGCTGGTGTCTCAAATTGAGCATAACGAGCGCCGCACCAAGGTTGCTCAGCTTACTGGAGATATAGCCTCAACTAAGGAGGCTATAGATGGAGCAAAGGCTTCGGTTGAGCAAGCAAAAAGTCGTGAGCGCGAGGAGACTGCGAGGTTTAGGCGCCGTGCATCTGACGAGCTGGGCGATGTTGAACGTCGCTTAACTAGCCTAATGCAGGAGCTTGCTAAAGCAGATGAGCAACAGACCCGCTCTACGATTTACTCTCCCATAGATGGGTTTATAAAAAATGTTAAGTACCAGTCTATCGGTAACGTTGTTAAGTCTGGTGAAGCGATTATGGAGATCGTTCCAGAGAACGAACGTTTAGTCGTGGAAGCGAAGCTTGCGCCAAGCGATAGAGGTTTTGTTATTCCTCAACAAGAGTCACTGGTTAAAATCTCGGCCTATGACTTTTATCGTTATGGCGGTTTAGAGGGACGGGTAGAGTCCATAGCCGCCGATACGAATGTCGAGCAGGATAACTCTCAGTATTACCGCGTAATCATAGTTACTGACAGAAGCTATGTCGGTGACGACCCTGCAGCCAAGGCGATAAGTCCGGGTATGTTGGGTGAGGTGTCCATCAAAGTGGATACACAATCGGTGCTCTGGGCACTGATAAGACCAATTCTTCGAATCAAACAAGAAGCTCTGCAGGAAACCTAGGGTGAAGAGGCACAATATGAAATTTGGAAAGTCCGTTCTAGCTGCGTCGTTAGTGGCTGTCATGAGTTCAGCGACTAATGCTGCTCCGTTAGAGACTGAGTTAAAAACTCTGTTAGACACACACCCCGTAATCAAAGCAGCGGGTTATATGGCTACAAGCGCTGGTTCAAATGTTGATGCGGCTAAAGCAAATTACTTGCCTCGAGTTTTTCTTGATGCCTCAGGCGGTAGAGAAGCGATCAAAAATATCGGGTATGACTCGCCAGAGCGCGTAAATACATACTCTGCGCCTGCCGATCCGACGGTAGCCAAAACGATCTACCGTGCGGCGAGTATTCGAGTAGAGCAGCCGGTATTCCACTTCGGGCGTATCACTGGCGGTGTTGATCTTGCTGAAACTAATCTCTCACTGGAGCAGATGCGCGAGCAGCAAACGATACAAAACGTCCTGTTTGACGGGATAACCACATATCTTCAGGTTGGTCGCTTCAAAACTTTGATTGACCTGGCGAAGCAGAATGAAGCATCAACCCAGGAACAGCTCGATTTAGAGAGTAAAAGAGTGGAACAAGGCGGTGGTATTGCTGTGGACGCCCTTCAGGCGAAGACGCGTCTACAAGTCGTGCGTGAGCGAAGCGTTTTTTACAAACAGCAGTTACGCGATATTCTCGCCAAATATGAGCAGCTATTTGGGCACAGTATCGATCTGAATAGAGTCGATAATGTGGGCTTACCGGCTGATCTTCTCCCAGCCAATGCAGACAGCGCAATCAGAGAATACCTTGGTAAAAACGCCGACGTTTTGTTGGCAAAAGGACAGGCTTCGCGCGCCTTCAAAGAGGTGGAATTGAGTGACTCGGCCGCGCTTCCGAAGCTGGACCTAGTCGGACGAATTAACAAAGAGAACGACAAGAGCTTTGTCAGCTTTAAAGAGGAGTACTCTGTAGGGCTCCGTTTCAGTTGGAATTTTTCGGTGGGCGGTGCTGAGCTTCGTAAGGCGGACGCTGCCCGTTCTTCCCACGATGCTGCTCTCCAACGAGCGATTGCGGCTGAAAACAACTTCAAGCAACAAGTGCGTACTAGCTGGAATCAGGTAGAGAACGGACAGGAGCGTCTAGAGCTTCTATCAAATGCTGTTGAAATTGCGCGCGATGTGATGAACGATCGAAAACGTTTGCGTGACGCCGGTCGAGAAACCGCACTCGCTGCTCTTGATGCTGAAGTGGAATACTACGGTGTTCTGGCAAATAAGGTAAACGCCGAATTTGATACTCGGATCGCGGGCTATCGTTTGCTAGCAGCTATGGGAGCACTTACACCCGAAAACATCGGTCTCAGTGCTGGTCGCTTCCAGATTCCGGTATCGCCTTTGGAGACAGCAGTCGATAATCTATGAGTCTGTATCCTATGCAAGACTACGATGAGGGGCGCTTGATGCGCCCCACTGTTTTCTATACGCCTGAAGGTTATAGAACCGACTCTGCAAAATTGATGGGGCGTCACGCCGCGGGTGAGGCTTTTCTTAAGGCATTCTTAAAACACTTCAGTGACCGGGCTATTAACTTTTTGACTCCGAATGCTGGCGATAGCAAAGCTGCTAGAACGGCGGCTGAAACCTACGGTTTTAAGGGGGAGCTAGCGTGTTACTCTTACGAAAAATTTGGTGAGCTCAAAACGAACCTGCTCTACCTCCCAACTCCCGGGATAGGCGAGTACTCATGGCGGCGTTTACGCTATGATGAGCGTCGCTTCTCACTCTGTGGTGTAACACACACAACAGCTAGCCACCGGGTTATGGAGGAGATAGCAAATATGCTGAGTGCACCGGTGCGTCCATGGGATGCCTTGATCTGTACGTCCACTGCCGTGAGGGAGTCTATCAATGAGATTCTTGAACCGCAGATTGAGTTTTTGCGCTGGAAGATGGGCGCGACCCGCTTCGAGTTGCCGCAGTTACCTATTATCCCCTTGGGTGTCCATTCCGATGAGTTTAACTTTCTCGAAGCTGATAAGCGCTCCGCTAGATCTGCAATTGGTGCAAGCGATAACGATATCGTAATTCTGTTTGCTGGTAGGCTCTCTTTTCATGCAAAGGCGCACCCTCATCCAATGTTTGATGCGGCACAAAAACTCGCGCAACATCTATCGGGCTCCGACCGCAATGTGTTCGTTGTGCAGTCGGGTTGGTACGCGAACGATAGCATCGCCAGTGCGTTTACGAGTTACGCAGCCCTCGTAGCGCCCGATGTGAAACTGATCACGTTGGATGGTCGTCTAGCAGCTCAGCGCCAACAGGCCTGGGCAAGTGCTGATATTTTTGTATCGCTATCTGACAATATTCAAGAGACATTCGGTTTAACACCTATCGAAGCAATGGCAGCTGGTTTGCCCAGTGTTGTTAGTGACTGGAATGGTTACAAAGACACTATCGTTCACGGTGTTACAGGATTTCGTGCGAGAACGACAATGCCACCTCCTGGCGACGGTGAGATTTTTGCTGAGCGGTACGACCTGGGTATTGATAGCTATGATATGTATTGTGGACATACCTGTGAGCTAATCGGGATCGATGTAGCTGACGTTGCTGGCTATCTGATTAAGCTCGCTGAGAGTAAATCACTGCGTACCACCATGGGTAAGGCTGCAAGATCTCGAGCCAATTCAGTGTATGACTGGCAGGTTGTGATAGCGCAATATGAGCAGCTATGGGAAGCGCTTAATGAGCGTAGACAGTTCGAGAGAGATATCGCTGGGCCCAACCCCTTAACGGAACCGCCTCATCGGCCCGATCCGTTTAAGCTTTATCGTTGTTACCCCACAGAGACACTGGATGGCTCAACTCGAATCCAATTAAATCCTCAGAGTGATGATGAGGTGTTTCAGGCGCTCGTTGCTAATGGTGTCCACTCGTTCGCCCAATTTGTGCTGCCTAAGTTCGAAGAGTTTAAATACTTCCGGGACACCTTGAGCAATTCAGGTGTTGCTTGTGTAGCGGATCTCTTTGAAGGCGATATGCCTGTGTCTGAATACCGTGGCCGCCAGGTACTTAGCTGGATGCTTAAGGTAGGGCTAATCTCTTTGGTTTCTCAGGATAGTTAATGAACATTCTATTTATCCATCAAAATTTCCCTGGTCAATACAAGCACCTTGCACCCGCATTAGCTAAAAAGGGGCACAAGGTTGTCGCTGTAGGCATGGCGAATCGCTCGTTTAGTGATATTGAATACGTCAAGTATAAAACCAAAAGAGGTACCACGCGTGATGTTCACCCTTGGGTTATAGACTATGAAGCGAAAGTCATTCGTGCCGAAGCCTGTGCTGAGGCGTGCTTGAAACTCAAGCAGAGTGGTTTCACCCCGGATGTTATTTGTGCACATCCAGGGTGGGGTGAAGCTCTACTTCTCAGGGAAGTTTGGCCTGAAACGCCGCAATTACACTTTGTTGAGTTTTACTACGGTGCAATTGGTCGAGATGTTGGCTTTGATCCAGAGTTTCCAACACCGGAGTTTTCCGGCCGCTGCCGATTAAATATCAAAAATACCAATAACCTCATGAATCTCATCGGAATGGATGCGGGGATATCGCCGACAACTTGGCAAAAATCGACAGTACCAGATTCGTTCCAAGATAAAATTAGTGTTATTCACGATGGTATCGATACGGTGTCTCTTACACCTGATTCATCAGCGGTTCTAAATACCAAGACGGTTGATGGCGTTGAATTGACATTGACCAAAGATGACCAGGTTGTGACGTTCGTAAACCGAAATCTCGAGCCCAATCGTGGGTATCATCAGTTTATGCGAGCTTTGCCCGATCTACTGAAGGGTAGCAAGGATGCCCAAGTTGTCATTATTGGCGGCGATGGAGTCTCCTATGGTGCTGCACCGAAGCAAGGCAGTTGGAAACAAATTTACCTAAATGAAGTAGCCGATAAAATTGATATGAGCAGGGTTCACTTCCTGGGAAGCGTACCCTACGATGTTTACAAAGCCGCGATGCGAATCTCATCTGCGCATGTTTACCTGACCTATCCTTTCGTTCTCTCTTGGTCGATGCTGGAGTCAATGAGCATGGGTGTTCCGTTAATCGCCTCGTCCACATCGCCTGTCATTGAAGTTGTGGAGGATGGTGTAAATGGGTGGTTGGTTGATTTCTTCGATCCCGCTGCACTTGCCTCGAAAATTATTGAGGTGCTGGTGACCGACACAAGTGCGGTCTGTGAGCGGGCTCGAGCGACTATTGTAGAGCGTTACGATTTGAACTCGGTATGTTTACCAAAACAGATAGAGCTTGTTGAGAAGCTCGCAAACACTCCTAAGTAATAAGGGACAAATGATGAAAGATATTTTTGTAGATCAGCTAATGAATGTAAGCGTATTCCAGGGCGTTGCTCGTATGGACTTTGCGAGAATTGACTCAGTTGATAGCGAGGCGAATCAGGCTAAAGTGTCGCCGTCCTACCGTGTCTGTATGTCTATGGCTGCCTTTGCCAACTTAGCCGATCAGGTAGCGAATGCAAAATCCGAAATGCAGCGTCAGATGTCAGGACCACAAGCTAACACTTCTGAGGATGCGGCGCCGGAAACGAAGTAGACTATCGACACAAGTGCTGAACCAGCATCCAATCATAGAAAAAGAAACGGTCGTCGTAAGTAACTATATCCGGGGAGGTTATGCGCTCCACGCGGGTTTGATACGCCAGCGCTTCTCTAGTTTTACAAGCGTTGGCCCCAATTTTTTCCATCATAGTGCCCAAGATAGCGGCTTCAGCGTTACAGCAAGAATAGACAATGACTATAAATGTAAACGTAAAAAAGCTCGCTCAGGCTGGGCTAGAAGGTGAACCCACAGGACCGCGTTTAAATGGGGTTTTCCGCATATTTGCAAAGTGGAAAGCGGCCATGGTGTCCCGTAAATGGGTCGCTCAGCAGGGGATAGAGGTCTTTTCTGGGCCGTTCCAAGGGATGAGATTTCTGGAGCGTTCAGCAGAGGGGTGCCATCTTCCAAAACTTATAGGTTGTTACGAGCAGCCACTGCATTCTGATCTAATGGCTCTTCTGGGCAGTAAGTACGACTTCATTCTCAATATTGGTAGTGCGGAGGGATACTACGCCGTTGGTTTGGCGCGTGTAGCCCCTGAAACCACCGTCGTCGCCTGCGATATAAACCCCAAAGCATTGGTAGCTTGCCAAGAGTTAGCCCTGTTAAATGAGTGCGACAACCTGAAGTACCATGAAGAGTTTACGCCAGAGGATTTTGACACCTACGCTGGATCTCGCGTGCTGGTTATTTGTGATATCGAAGGAGCTGAAGAGAGCCTGCTGAATCCTCAACATGCCACAAGCCTCTCTGGTATGGATATCGTCGTAGAGAGCCATGAATGCTTTGTTCCGGGTATAACAGAGTTACTTCAGCAGCGGTTTGCACCGACACATACCGTATCCACTATTGAAGATAATGGGTCTCGCCAATTGAAAGACATGCCGGGCTGGTACACCAAACTACCACACCTAGACCAATTGATAGGTACCTGGGAGTGGCGTGCAGGGCCAACGCCTTGGCTGGTTATGAAAGCGAAGCGCTAAGCGGTTGGCAGCAACATTAGAGTCAGAAATGGGGAAGAGGTCGTACAAATGAGGCTTATCGTTCTACTCGGGCTCTATGCGCTTGCTATCGTAGCCCCGCTACTCCTCGCCTGGCACTACTTCGGTAACCCACGAGGCCTCCCACAGGAGCTCGGTACTATCTTGGGGATGCTGGCGTTTGCGATGATACTCTCGGAATTCGCGCTCTCTGGGCGCCTGAAATCCTTCTCTGAGAGTGTTGGCATGGATGCCACCATGCGTTTTCACCGTACTGTCGGTTGGCTGGCACTCTCTGCTGCGCTACTTCATCCATTCTTTTATGGCTCTACTCCATCGGGTGGGCTCTTCCCTTGGGATAGTAGTCGCGAGTTCTCCATAGCGTCTGAATTTGCTGCAATAGCTACAGGCGTCATTGCTCTGGTGCTTCTACCAGCACTCATCGTTCTGGCGGTTTGGCGCTCTGCGCTGGACTATCGCTATGAGGTTTGGCGGCGCCTGCATGGGGTTTTGGCGGCAGTTATAGCGCTGCTGCTGTTGCACCATACGCTTGAGGCGGGGCGTTATGCGATGCACAAGAATGTGGCGCTACTCTGGCAGATTTTAACGGCACTCGCCATTTTGAGCTT
>JABXHR010000162.1 GCA_013373515.1 Gammaproteobacteria bacterium | reverse complement strand
TGACCGATGTTAGTCATACACGAGCCGATAAACACTTCATCGATTTCGGCACCCGCCACTTCTGACAACACTTTGACGTCATCAGGGTCATTCGGGCAAGCCAAGATGGGCTCTTTGATTTCATTGAGATCAATTTCGATGATTTCGCAGTAGTCGGCGTTGTCGTCTGCTTTGATCAACTCTGGGTTCGCCAGCCACTCTTCCATCTTGCGCGCGCGGCGCTCAAGGGTACGCGCATCGCCGTAGCCTTGTTCGATCATCCAACGCAGCAAAGTGACGTTCGAGGTCATGTACTCTTTGAGCGGGTCAACGCCCAATGCAATCGAACAGCCCGCTGCAGAGCGCTCCGCAGTCGCATCGGCCAATTCAAATGCCTGCTCGACCTTCAGATCATCCAAGCCTTCGATTTCGACGATTCGGCCAGAGAAGATGTTCTTCTTGCCTTTCTTCTCAACGGTCAGCAAGCCGCGCTTGATGGCCGCCAATGGAATTGCATTTACGAGGTCACGCAACGTCACACCAGGCTGCATCGTGCCTTTGAAGCGAACCAAGACAGATTCAGGCATATCGAGAGGCATGACGCCAGTGGCCGCCGCAAATGCAACCAACCCAGAGCCGGCAGGGAACGAAATACCCATTGGGAAACGGGTGTGTGAATCGCCGCCCGTGCCCACAGTATCTGGGAGCAACATACGGTTGAGCCAGCTGTGAATGACACCGTCACCGGGGCGAAGCGAAACGCCGCCGCGATTCATCATAAAATCTGGCAACGTGTGATGCGTGTTGACGTCGATTGGCTTTGGATACGCTGCCGTGTGGCAAAACGACTGCATCACCAAATCTGCAGAGAAGCCCAAGCACGCAAGGTCTTTGAGTTCGTCGCGGGTCATCGGACCGGTGGTATCCTGTGAACCCACGGTGGTCATCTTAGGCTCGCAATATTGGCCAGGACGTACGCCTTCCACGCCACAGGCACGGCCGACCATTTTTTGGGCTTGTGAGAAGCCCTTGCCGCTGTCAGCCACTGGCTCTGGACGACGAAAGACATCGGTTGGCTCTAAGCCGAGCGCTTCACGTGCACGCTCAGTTAAACCGCGGCCGATAATCAGCGGGATACGACCACCGGCACGCACTTCGTCCAGCAGCACTTGGGTTTTGAGTTCAAACTCAGCGATAACGTCGTCGGTGCCCGCTTTGCAGACTTTGCCCGCATAAGGGTAAACATCGATCACATCGCCCATGTTCATTTCATCAACAGGCACTTCGATCGGCAATGCGCCTGCATCTTCCATGGTGTTGAAGAAGATCGGCGCGATTTTGCTGCCTAAGCAGAAGCCGCCTTCGCGCTTGTTGGGGATGTAAGGAATGTCATCGCCGGTGTGCCACAAAACTGAATTGGTGGCCGACTTGCGCGATGAGCCAGTGCCCACCACATCACCCACATAAGCCACTGGATGGCCCTTCTGTTTGAGTTGCTCAAGCACTTCAAGTGGGTTATCGACGAAGTTGTCGCGAGGAAATTTCAGCATTGCAGTGGCATGCAATGGGATATCTGGACGAGACCATGCATCAACCGCTGGGGACAGATCGTCGGTGTTGGTCTCGCCAGGCACCTTGAATACCGTCATGGTGATTTTCTCAGCCACTTCAGGCTTCGAAGTGAACCACTCGGCGTCAGCCCAAGACTGCATGACGCGCTTGGCGGCGGCATTGCCCTTTTCAGCTTTCTCTTTGACGTCGTGGAACGCATCAAACATCAACAAGGTGTGAGACAGACCGTCGGCAGCGACGTCGGCGACTTCTGGGTTGTCGAGCGCCTCGATCATCGGTGCGATGTTATAACCACCGAGCATGGTGCCGAGCAACTTCACCGCGTGCTTGGCATCAATCAATGGCGAAGTCGCTTCGCCTTTGGCCAGTGCAGCAAGAAAACCGGCTTTAACGTAGGCCGCGTCATCAACGCCCGCTGGAACGCGCTGCTCGAATAATTCGAGAAGGGTCTGCGCTTCATCGGCGGGTGGATTTTTTAACAACTCGACCAGCTCAGCGGTCTGTTGTGCATTTAGTGGCTGGGGAACGACGCCAAGCTCGACGCGCTCAGCAACATGTTTACGATAGGCTTCGAGCACTCTATGCTCCTATAACTGAAGGTAAATAAACACCGCATCGCGCGGTATAAAGCCTGTCAATTATAGCTCTTTTGGCCTAGGAGAAAAAGTCGCCTACAAAAAAAATAGTGGCGCTTACTGACCAAAGACCTGCAAAAAGCGCTATTTAGTCAATTTTTGCGATCCAAATCCGGTACGCCATATAAAACGCACCCAAAATCATCACGGGAATACCAATGACCATTGGGGCCAGGGCAATGCCGACCATTTGGATGCGACCAGAGCGCTCTAGATGAACATCATCTAGCCTCAAACCCAGCTGCTTCAGTCCAAGCCATTGGAACAAACCCGAGGCCATCATCAGCAACCACATGAGCGCTACCATACCCTGAGACAGCAGCTGCATTACGCCGTTTACGCGGGCGATTTCGTAGTACATCACCATTGCGCCGAGCACTGCAAACACCGAGCTGATCACAAATTGCCGGAACACTTGTGGGCAGTCCCAGCGCTGGGAGAGGGCCTGTATACCGGCCAGTAACATTACCACCGAAATCGGCGTGGTGTAGATCTCTAGGCTTGGCAGAGCAAAGCTCGATAGGCTAACGAGTATCGAGCCAAGGATGAGCCACTTGGGCCAAGTTGCGCTGCTGAGCACCCCTCCTAACCCCGATCTTGATCTATTTTGCCTTTGAGGTCCGCTTCAGAGGCCGCCAGTGGCTCTAGATGCTCGTTAGCGTTCATGATGTGTTGGCAACGCGACGGCAACGACGGGCGGACACCAATGGCTTCCTCAACCGCATCGGGGAATTTTGCAGGATGTGCGGTGGCCAATACGATCATTGGCGTATCAAGATCAAAGCGCGTTGCACGTGCCGCCATAACGCCAATGGCCGAATGTGGATCGATGACGTAGCCTGTCTCGTCATAAATACGTTTCATTTCTTCAATGGTCTCTGCATCGGACAATCGATAAGCCGAGAACAACGTGAGTAGGTTTTGATGCTGCTCGGGACTGATGGCAAAGCGGCCGTTTTGCTTGAAGCCTTCCATCCAGCCGCGCACTTGCTCTGCATCTTGACCACAGGTTTCGAACAACAAACGCTCAAAGTTAGAGGAAATTTGGATGTCCATACTTGGGCTTAAGGACGGGATGACCTCTTCGCCAACCATTTCACCGCTGACAAAGAAACGCGTCAAAATGTCGTTGCGGTTTGAGCCCACGACAAACTGGCTGATCGGCAGTCCCATTTTCCTCGCCACAAAACCGGCGAATACATTGCCAAAATTGCCGCTGGGTACAGAGAACGACACTGGATTCTCTGGCGCACCGAGCTGCAACGCCGCGTGGAAGTAGTACACCACCTGTGCAGCCACACGTGCCCAGTTAATTGAGTTCACCGCCGACAAGCCGTGTTTGTCACGGAAGTCGAGATCGTTGAACAGCGCTTTGACCAAGTTCTGACAATCGTCAAAGTTGCCGTCCACCGCGATGTTATGAATATTGGGTGCATCGACCGTGGTCATCTGGCGGCGCTGTACCTCGGAGACGCGACCCGCCGGATGCAACATATACAACGACACATGCTCTAAGCCTTTAACGGCTTCAATCGCAGCCGAGCCTGTATCCCCAGACGTCGCGCCCACAATCACACGATGCTCACCGCGCTTGGCTAGCAAGTGATCGAATAAACGCCCCAGCGCCTGCATCGCAAAATCTTTAAATGCCAGTGTTGGACCGTGGAAATGCTCTGCGACCCAAAGATTGGGCTCGAGCTGTACCAAAGGTGCGACAGCAGGATGCGTAAACTGTGCATAAGCATCTTCACAAATCGCGGCAAGCTCAGCGTTGCTGATGTCATCGCCGACGAATAAGCTCAATACTTCGGTGGCAAGCTCGGCGTAACTCAGTGTTTTCCAGTGTTGTAGTGTTTGCACATCGACCGTAGGCCAGGTTTTTGGCAAGTACAAGCCGCCATCTCGGGCAAGCCCGGTAAGAACAACGTCTGCAAATGACAATTCTGGCGCTTGGCCGCGAGTGCTGTGATACATCATGGAGTGACTATATTTGATTGGATAATCTGATAGTTTAGCTTAATTCAAATCACGATTGGTGGTGCGATAGGTCAGCACGCAATTGAGGCCAAAAACTGACTGCTCACTTAACGTTGTTAGATACCTTGCATTTTGGAGAGGCACCGTTAGGGAATTGACGCCTTATTCCCGCACACGACGTCAAAAAACCGTGGCAAAACGCCAAAAAAGTCAACAGATCATTACTTCGCAGTAAAGATTATCGAATTTCGGCGTTTTTTTGTCGGGTAGCTCCCTTATTTCATCACCTAATCACACGCTTTGGCTCAACCATTTCGCGTTGCAGACGATACAACACTGTAAGCACAGAACGCTCGCAGATAGGCTGGCACGCCTTATTTGGCGGGCTTCTGGCAATGATTGGCGGATGACAGCCAAAAAAAAACGCACCGGGCGGGTGCGTTAGGGAGGAGAGAAAAACGCATGAGAGAGGTTGCGTTTATCCGACGAAAAACCAAATTTTCATAAAGACTTTAGCGATTAGCGTGCCAACTTTTAATTTCGAGTCCAATCCGACAAGCGTCCACGCAAACGCAGCACCGCTTGACCATGGATTTGACAAACACGCGACTCAGATACGCCTAGAATTTCACCAATTTCCCGAAGGTTCATTTCTTCGGTGTAGTAGAGCGACATCACCAAGCTTTCGCGCTCGGGTAAGTTTTCGATTTCGCCCGCCAGACGTCCTTGGAACTCATCGCTATTAAGCATGTCTTCAGGCGTCGGTTCGTCCGTCGCCGGTAGCGCGATGGATTCACCCGTGTTCTCATCTGGCTGGTCGAGACTAAACACCCGCGCAGACGTTGATTCAGTCAAAATCTGGTGGTACTCACTGAGCGATAGACCCAACTGCTCGGCGATGTCTTCATCTTTTGCCGCCTCACCGCGTAACTGTTCGATTTGGCGCATGACTTCAGCGGCCTCGCGCGATTTGCGGTGTACCGAACGTGGCGTCCAATCTGAGCGACGTATTTCATCCAGCATCGCGCCGCGGACACGAATTCCAGCGTAGGTTTCGAAGCTTGCGCCCTGCGACGGATCGTAGTGCTTTGCCGCTTCAATCATTCCAATCATGCCAGCCTGAATTAAATCTTCAGCCTGTACGCTGGGTGGCAAGCGATTCATCATATGAAACGCAATGCGTTTCACCAGTTTCGCGTGTTGTGTGACTAGATCCTGATCTGAGAGATTCTGGATCTCGTTATACATTGCATGTGCATTCATACGACACTCATCCCGTCCGCTGAGCTATATTGAATAAGGCGTTCGACGAAAAATTCCAAATCGCCTCTGGCGCCATCTGGACGCGGCATTGCGTCCACCTTGCGAGCAATTGTTTTAATACTTTGCGCCGATTTGCTCCGTGGGTAGGCATCGACCACTGCACGTTGCATTTGTACGGCGCGTTGTAATTGATCGTCCTCTGGCACAGTGCCTAGATATTCCAAATGAACATCCAAGAAGCGATCGGTTACTCGCACTAATTTGTTGAAGAGCTCGCGTCCTGCCAGTGCAGTCCTTGCACGATTGGCCACCACATGGAAGCGATCGACCTTGTAGCGACTACTCAACACTTTGACCGTTGCGTAGGCATCTGTAATCGATGCGGGCTCGTCACATACCACTAACAGCACTTCGCGTGCCGCTCTGGCAAAATTGATCACCGATTTGCCCAAACCGGCTGCTGTATCGATGATTAACGTATCAACTTCGCTATCTAACTCACTGAAAGCTCTGATTAAACCGATATTTTCCGCCTCGGATAATTCAGCCATTTCTTCCAAGCCATTAGAGGCAGGAACCAGCTGAATTCCGGCCGGACCGGGGATAAATACATCCGCTAGGTCAACCTGACCGGCAATAACGTGCCCTAGGTGATGCTTCGGCGATAGACCGAGCAAGACGTCCAAATTGGCCAAACCGAGATCGGCATCTAGCAGCATGACTTTGCGTCCAGCCTGCGCCATCGAAATCGCGAGGTTGGCTGAGATCGTGGATTTACCCACGCCGCCCTTACCGCCGGTGACGGCAATGACTTGTACTGGGGGACGACTTAACATTCGTTTGAGTCCATCTATTTGGGTGACATCAGTAGAGAGCATTTGCATCGGTCTCCGCGAAGCGCGCAGCGACGGAATCGGCTGACTCGGGCGTCGATGAGGGCATGTTTTTGCCCTCAAACGCTCGGCCGACCAATCGGTGCGCACGCGCAGTTTGTAAATCTTCAGGAACACGTTGTCCGGTTCCTAAATACGCAACGGGCAATTGGTGCTGGATCATTGCGGTCAACGCAGCGCCCACCCCATATGCCTCGTCTAATTTGGTCAACACACAACCCGCCAGATCAAAATCAGAGAAGGCTCTAATGATTTCGTCAACCACCTGCAACTGTGTGGTTGCCGAGATAGTCAGGTATGTCTTAATGACGGCGGAGGTGTTGTTGAGTGCCTGAAATTGCTCGGCCAAGCGCAAATCACGCTGGCTGGCGCCAGCGGTGTCGATCAGCACGAGCTTGCGATCCATCACACTGGCCAGTGCCCGGCTAAGCTCGACTTGATTGGAGGCTAGCTTGACCGGCACGTTTAAAATTCTGGCGTAATTAATGAGCTGCTCATGGGCACCGACACGGTAAGTATCCGTGCTGATCAGCGCCACTTCGTGGCTGCCATGCGCCATGGCAAATTTTGCCGCCAATTTGGCAATGGTGGTGGTTTTGCCAACGCCGGTTGGGCCAACCATGGCAATCACACCGCCATTTTCGAGTATATCTGCATTGGCAATCGGAATGCGTGAGGCCAAAAGCCCCAGCGCCTGACGCCATGCTTTATCGAGGTTGTCTTTCTCGTGAATTTCGTCCACTAAACGGCGCGCTAGTCCACTGCCGATACCGAAATCAAACAAGCGCGTTAGCAGGCTAAGACGCAGCGGATTGTTGGCCGTCAATTGATTGACCGTCATCGCCGACATTTGATTTTGCATCATCAGACGCATGGATTGCATTTCTGCGCGCATTTGCTCGATCATCTTTTGTGATCGCAAAAACTCTTTGGCGTCAAAATCGGACTGCATGCTTTGGCTCATAATTGCAGGCTTAGCAGGACGTTGCTCCCAAGCACTCTCGCGATCAGAGGCAATGTCATACAGAGCTGAGCCGGTTGTTGGCGAGCTGGGACGTGCCGCTTGTGGTGGATTTACCGCATGCATGTCTTGACGCTGCCACTGGGCGGCCAAATCACGTACACCTTGAGCAAACGCATGGTCGAAACTTGCCTGCCCTAACTGAGGCTGGGCATAGTGGTCGACGGCAGCGTTCCCGTAATGCGCCGCCACCATTGGCCGCTGTTCCGACGGTACCGAACGGGCATTAGGCGCTTGACGTCGTGCAGGCTCAGAGGCTTGCATTGGCGCCTGCGCGGCTGCAACACGCTGACTTGGATGGCGCAATAGCGGCGCATATTCATCATCATGCGTGGGCTGAGCTGCTGCGATCGCACGTGGGCGTTCATAGGTTGGCGCCTCCTCGTAGTGATCATCTTCCGGGAGTTCATCAACAAACTCTTGCTGAGGCCGTGCACGCAGTGGACGGCGCTGTGGCTCAAGGCGCTCGGAACGCTGACGCGACTGACGTCTTTCTGGCGTACCGGCCATGCCTTGAACTTGAATCTCTGTATCTTCTTCGATGTTGGCTAGCGCGTCCTCATCCATTTCAACCGCTGACAAAATCTCAACGCCCTCGGCGACCTTGCGGTTGCCGAGAATCACGGCATCCGGGCCTTGCTCTTCACGAACCTTGCGGATCGCTGTGCGCATATCTGGTGCTACTGTGCGTTTGACTTTCATTTCTTACGACCTCTGGGACGCTGCTACTTTTTTCGTCTGTTTTTATCTTTATGCACCGACCGTTGAGACGATGCGAATGTTCCAATCTTCCGGCACTTCGTTATAAGCAAGCACCTTCAGACTCGGTACCGAATGTCGCAACCAGCGTGCCAATGTTGAGCGAATCGCCGGCGGCGCCAGTAATGCAGGGGTTTCGCCAACGGCTTGCTGTTGTTCTGTTGCATCGCGCAATGCGTTGAGCATGCGATCTGCCAAGCCTGGCTCGACACCACCACCATCGGTGCTACCTTGTAATGACTTGAGCAATAACTGTTCCAATTGTGGGTCGAGGGTAATGGTGGCGAGCTCACGTTGATTGCCAGCAATGCTTTGCACAATCATGCGGCCGAGAGCAGAACGCACCTCTGCGAGCAATTGTTGGGGTTCTTTCGTGCGGTGTGCGGCATCCGCCAAAGTTTCGACAACGCTGCGCATATCGCGTAACGGAATTTCGTCATCCAGCAAACCCTGCAAGACTTTGACAACGACAGACAATGGCAATTGATCTGGCACTAAACCCTCTACCAGCTTCGGCGCGTGCGAAGCCAGTGAATCCAGCAAACGCTGCACTTCATCGTGGCCGAGTAATTTCGAGGCGTGGGTTTTCATTAGCTGGCTTAGATGCGTGGCAACCACAGTTGAGGTATCGACCACGGTATAACCAAGCGCCTGCGCGTTTTCGCGATCGCTTTTTTGAATCCATACCGCGTCTAGTCCAAACGCCGGGTCCTTGGTGGCTAAGCCTGGAATCGTGCCATAGACATTCCCTGGATTGATGGCCATCTCGCGGTTAGGGTTGACTTCACCCTCCCCCATTGAGACGCCCAAGATATTGATTCGATATTGATTGGCGCCGAGCGACAGGTTGTCGTGGATATGGACCGGCTGCACCAGAAAGCCGAGTTCCTTAGACAGCTTCTTGCGGACGCCTTTGATTCGACTCATCAGCTCGCCGCCTTGATCGGAAGCCACCAGTGGAATCAAGCCATAGCCCACTTCCAGAGAAACCACATCAAGCGACTGCACATCATCCCAAGTCAATTCCGCAGACTCTACTTCCGGTGCGGAGGCATCACTGCCATCGGACTTATTCAGGGATTTACTGGACTTGCGCAATCTAAGCTGGTGCATCCAATACGCTAAGCCAGCTGCCATCACCGCCAAACTCAGGAATACAGCATTGGGCATCCCGGGAATCACGCCAATGACGCCCAGTATTCCGGCCGTAATCGCCAGTGGACGCGGGTCGCCAAAAAGTTGACCACTCATCTGCTCGCCCATGTCCTCTGAGGCCGAGACGCGAGTAATGATCACGGCAGAGGCCGTAGACAAGAGGAGAGACGGAATCTGGGCAACCAAGCCATCACCAATCGTCAGCAGCACATAGCGCTCAAGCGCGACCTGAAAATCGAGATCATGCTGCATCATCCCAATCAGCAAACCGCCAAAAATGTTGATCAACAGGATGATCAAACCTGCAATGGCATCACCTTTGACGAACTTTGAAGCACCATCCATCGCCCCATAAAACTCAGACTCAGAGGCAATTTCTTCACGGCGCTTTCGAGCAGTGTCGGCATCGATCAAGCCCGCATTCAAGTCTGCGTCAATCGACATTTGCTTGCCGGGCATCGCGTCCAAGGTAAAGCGCGCCGTGACCTCGGAAATACGTCCCGCACCTTTGGTGACTACCGCAAAGTTGATGACCATCAAGATGGCAAACACCACCAAGCCCACGGCGAAGTTGCCGCCAATGACAAATTCACCAAACGACTCGATGACCTTGCCGGCCGCCGCGCCCCCGTTGTGACCCTCTAGTAGTACCACACGCGTCGACGCGACATTCAACGCCAAACGCAGCAAAGTAGCGACCAGCAGCACGGTGGGAAAGGCCGCGAAATCCAGTGGTCGCATCACATAAATGACGACCAACATAATGATCAAAGACAGTGCAATATTAAAAGTAAACGCCAAATCCAGCACCAGCGCCGGCATGGGCACAATCATCATGCCCATCATCGCAATGACGATGACCGGCGCCCCGAGACCACTGTGCAAAGCCTTGAGCAATATACCTTTTACATCTTGCTTGCCGAGTTTGGGCATCGCCGCTAGGTTCATTCAGTAGGTCCTTGTTCAACGTTGTAGCGCTGTAAAAATTCTTGTGGAACGCTGGGGTTCGGTGCCTTGGGCAAGCTCAAACCTTGACGCTTCGCAACCTTCAGTTGCAATACAAAGGCCAATACCTGCGCAACGGCGGTAAATAGCTGACCGGGAATCGCTTGTTCAAGCTTGGTGGAGGCCCAAAGCGCACGCGCCAAAGGCGGTGCCTGCACGATCGGGACATTGTGTTCTTTGGCTTTTTCGCGAATTTGCGCCGCAATCAGGTCACGGCCCTTGGCCACCAATACTGGCGCACGATGCTTCTTGGGATCGTATTTAAGGGCCACCGAATAGTGAGTCGGGTTGGTGATGATGACATCGGCCTCGGGCACCGCCTGCATCATGCGCGAGAAGGCGATTTCGCGGCCCATTTGACGCAATTTCGCCTTCACTTCCGGCCGACCTTCCGCCTCTTTCATCTCGTCCTTGATTTCTTGGCGAGTCATCATGTTTTGCTTTTTGTAGCTGTAGAGCTGATAAGGCACATCGACTGCTGCAATCAGTAGCAGCCCCACGCACAGTGCCACAAACGCCCAGCCGATCTCACGCGCAGCCACCCCAATTGCGTCGTTGATATCCAGGTGAATCAGCGTAATTAAGTGCTCATAACGCAGCCAAAACAGCCCCACAAATAGCCCGCCAATAATGAGCACCTTTAAAATCGCCTTGCCGAGTTCAACCCAGCTCTTGGGGCCAAACATCCTACCCAAACCCGCAATCGGATTGAGCTTTGACAGCTTGGGCATAAATCCCTTGGGCGTAAAAATAAAACCGCCCATCGCCATCGGCGTGGCGAGAGAAATCAAAATCGTTGCCAATGCCACTGGCAACACCACCAAAATTGCATCGAATAACGTCGTGCCGAGGTGGGACATCATTGCACCAGTGTCGCGCACCGACTTCGCATCTAAATCGACACCCATCACCATCATCTTTTCGAGCTGCTGCAACAAAAATGGCGCATAAAACATCAGCAGCACCGCCGCTGCCAATGTCGTTGCAGCCGTATCGAGCTCTTTCGATCGGGGAACATTGCCTTCTTTACGCGCGTCAGCCAGCTTTTTGGGAGTGGGCTCTTCCGTGCGTTCTTGACCGGTATCTTTTTCTGCCATTTGTCAGACTTTTGACTCAGATACCCTTGCTATTCAAAGGTTGCGCCAATTTGGTTTTCTGTGACTTTTATACGCAAATAGAAACGCCAATTCGCTCAAGAAATAGGGCGCTGCGCCGCTAAACGAAACACCACAAGAACGTGAACTGCTCGACAAGTTTGCGCCGCCCCGTGAAGCGGTAGACCCTATGACAGATTGGAAAGCCCTATTCAAAGGGAAACTGACTCATCCCACTGACCTGCACTCATTGCTGGTGATCACGGCTGCTGTCTGTGCCCCCGTTCACATCGTGTTTGCAGCGCTTTTCGCCTGGTTTGAAATCTGGTGGCTGGTCGGTTTTAACGTTTTATCTTGCGGATTTTACGTGTATTGGGCCATCGCGCTTCAGAGAAATCGCGAGCTGCAGAGCATCATGATGGTGGCCACCTTAATCGAGGTCGTCACCCATGCAGTAGGCGCCAGCTTAGCGATCGGCTGGGAGTCCGGGTTCAGCTATTACATCATCGGCATCATCGCTCTGGTCACCATCAATCAACACGCCAACCGCAGCGGGCAAACCACGCTTGCGGCCTTGATGGTCGTCGCCTACGTCGTATCGGACTTTGTATTACGTGATTACGTGCCGCCTGTAACCGTCGACCCAGAAATCTTGGCCATCCTGCACGCCGCCAACGCGGGCGGTATCATGATCATCGTTGGGTTCCTCGCCAGCGTGTTTTCCAAAATGATCGTGGAAGCCGATGCCGAAATTATGCACTTGGCCTCCTCCGACCCACTGACGGGACTATGGAACCGGCGCAATCTAATCAGCCTAAGTGAAGAAAACCTCAATCGGCCCAGCCGCCGTGACGCCAGCCTATTGGTGATCGATATCGATCACTTCAAACAATTTAACGACGTTCACGGCCACATCACCGGCGATGAAGTACTCAAGCATGTCGCCGAAACCCTACGCGGCTGCCTGCGAAGCACTGATATCGCAGGGCGCTGGGGCGGAGAAGAATTTGTCATCTTGCTGCCCAATACAAATGTCCAAGATGCCTATGACGTCGCCGAGCGCCTGCGCCAAACCATCTTCAACACACCGCTCTACATCAACGCAATGGCGCTACGGGTGAGCATCACGGTTGGCGCGACCAATGTGGTATTTGGCGAAGACTTGCTCAACGCCATCGAACGCGCAGATCAAGCGCTGTATGAAGGCAAACACGGTGGCCGCAATCAGACGGTGTTGCAAGCCGCATAACGACTGTCTAGCGACCATAGTGCCCATTCACCAATCCTAATATCGGTCGAGCCCCATCGGCCGACACCATCAATACTTCGTCGTATTGGCATAATGCACACTGCCTAAGCTTTCACTTTAGCAACGCTCAAAACCATCCATTTCAATAGAGTGCTTTCTATGGGGCGCCCTATGGTGAAAAAATACACCGCCTGCTCCACCTAGGGAGTATTTCTAGTAGCCGCTCGCCACCGTTAACCGCCAAGCCGTTCCCGACAGACCGGTAAGAAAATAGACAGACAGCGTCCAGCGTGCTTCAATTCCAACCGATTAGCGGTAGTAATTCACTCAGTCATTACTTACCGGTTAGCTTCTGGGTATCCATGTAGGATATCTACAAAAAACGCCGCTTCTTGTTGTACTTAAAGGGTTTTGCGAGGCCTTGAGTTTTGGGATATATGGGAAACGGATAAATAATTCTCAAGGAAAAAAATCCCCTTGAGTTAAACTGTTAGGCGCTCACAATGCCCGGCGTCTAGCAATTTGTAAATCACAGGGCAAGGAGAAATTAAAATGATATTTAGACCAATTGTTATAGGGGTTACTCTTGCATTAGCCGGATGCGGTGGTAGTGGCAATTCATCACCTCCACCAACGCAGTCAACATCAAAAACATATAATGGAGCAGGGTCAAAATGGGAGTTAACTTTAAATTCGGATAATACTTGCACACTAACAGAATCAGATAGCAATCTTTTCATTGATGCTACTTGTGAAAATTTAAGTACAGGTTTTTTGCAAATCACAGTTACAAGTGCAACTGGAAATAATGCTCCTGCTATTGGTTCAGTAACATATGGTTTTGAATTATCAGGTTACATGTTGCCATTCGTATCTTTTTCAGAAGACAAGTTGCTTCCAACAATTATTTCAGGCAACTGTCCAACTGGTGACTTGAAACACAATTTCATAGTTTCTTATGCAAAGAGTAATAGTGCAACATCTGATTTTGATGGCTGGGGCACCTTTGGCTATTGGGAATCAAATAGAACTAATAATACACTTACAGTTAAAGTGTATGATAGAAACGGTAATCTAACTAACACATTCACACCTACATTTGATATAGGTGCAGCATGTTCAAATGGTTCATTCTTTCAGGCTGACCAAGATGGTGGCGAAGATACAACTGCATATTTTAGTGAAAGCGGGGGTCTTATTTGGCACCAGGAATCTACGACAGATCAGAGAATCGAAAATGATTTCATGATCCCTTATGACGATGGAATAAGCTCCGTAAGCCAGTTGGATGGTAATTATATTGGATATACAATTAGTGGCAACGGTCAAACTAACTATACAAGCACACCCGTAAACGTGTCTGTTTCTAATGGTGTATTCACATTAAAGAAGGTTAATCTTGTAACTGGTGTAACAGCAGGTTCAACTCATAGCTCATTTACATTAAATGCAGAAATCAGTGGCACAAGGGGCTTATTACAAGGGTTAGTTACCGAGTATGATGAAACAGTTGCTAATAATAATGAAGGCATTGGCTGTGCTATTGATCTGAATGCGGGCAATAGTGGTAAAGATGTCATAATTTGTGGCGGAATGTTGCCAGATGGAACTAAGAAGAATTTGTATAGCGCAATTCTAGTGAGCAAGTAATCGCCTAACAAAGGGCTCCAAGGGACGCTCCGCTTCGCTGCGCGCCCCTAAGCCCGAGCGTTATGCCCAAAGGAAGAACAACAAAGGACACCCCCATATAAACCGAAATCACGAAAATTAAGCAGCTGAGCGTATTTTTTCACGACGCAAGGAGATCTTCCTCAAACCATTGAGCAAATTTGGCCGATATTGTGTCAAAAATGGCGTGTGGTGCGGGATTTGGCAATGGCAACCCGTTAAACCGCTAAAAATTCAAGAAATTGCAGTGATCTTGCCAACGCTTTTCACAAATCGTCGACCCTGCGCAACCTAATAAGTCATACAAAACAAAGCTCTAGGCTATTTTTCCTCTAATTCATCGACCAGTTTTTGATAAAATATGGCTTATTTTCTGGTCGACACACTAGCGCCATGAAGCCAAAACTCAGCC
>JABXHR010000114.1 GCA_013373515.1 Gammaproteobacteria bacterium | reverse complement strand
TGGGCACCTGCAAAATGGGTCACGACGATCTGGCCGTGGTAGACGACAAACTGCGAGTCCATGGACTTGACGGCATTCGCATTGCAGATGCGTCAGTCATGCCCAAGCTCATCAGCGGCAACACCAATGCGCCATCGATCATGATTGGCGAACGAGCCGCGCGGTTTGTGGTTGAAAATTAAAAGATGCATCTCGCATATTTACTATCCAAATATTTAATATCTTTTCTAGGTGTAATTTTTGTCCGCTAAATCAATAAAGCCATTATCAGAAAAATGACTTGAATAGGCATTTTGGGTATTCATACGCACCCCCTTCGAGATACCATACCTGTCATAATCGCGCGGTAATTTAAGGAATTACGCCCGCGCTCAATAATGATAACTGCAGAGCGGATATGGAATTTCGACCCAAGTTGCACGCACAGCCAATCAAGAACATAGTATTTGGGCTCGCGCTCATTTGTGCTGCGGCCACTGCAATCGCGTACACGTCACCGATCTCGCACGACAGCAAAATCCTCATTCACAGATACGCCGTCCTTTTTATTGGACTCAGTGCCCTTATGCTGTTTTGGCTCAATGGGTTCAAAGCCGATGGCAGCCGTATTATCTCGGTGATTCCCATCGCATCGGCAGTTCTGTTTTTGGCGTCCGATTATCCCGAAAGCCCTTCACTGCGGCCCACACTGCAAGTTCACCTGATCAATGGCGGGGCTATTATTTTAAGTCTTGTCGCGACTTTGGCCGTGGTGCGGCGCATTGTCAAGTTGGTCGGCTTACCAAATTACCTCCTCGACGTCGCCATCGTGTGGTTTGCAATGACCGCAGCCACCTATGTGATCGGACGCAGCATGAACCCGGATTGGCTTGGCGATCCCAGTGACGCGCCTGATTTTATGTTGGCCTCTGCAACTTTGGTGCTGTGTTGGTTAATTGTTTCGCTCTCAATGCTGACCTTGTTTGCGGGCCAGAAACTACCGAAGCAAACCATCGGAATCGTGATTTGCCCATTGACCCTCAGCGGCATTGGCATAAGCAACTGGCTTGGCATCGGGCTAGATATCAACTATGCAAATGGTTATTTTCTAGTGCCACTTAGCTTTGGGCTAGCCTCAGTGCTCGGAACTTGTCACTACGCCTATGCCTGTGACCAAGACTGGATCAGCCAGTGCGGATGCACAGGCAATCAAAGCCAGCTCGGATTCTTGACAGGAATTCCGGTGATTCTTGCGATTCCTGTGACAATTCTAGTTTGCTTGTTACTCGACCTAAGCATCAATGTCGGCATCGCCGAACTGGTAATTACGGCCATAGGTTGCAGCTGGCTAACCTTCCGCTACACCTACCTAATCTATAACTTAGTTCGTCAATCAAAAGAACACGAACAACAAAGCCAGTGCGATGATGTGACACAGCTATTGAACCGCAGAGGATGGGATGCGCTGGAAGCATCAAGCTTCAAACCAGGCAATGGTGTCATTAGCATCAACATCAACCGATTCAAATCTATCAACGATCTGTTCGGACACCAATTTGGCGACCGTGTCTTACAATGTGTGGCGCAGATATTACGTCAGCAAGCCGTAATTGGGCCGCTGGCGAGGATTAGTGCGGACGAATTCATTGGCATTACCAAACCCAGCTTTGATCAAGCAACGGCCAACCAACTACTCACTGCTCTGCAAGGCTGGCACAGTGTTGAGGGTCAACAATTTTATTTAAGTGTCAGTATTGGTGTAAGGCTACAAACGAACGAAAGCTTCGAACAATCACAGTCACAAGCGCAAACCGCAATGACCATGGCGAAGGCGCAAAATCGTGGCCTTGTCGTTGCAACGGGCAATATGGATCAAATCGACCAACGGCGAGTTTTACTAGCGACCATAAACGATTCAATCTTCCGACGCGATATTGCGCCGATTGCACAGCCGATCGTCGAGCTTAAAAGTTATCGTGTAATTGGCGTCGAGTTTCTAATGCGTCTGAACGATGGCATGGGCGGCACATACCAGCCCGCAGACTTTTTGCGTCTGACGCGTGAGAACGGTCAACTTCGAGAACTGACGCTGCTGCTGGCCAAACACATTGTTAGACATCAGGCGCTTTACCAAGGATTGGACATACACATCAATGTCCCGCCAGATTTTTTTGTCGACACAGTATTCATGGACAAACTATTGTCTGCAGAACATTTAGGCATATTGCCACACCAGCATGTGGTTTTGGAAATCACCGAAGATACTGACGCAGAAATTCAGTCACTGGCGGCTGCTGTTAAGCGCATCCGAAGTCGCGGTTTCAAAGTGGCGATTGATGATTTTGGTACCGCATATTCTTCACTGTCACGGCTCGCAGCTATCGAAGTTGACCATGTGAAACTAGACCGCTCTTTGCTTCAAGCCTCGAGTCACGGCGGCCACATCATGATCGAGAGCAGTCTACTGATTATTAAGCGATTGGGTGTCAGCGCGACTATTGAGGGTATAGAAACCCAAGCACACTATGACCTTGCAATGTCACTCGAGTTTAGTAAAGGCCAAGGTTTTTTCTTGGAAGAAAATCTATCGCCCGATGCGGATGAATTGTCAGAGTATGACTCACCCAACCTGCCATATGGCCGGGCATAGCACCCCTGAAAACTAGGCCAGCGCATCATTTGAGTATGAGCTGACGAGGCCTTAATATCCCTAAAGCAATAGAGCAGCCGCACGAATATCGTTATAAATTGAGGTTATTTCATCACCAATAATATTAAGATATGCCAACACTCAGAACAATCGCCAAACTAATCGCCGTACTGTTCGCAACGCACACGATGGCATTTGCAGACGTTCAGAAGCCAACTGCTTTTGATGCCTTGTGCGCAAGCTGTCACCACATGGAAGGCCCAGATCAAGTCGGCCCAACACTCGGAAAAATGATTGGTGCACCCATCGGCGCGAGTACCTCATTCCCCTATTCAACCGCACTCAAAGGCTACGCCACACTCAACCGCATTTGGACAGCCGAAACCTTGCGCGCCTTTTTACAAAACCCAATGCAGGCGGTCCCCGGAACAGCCATGTCATTTGCTGGCGTTGACGACGAAGACACGCTAAACCGTTTAATCGACTATCTCGGTGATCCAGCCATGGTCACCCACTCAGACGAAGCCATCGCGATTTCAAAATTGGAGGCTGACCCAGAATATGGCGAGTATCTCGCATCAGAATGCCTCACTTGCCACCAAGCCGATGGCGGCAACTCGGGTATCGCTTCAATTGTTGGGCGAGATGAAGTAGATTTTA
>JABXHR010000252.1 GCA_013373515.1 Gammaproteobacteria bacterium | reverse complement strand
GTCCAGTTCGAGTTATCGCCTGACCAGCCTTGGCTGGACAGTGGGGCATGAGAACAAACTTTGGGACGGCATTCTCTCCGGGGATATCACCGTTGAAAAAGGCATTCGAGCCCTGTGGGCCAAAGAAGATATCGGCATCACGGACCCGTCGACCCCGCGCGCGCAGTTTTTAAAAAGCGAATTGAGCCTTTATTATTACAAACCGTTTGAGGTCATGGGGCAAAAGCTAACCTACAACGCTACCAGCTTTGCCCAATGGAGCGCCATGACACTTTATAGCGCTGATCAAATGTCCATCGGCGGGCAAAATTCCGTGCGCGGCTATAAGGAAAACACCTTAGGCGGTGATCAAGGGGCCTACCTGCAAAACACCCTGTCCTGGGCCCTCCCTCAAACGGGATATGAAATCCCCGACAAACTGTTTGGCACCTTTTCCCCCTTCATTGGCTATGACATCGGGGCTTTGGAAAATGATGCCAAAGACACTACCGAAAAAGGTGTGCTTTCTGGCTATGCCGTCGGGCTTAAGACATCTGGCGGGTATATCAATTTAGCTGCCACCTACGCCCGTCCCCTCCGCACGCCTGCCCACCTGCAAGAGCGCCACCATGAATTTTACCTCAGTGCCACAGTGAGTTTCTGATATGCGATTGATCACAAATATTTCTAAACATGCTTTGTGTTGGGCCTTAAGCTTTACAATCGCCTTGCAGCCCAATCTGGTACGCGCACAACAAGCCGTCATCACCGTTGCACCGGGCAATGGCGCCAGTATGGACGCGACCCTCAACAACACGCCTTTATTGCAGATCGTCAAGCCCAATGCCTCCGGTATCTCCCATAACAAATTCACAGACTTTAATGTCGGCACCAAAGGGCTTGTGATCAACAACGCCATCACCGACACCACCACCAAGATTGGTGGTGCGATCCTTAAAAATCCGAACTTTAAGGGCACAGCGGCCAGTTTGATCCTCAATGAAGTGACAAGTGCCAATCGTTCTGCGCTCAACGGTTTTACCGAAATTGCCGGGCAAAAGGCCGATTATATTCTCGCCAATCCCAACGGCATCACCTGCAATGGCTGCGGTTTTATCAATACATCACGCAGTACCCTAACCACAGGCACCCCCACCTTTAACGGCACGTCTTTGGATAGCCTCTCCGTCAGTGCAGGTGATATTGTCATCAGTTCACTCGGGCTCAACGCCGAAGACGCTGATGCCTTTGACATCATCACGCGCGCGGCCACCATCAGCGGCGCCATCAACGCCCAAGACCTGACCATCATCACCGGACGTAATGATGTTCAATATAGTGATCGCACCCTCACCAAAAAGGCCGATGACGGGTCCACCAAACCCACCCTTGCCATCGATAGTTCCGCTCTGGGCGGCATGTATGCCGGGCGCATTGCATTGGTCGCCAATGAAACGGGCGTGGGTGTTAATATGCAAGGCGATATGGCCGCCAGCACGGGGGCATTGACCCTCACTGCCGACGGACGCATTGATTTTAAAAAGGCCACTGCCAAGACAGATACCACCATCACGTCCAACACCGCCGTGGGCGTCACCACAAAAGCCTATGGGGAAAATGACCTTAAAATCACCGCCCCCACCCTGGAAGCCAGCGGGGCCACATTGGCAGCCGGCAATAATGTCACCCTGTCTGGCACCACCCTTACCGCCAGCAACGGGCAAATCATTGCCGGTCTAAAAAGTGATGGCACCTCTGCGGCCCAAGGCAATGTGTCGGTCACCGCCAAAACGGGCACCTTTGCATATGATGGTGGGGCGATACGTGCGGGTAAAGACATCACGATCGAAGCGGATCAAGTCAATGGCGGGGCCTCATCCAACGGCATCACTGCTTTGGGCAATGCCACGATTAAGGGCACGACGCGCGCGGCCCTTTCCGGCAATATAAAAGTAGGGGGCAACCTGTCGCTCAAAGGTGGGGCACTGTCCACCACATCAGGCACAGGTGATGTGGGCGGCACGGCAAAGATTGACGGGACAAGCTACACAGGCGGCAATGCGCTTGAGGCGACAAGCAACATCACCGTCACGACGACGGGTGACACGACCTTAAACACGGGCGCCGCTCTGACCTCCAGCGGCTCTGTCTTAGTTGAGGCACAAAACATCACTTCTGACGCCACGATCAGTTCGCAAACCGGAACAACACTGACAGCGCGTGCGGCCCTCACCACAACCAACAATGCCAAGACCCAAAGCGGCACCGACACCACGCTGACCTCCACAGGGGACATGACCTTGGGCGGCACCACCACAGCCACCAATGCCCTCACCATCACTGCACCAAACCTGACCAACAACGGCACCATTGCCGATGGGACCAGCGATGGGTTCAGCCTGAATATCACAGGCAATTTGACCAACACCGGAACGCTTTATTCCTCCGGTAGCCTCAATTTAAAAACACCGGGTACGCTCACCAATAACGAAGGCACCATTCTCGCTGATGGCAATATCCAGATTGATGCGGATGGTGCAGGCACCAAAAACACCAAGGTCTGGAACTATTCCGGCAATATCGAAAGCCTCAATGGCGGGATTACCATCAATACCAATGAACTGCTCAATGAACGTAAGGATTTGGTAATTACAACTACCGGAGGCTCCTTAGGCTACACGGGCCGAAGTTATATTGCTAGCTATCAGGTTTTTACTCAACCGAAAGGGGAATTTAGGTCTTATGATGGTATTCTCGTTGATGGGGCAAATTGCAATAATTGGGCTATGGGCGAGGCTAGTTGTTATGGAAGTGACATAAAAATATACAGCGCTAATTGGACCGCAAATGGAACATCGACTGCGACATCCTCCTCTCAAGTAGCTAAAATTATTGCAAATTCCGATATTTCAATAACATCCGATAATATTACTAACCGTTCAGGCCAGATTAGCGCAAATGGGAACCTTTCTCTTATTGGCACGACCCTCACAAATGAAGGATTCGCAAAAGCCACAACGACAAGGAACGTCAACAGAAGACCAAGCATGAGACTCGAATATGAGGGCGGCGAGGGGGGCATGAATCGCTGGTACGGTGATGTAATCACTTCCTCATCTACATCCGCCACGGTAGTAAATCCCGGTGACACGTTCATCACCGCTGGCGGTAATATCACCGGGTCCTTTACCGATAAAATCGATAATATCTCAATTAAAAAAGGCGTTGATCCGGTCAGCATCACCCAAGGG
>JABXHR010000195.1 GCA_013373515.1 Gammaproteobacteria bacterium | reverse complement strand
TGAATAGGTCATTCGCCTCTTGCCTTCGTCTGGTGCCGAAGATCAAGAGTCGAGCAACTCGTTTATTGCGTCATTCGTAAACGAAGTGCCGCCATTACACTCGTGGCATTTCACTAAAAAAGAAATCTGGTGGGAATATTTGGTATCAATAATTTATCCTCATCAACCAGAAGAGGACGCAACTATCCCTATGGGAATAGTTACTTCGAATTCAATACTCACATCAACCGAGTGTCGAACGCCCATACCTCGCCGCTTGTTCCATTGTAGAACGTGGATGGCGGACAAGTTATTGACCACCCAACGGCTCACTATCCCCACATCACGGTATTAATCATAATGTGACTCGTCGGAACCCTGTCATGCTGGATATGGTCACACGGACAGGGTTGATGTTGTATCTTTTTCACAGCGCATCATCCTTTTGCTTTCTTTATTTAAAGACGCGAAGCGGAAGCCCCGATCCCATATAGCGATGGACTGCCAAGAACCCGACACCATGTCGTAATCCTATTCTTGCGTCTGCGGTTGGGTCCCACCTCATTGCGTTCCTGATGCCGAGGCATCCCTTCCGCTGTGTTAAAATAAAGCCCTATGTTGGTGCTGCGGTGACAGCACTTTTATTTATCACTTTCGTTTTTCTGTTCGTTCCAAAATTGCCAACAACCAGTTACATTGTTTCTGAGACAGAGTATAGGCATGCGCCAGACGCTCAAACATGGAATGTAGAAAGTCGATTTCTTTAGCGTTGAGCATGTCGCGACGGTGTTCCAGACGGTGGGAACACCGTTGACGTAAGCCTTGTGCATGGGTGGATGACAGATTGACCTGTGACATTGGTTATCTCCAATTTATTATTATTTGTGACCTGTATTATCTCATGTGCGCTTGTGGCATGGGTATATTTAATTCACATGAATGGCCGTTTTCTGCGGTTTGTGGCTGAAAGGCCGCAGCATGGTCATGTCGTAAGGTTGGGGCATTATAGATACAGTGGCAGCACCCGCGCTTTGACCGTCATGAATGTTTCCGTGGAAACATTGCCCGGGTTTCCATTTAGTGATGATATTCTGGAAACACCCTTGGCCCCGGTCAAAATCGGCCATATCATGTCCAAGAAGTTAGTCCATAAAAGATCGCCCCAAAATCTTTTGTGGAAACACCTTTTGGAACGGGAGATAGATCATGGCACGGATGTTTGGATATTCGCGCGTTAGCACCAACGATCAGGATTTATCCATGCAGATGGATGCATTGATCCGACACGGGATCGATGAACGCGACATTTTCTTTGAGAAGCAATCTGGTGCCAAACGCCACCGTGTAGAACTGAACCGTGTGCTTGACCTGCTGCGCGATGGGGACAGTCTGGTGGTGTACCGATTGGATCGGTTGGCGCGTAGTACCCGTGATATGTTGGAGATCGCTGATCTGATCAATGCCAAAGGTGCCAACCTGATCTCGATCCATGATATGATCGACACCCGATCTCCCGGTGGAAAATGCACCTTTACGATTCTCGCGGCCGTGTCACAAATGGAGCGCGAACTCCTGATTTCCAGAACCCGTGATGGGCAAGCCGCAGCAAAAGCACGAGGTGCAGAATTTGGTCGCCCGAAGAAGTTGACCCCGCAACTGGTCAAACAAGTCCGTCTGGCGTATGAAGATAAAGTTCCGATGAAAGATACATGCGCGATGCTGTCGATCTCCAAATCCACGTATTACAATGCGTTGAAGATGGCTGCATAGGCAGCGGAAGTTTCCACAGAAACATCACCTATTCAATAATCTCGTCAGCACCATTACAAGGGCACGGTATGAAGAAACGCATTGCTATCGATCTGGAAGAGACGTTGATCGATAACGCTCGATCAATCGAATTGCAGGAACGGGTCAAAACATCTGGCGACCACTGGTATTTGGTCACGGCGCATGCCGACCCGTTGGCCGTGGAAGATATTGTGCGCGAAGAAACCGCGCTTGATCCCGAAACTGATTTTGTTGAGATCGTTTGCACCTCGCAAAAGGCAAAAGCGTGTTTTGCACGTCGCATCACCAGATTGATCGACGACAGCGTTCGCTACCGTAAATCTTGCGAGAAATATGGCGTTGAGTTCGAGTTGGTGTAACTTCGCTGATCTATACTTTGTCCCAAGTATAGTTTTGAAGTGATTTTCTTTTATGACTTTCGAACATGTGCGGCCGTATAATAGGCCACATCGCAGCATTGACTAAAATGCTGCCAATAAAAACACCTTATTAAGAGGGCAATATGTCAAAAAGAACGCACCAATACCATGCGTCATGGATTAAATTTACCTATGAATTTGTTCGCCATCAACACGAAGAAGTAATTGAGGAAGCGTTGGACGAGTATTGTCGTCACGCCTTTTATTTGAAGCACGGTAGATACTTCTTCATGATTCATAAAAAGGATGCAGTGCGTTTACGCCTAAAAGGTTTTTTGAAGTTAGAACTCCCTGTAGAAGCGGAAAAAAACATATTCCCTGTATCAGTATATCCGACCAGATTAGATGTGACGATGGTGGAAAAGAACACCAAAACCGCCGAAGTAGCGAAACAAATGCGGCGATTGCTACCTAATAGGGACATTAAATCGTGGAGTAATGGTGATTGGAAGTCGAATGCTGAAACCGTTACAGACAAAATCCGTGGGCGCATTGATGTTTATGTAGATGACATTGATGGCCGTGACAAAGACCGTGTGTTGGATGCGGTGGCGCATTGGATTAAAGACGGCACTTTGGTGAATATAGAGATGAATGGTTCACCATGTTTGACCCTTTATGTGTTTTAGAGATAACAGTGCAATCACCCCTTACGCTTATTCCTTGAGAGGTGATTGCACTTCATAGAGCAGGTCTGTATCGATAATGGTAACGGTTGGTTCAGCGAAAAACCGTTCGTCCCGTGCCAATCGCTTTTTCAAGATGCCATGCACGTGACGGTCACTGAACGTCTTGTTACGGGGTGTCTGAAAGCCGTTGGCATTGAACCAATCGGCAATCCGTTTAAACGTCCACCCGCTATCCCTGCATGAGATAATCTTATCCGAAAGAAATTGTTGATAATCGGAATATGACGACACCCAACAGCCAGCGGAACGAACTTTGATAATGGCTTTGGTGTAAACGCGGTTCTTGATCTCGTTGGCGGAATTATCCAGAATATCACCGGAAACCACCCCAAAAGACGGTAATCCCACTACCGTGGAATGATTCGTTAG
>JABXHR010000072.1 GCA_013373515.1 Gammaproteobacteria bacterium | reverse complement strand
TTTCGATGGGCTTTGATGATCGAACGCAACCACCTTGGAAACACCAACACCCACTGTCGATAGCGCGCCTCTGGCAATACATAGTCCACTAAGTAAGCCGCACATTGCACCATACGACGGCTGATTGGTCTCTTCTGCTCCGGAATCCTGCCACTTGCGGCTCAGGAACCGGATCATCCCCGGCTACAATATCTGCTGCACCTGCTCCGATGCCCACTCCAGAAACCGGCGGGCCGCAGCAGACTGGAATTCGTGGTTCGGCCACACCGCCCAGAGCGTCATCTCGTCGCCCTTCCATTCCGGGAGCAGGCGCACGAGGTCGCCGCTCGCCAACCGCGGCCTCGCGATCCATTCTGGCGCGAGAATGGGTCCGACGTGGTGGCGAGCGAGGGTCTCGAGGAATCCCCCGGTGGTCGCCGTGATGATGTAGTCCGGTCGTACGGTCGCTCGCTGCTCTCCGCGATGGAGCACCCACTCCCGCCGACCGTGCTCTCCGAAGATCAAGGCCCGCGCGCGTTGGAGATCGTCCGGCGTCCGGGGGGCGCCGTGGCGCTGCACCCATTCGGGACTGGCCATGACGTAGCGAGCGAAGGTCGCTAACGGTCGACCGCGAAGCTCGGCCGTGTCGGGCCCTCCGAAGCGCAGCGAGACGTCGAGCCGCGAGGACACCAGGTCGACGTAGGCGTCGCTGAGCTCGAACTCCAACCGAAGTTCCGGGTGTTCTTCGAGCCATGCGGGAATCCGCGGCGTGAGCCAAGTGTTGGCAAAGAGCGTTCCGCAACCGACACGCAGGGTGCCGGTGAGAGTCTCTGCGTGGACCCGAACTGTCGCACGCGCCGAGTCGACCGCCGCCAGCGCTGCGCGAGCAGCCTCATAGTAGCGCAGGCCCACTTCCGTAGGGCTCACCTCGCGAGTGGTTCTCACCAACAAGGCAGTCTCGAAGTGCGCCTCCAGGTCGCTGATACGGCGGCTGACGCTAGGCTGCCCAACGCCCAGGACGCGAGCAGCCGCGGAGAAGCTCTTCAGTTCGACGACCGCGAGAAAGGTCTGCATCGCCACGAGTTCATTATTCATTTATGTAAAATCCGAATGAGTAATATTGGATTTTGATGTATTGGCATACCATTTGTCGATAAATATAGTGTTGTCCGATGCATAAACGCAACCAAGGAGGACACTGATGAACAACCCAACAAACACATCTCCGCTCGAGTGGCTCGACAAAGAGGTCCGCCAACGCCCCTTTACCGCCCTCGTCTTCTTCCGCGGCGAATGGTGTCCCTGGTGCCAGGGATACCTCAGGGAACTTGGCGGTCAGTTCCTACTGGACCTGCGAGACGCCGGTGGTGAGCTTTTCGGGGTCACGGCTCAGTCCGCGGAGGGCGCCGACAGGGCCAAGAGCTTCTGGAAGCTGGACTATGAGATCGTCTCCGACCCATCCGTGGCTCTCGCGAGGCGGTTCGACATCGCGGTCACGCCGAAGGCGCAGACGCCGCTCGCCGAGGTGGAGGGGGAATACCCCCACGGCATGTCGCAGCCCGGGGTGGTCGTCCTCGACCAAACCGGTGCGGTCCTCGTGCACTGGGCGATCGACCCGAGCGAGATGAACGGCGGAGGTGCTCTCGATCGCCCGTTGCCGCCTGTGCTGTGGGCCGCGCTCCAAGCTGCCCGCCAAGGTCTGCCGGTCTCGTTGGAAGGCCCTCGCCTGGATCCGCCGTGGCTCAAGGCCAACTACCCCGACGCCTTTGCGATCTTCGAGGCTTGGATGGCGTCACAGCAGACCAACGCTCGCCGCACAGTCACTGATGAGAGCGCACCGTGAACACAGCTCTATGGTGTGTACAGGCCGTGCTTGCCTTCGCCTTCGGGATGGCGGGAGTGCTGAAGCTCGTGCTCGGCGCCAGCGAGCTGAAAGCAAAGGGCAACGGTCGCATGGACTGGGTGGACGACGTCTCGCCAGCTTCGCTGAAGCTCATCGGCGCGCTCGAACTGGCAGGAGCGCTCGGCCTGATCCTGCCGATGGTCACCGGCATCGTCCCGGCACTGACGTCCGCCGCGGCCGCCGGGTTGGCGCTGACCATGCTCGGTGCCATCGCGCTGCACGCGAAACGCGGCGATGAGCTGCAGGCGTTCATCATCAACGGAGTCCTGCTCACCCTGGCGGCATTCGTCGCCTGGGGGCGATTCTAGACAAGGAGCATCTTGATGAAACCGAACCACCCTCGCGGGTTGACGCTGCTTCTGGTGATCTCTGCGTGGATGACCTACCGCATCCTAGGATTCGTTTTTGCCGGAAATGTTGAGGCTCTCGGCGGCAACATGATGGCTTCCGCCTGGATCATTCCTCTCGGGCAGGATGCACTCATTGGCATGACAGCACCTGCCATTGTATACTTGATGGCAACACGGCCTGGCTTTCTGACGTATGCACTCTCGCTGGCATGGCTCTGGTGGGGCAATGTTGACTTTGTCATCGGCCTCATCACCGAAACATACTACCCGCCGGCGGTCGGTCCTTTTGGACCTCACGTCCCGGATTCGATGTTGAGCATCTGGCTCTACGGGAATCTGGCCGCAGGGATCTACGCGTTCTGCCTGCTGCTCACACCGAGGATTCGCTCCTATTTCGTGGCCGCAGATTCCGCGGCGGCGCGGCGCATCGCGGACACGCCTTTGCGGGGTGGTTGGGTTCTCGTCATTGTCGGCGCCGGGTTGATGGGTCTCTTCTTTCCCCTGGTGGCCGCAGGTATGGACATGATGTTCGAAGCGTTGGGCTTTCAACCCCGATGAGTGGGCCGGATCGAGCAAACTCGCCACCCATCAGGTGCCCACGCAGACCGATTTCGGGCGGGATCTATGGTGCCATCTCTCTTAACCTCGTGATGAATCTGTTGGCTACGGTCTTGCTAATGAAGGGTGAGGTGATCGACTATCTGGCGGGGATTCCTCCCCGAGTAGAAGAGTGATGTTTCCGTCAGATCCTAAAAAGTAGGAGAAGATCTAAGCTATGTCCCAGAACATGAAGAATGCACTGGTTGTCGGAGTGGGTCCCGGATTGGGAGCCGCGGCTGGCCGTAGGCTAGCCGCCGATGGCTATCGGGTTGCCCTGGCTGCGCGTCGCGTGGAAAGGCTCACCGAGCTCGCGGCGGAGTTGGGTGGACTCGCCGTCGCCATGGACGCGACCGATCCCGCCTCCATCGAGGCCGGAATCGTCCGGGTCGAAGAAGATCTCGGCGAGATCCATACTGTGGTATGGAACGTCGGCGGCGGTGGGTTCGGCGACCTTGAGAAAGTCGGCATTGAGAACCTCGAGTTCGCCTTTGACACGAACACCCGCGGCCTCTTCGTCCTCGCTAAGCGGCTGGTTCCAGCTATGGCAGCCCGCGGCGACGGCGCGCTGATCATCACCGGCGCGACCGCGTCGCTACGCGGGAAGCCTTTCACCACAGCGCTCGCACCCGGCAAGGCCGCGCAGCGAAGCCTCGCGCAGTCCCTCGCTCGTCAGTATGGAAAACACGGCGTACATGTGGCACTGATCATCGTCGATGGCATCGTCGACGCGCCCAAGACCCGTGAGCGCATGCCCGATACGCCGCAGGAAGCGTTCGTCTGCCCGGAGGGCTACGCCGACGCCATATCGTTTCTCTTGAATCAGCGTCGGGGCGCGTGGTCCTTCGAGCTCGACATTCGGCCCCACGTCGAGGACTGGTAGCCGCCTCTGGGGGGCGTCACCTACGAGACACTTGGCTTCCCGTGCGCTGGCCCCTAGTGCTCAGGCACGCTCTGGAACTGCAGAATCTATAGTCTCTCAACTTAAAACTGAGCTATAGCCACAACTGGCTACAATAGCCTTTCCGCTCTTCTCCACAATCTGCTGCAAGTCGGCTTGGAGCGTGGCTTGGAGTGGAGGAAAGCCCCGAACCCGCCGTTGTCGCCACTGTTGCTTGATCGCCGCCCACAGCTTTTCGATCGGATTCATCTGCGGGGAATACGGCGGCAAAAACAGAATCCGGATCGGATGATCGGCCAGGTACTCCCGCACTTTGCGGGCATGATGCGGCCGAGCATTGTCGAGGATCAGCACGTGGTTTTCGGGCAGCTGCGGCCGCAATGGTTGCAACCACTGCAGCATCTTGTCCCGGTCGAGCGAGCCTTCAAAACACCAGGGAGCAAAGACCTTTTGAGCACTCATCGCCGCGATGAGGGTTTGTTTCCTGGGCTGGGTTCGCCGGTGGTTGAAGTTCTCCACAGGTTGTCCCACGGGGGCTCGTGCCATGGGGCGGATCCAGTCATCGTAGACTGCCGTTTCATCGCCCCAGAGGAACTCGACCTTGGGTCCCTGCAGCAATCGGATCAACTCCGCGATAAAGTGCTGCCACTGTTGTTGCCCGCGCTCCGAGAGGGATTCCGGAGAGAGGGGTCTGTTTTTTTGAGCGTCCATTTGAGTTTTCTGAGGTGTACACTGATGGCTTGTTCCGTGACGCGTACCCCGCATTTCCTCTCGATTTCATCGGCATATTCGCGCAGAAAAGCATCGGGGTAGCGTTGGGCATATTCGACGATGCACTGGCGTTCACGCTCATGAATCTTCCCAGGGTTGCCGCTGCCCGCACGACGGCCGAGGTCGTCTTTGGAGCGCTGGAGAATCCGTTTCACCGTGCTGAGAGAGACCTGAAAGTCTTCCGCCAGTTGCTGCTGAGAGACAGACTGCCGCTCATAGCGCTCATGGATGCGTTGCCGGGCTTCTAGAGATAAAGACTAGGAAACCCAATCAATCTCCACTCGTCAACAGAACCCCTAGCGCTCGACGCAATCGAAGTTCGATGCACCAGAATCTTTCGCTATAGCAACTTTTACCCTGCTACCACCTAAC
>JABXHR010000262.1 GCA_013373515.1 Gammaproteobacteria bacterium | reverse complement strand
GCTCACCCATACCTTTAAGGATGGTTTCGCCTGACTCTTCATCGGTTTCAACGATGAAGGTTGGGTCTTCTGCGACCATCTTGCCGATGGCAACACCCATTTTCTCCTGAGCACCCTTGTCTTTTGGAGCAACTGCAATCGAAATTACGGGCTCTGGGAAGACCATTGGCTCAAGTGTACAAGGATGCTTCGGATCGCACAGTGTGTGACCTGTTTGCGTGTTCTTCATGCCAAGAACCGCGACGATATCGCCGGCCTCTGCACCTTCAAGCTCAATGCGCTCGTCCGCAGACATTTCTACGATACGACCGATACGCTCGGTTTTGCCGGTGAACGAGTTGAGCACGGTCATGCCCTTTTCTAGCTTACCGGAGTAAACGCGCAAGAAGGTCAGGGCGCCATAACGGTCGTCCATGATTTTGAACGCCAGTGCGCGGAAAGGCTCGTCTGCACTAACAATCGCGAATTCGCCAGTCTCATTGCCTTCAGCGTCCACGATAGGCTGAGGATCAACTTCGGTTGGATCGGGTAGATAGCTGTTAACCGCATTCAATACCAACTGGATACCTTTGTTTTTGAACGCAGAGCCGCAGTAAGTTGGGAAGAACATAAGGTCACGTGTACCTTTACGGATACAGGCGTTGATAGTGTCCATATCTGGCTCTTCGCCTTCGAGGTACTTTTCCATCACGTCATCGTCTGCTTCAACAGCAGTTTCGATGAGCTTTTCGCGCCAAGATTCAACGTCGTCAACCATATCAGCTGGTACGTCGAGGATTTCGTACTTCAATGGATCGTCGGTGCCGTCCCATTTCCAGTATTTGCGAGTGAGTAGGTCGATCACGCCAGAGAATTGGTCTTCACGGCCAACTGGCAGCACCATCACCAATGGACGAGCAGCGAGAACGTCTTCGACTTGTTTAACGACACGATAGAAATCAGCACCCAAACGGTCGAGTTTGTTGACGAAGATGATACGAGCAACTTCTGACTCGTTTGCATAGCGCCAGTTGGTCTCTGATTGAGGCTCTACACCGCCTGAACCACAGAATACGCCGATACCGCCATCGAGAACCTTGAGTGAACGGTAAACTTCTACGGTGAAGTCAACGTGTCCCGGTGTGTCGATGATGTTGAAGCGGTGGTTGTCCCAGTAAGCACTTACAGCCGCAGACTGGATGGTGATGCCGCGCTCGGCTTCTTGTTCCATAAAGTCAGTGGTGGCTTCGCCGTCGTGTACTTCACCGATTTTGTGGATTTTACCGGTCAAGCTCAAAATACGTTCAGTCGTCGTGGTTTTTCCCGCATCAACGTGGGCAAAAATGCCGATGTTGCGGTATTTGGAGAGATCTGCCATGGTTGGTCTCAAGTTGTGAATCTGTATGAACAATTTAAACGGCTAATGCCGCGCCCACGTCTTTACGGGGCCTAAAACGAAAACATGCGAGCATTTCGAGCCCGCATAAGAGCCGAAATATAACATGTTTTGGGCTGTGTTGTACAGAATTACGATGTGATTGGCTGGGCGTTTTGTGTCTAATAGTAGCCTTCGATATTCCACCACCAAATATCAGGGCCGTTGTAGCCCAATATTCGATTTACTTCTTTGCCGTCTTTGATGACCACAAACGTAGGGGTGACTTTCGCGGGTTTTAAGAAACTCAATTGCTCTGGTAGTGGCTTATATAAGTCTTGGCGAATCAGCGTTAAGGACTTACTTGCGTTGGTCTCAGGCCAGTTTTCGCCAATGTCTCGCTCCCAAGCCTGACAAAATCCACAGTGATCTGACGTAAACATCACTAAATAGCTCTCTGCGTAGGCGGCAGAGGTCAGTAGCATTGCAATGATCAAAGTTATACGTTTATACATGGTTTCAGCTCGGGCCAGTCTCTGGTTATAGTCGCCTGTTTTGGTCATTTGGTAAACCGTCAAGCGACGTGACCCAGTCAAGCAACTTGCACAAACTCTGCGCGGTGGCACATGATCAAAGTGCAGAGATAAACAAAAGGGGGCGGTCATGAACCGAGTTGCAGTCGTGACGGGGGCAAGTGGCGGCATTGGTGCTGCGATTTGTCTGTGTCTAGCACGAGATGGCTATGACATCGCAGTGCACTATCAGCGAAACCTAACTCGCGCCGAGGCGCTTTGCGAGCAATTGCGCGCCGAGGGTGTGCAGGCCTTGCCGTTTGAGGCGGATTTCGCTTCGGAAGAAGAAATTGTGGCGTTGTTCGGTGGCGTCGCCAAACGAATGGGTCGCATTGATGTGTTGGTCAACAACGCAGGCATATTGCGTCAGCAAATGTCGTTGGTGTCGATGAGTGCAGAGCGCATTCGCGAGGTACTGGACATTAATGTGGTTGCCCCCATGATCTGCTGCCGAGAGGCATCGGCGTATCTCAAGCGCGGAAGCTGTATTGTTAACATCAGCAGTGTGGCCGCCACACTTGGAGCGCCAAACGAGTATGTTGATTATGCCGCCAGTAAGGCGGCAATTGATGCGATGACCGTTGGTTTAGCCAAAGAGCTTGCGCCACAAGGCATCCGTGTAGTTGGCATCAGACCTGGCGTCATTAACACCGATATTCATGCCTCCGGCGGTGAGCCAAATCGCCCAGGGCGTGTCGCCAAATCGGTGCCGTTACAACGCGCTGGTGAGCCGATGGAGGTGGCGCAATTGGCCGCCTGGCTTGTCAGTGATGCGGCGAGTTATATTACGGGCACCAGTATCGATGTGTCCGGCGGACGATAAGGAATGAGATGAAAACCAGAATCGCACAACTCAATCAGGTCACCCAATCCAGACCCTATTCGGCGTCTAAACCACTCCAGATACTTGATGCGGAGCTGGATACACCAAAGGCAGGGGAGGTTTTGGTCAAAATTCTGGCCGCTGGAGTATGCCATTCAGATTTGTCGGTCATCAATGGCGATCGTCCTCGCGATTTACCGCTCGCGCTTGGCCATGAAGCGGTGGGTGAAGTGGTCGACGTGGGCGGTCAGAGCGATCTAAAACCCGGCCAACGTGTGGCCATGGTGTTTGTGCCCTCGTGTGGCTGTTGTGAGTATTGCGATGAGGGCAGGCCAAATCTCTGCGAGCCCGCACTCAGCGCAGCCTCGGCGGGGGAGCTCTTAAATGGCGGTAGCCGGATCAAGGTCAATCGGCAGCCGGTACGCCACCATCTGGGAATTTCCTGTTTCTCCGACTATGCCGTCTGCGATCGACGCAGTCTGGTGGCCATCGACAGCGACATAGACCCGAGCATCCAAGCGGTATTTGGCTGCGCCGTGCTCACGGGATGTGGATCGGTCATTCATACCGCAAAGCTTGAGGTCGGTGAATCGGTTGCAATTATTGGGCTCGGCGGGGTTGGGCTTGCCGCAATGCTCGGTGCCAGAGCCGCGGGGGCGAAGCAAATAATCGCGGTCGATGCGAATCCCGATAAAGCCGCCTTTGCCATGGCCATGGGCGCGGATCATTTTGTTGATGCGCGTGACCCCGACGCAGCCGCTCAAATTAGATCTCTGAGCCGCGGAGGGGTGCATGTTGCAGCGGAGTTCGCAGGTGTGATGCCGGCTATGCAACTTGCCATCGACACCACTCGGCGCGGAGGTCGAACAGTGACAGCCGCGCTACCCAATGCAAACGACCGGCTACCGGTCGACATCGCTGCACTGGTGGCGCAAGAGCGTTCGATTCTTGGTTCATATGTCGGGTCCTGCGTCCCCAGTCGCGACATTCCCAACTTTATTGAATTGTTCAAAGGCGGACGACTGCCCGTTGACCAAATGATTACCCACCGTATCGGTCTTGAAGACATCAACGTGGCCATGGAGCGTTTGGCGGCAGGAGAAGCGGTACGCCAGATTGTTGTGATGGGTTAGACGGCACGCACAAACTCCGTTTATCTGCGTGATTTTCTGGCACTGGCAAGCCCTCGTAACCGTTAAAATAACCCCTTACTAAGTTGGTGAGGTGTTATGCATGAATCGATATTGGAATCCTGAGCTTATTCGTAAGCACGACGTTTCTGGACCGCGTTACACTTCCTATCCGACTGCGCTGCAATTTGATGAAAGTGTGCCTGCCAGGGAATACATCGACGCGGGCCGCAGCGCCGCCGATCCCACGGCACCATTATCGCTGTATGTGCATATCCCGTTTTGTGCGCACGTGTGTTTTTACTGCGCCTGTAACAAGGTCATTACCGCAAATCGTTCGCGCGCTGAGCCCTACTTGCAGAGTTTATATCGAGAAATGAGCCAGCTAGCAGACTGGTACGCGGGCGAGCGTGTGGTGGATCAACTGCATTGGGGCGGCGGTACGCCGACCTATCTCAGCGACGATCAAATGCGCGCCTTGATGGTGGAATTGAAGCAGCATTTTAGACTGCTGGATGACGATAGTGGCGATTACTCCATCGAAATAGATCCGCGCGAACTGGGTGACAAGACGCTCGCCACCTTGCGCGAGATTGGGTTCAATCGAGTGAGCTTTGGGGTGCAAGATCTCGATCCTGCAGTGCAAAAGGCTGTCAATCGTATTCAACCGCTGGAGATGACGGCAAAAACCTTGGCTGAAGCTCGGTCGCTTGGCTTCCGCTCCATCAATCTAGACCTGATTTACGGCCTGCCGAAGCAAACACTTGCGAGTTTCAAGCAGACATTGGCCGATATTGTTGCGTTGCAGCCAGATAGGCTGTCGGTATTTAACTACGCCCACCTTCCCGAGCGATTTAAAACACAACGTCAAATCAATGCCGATGAGCTCCCTACTGCAGCGGAAAAACTCGCCATCCTCGAATTCACAATCGAGTATTTAGTCTCTGCAGGCTATGTGTATATCGGGATGGATCACTTTGCCAAGCCGGATGATGAACTCGCCATCGCTCAGCAGCAAAATCGACTGCATCGTAATTTTCAGGGTTACACCACGCGGCCTGAATGCGATTTGGTGGCGATGGGGGTGTCCGCGATCAGCCAAATTGGCCCGGTTTACTACCAGAACACGGCAGATATTTCAGCATATACGCTCAATGTGGCAGATCACTCGCATGCGGTGCACCGGGGGGTTCGCCTAAGCGCAGAAGATCAATTGCGCCGCGAAGTGATCAAGCAGTTGATCTGTAACTTCTCGTTGGATCCTGCGGCGTTTGGACGCCAGCACCAAATCAATTTTATAGAGCACTTCGCCGAAGAATGGGCTGCGCTGCAAACATTGGCTGGTGACGGGTTGATTGACTTTGAAGGAGACGTGTTACGTGTGACCGATGCGGGGCGTTTGCTCGTTCGACGCATTTGCATGGCGTTTGACCAGTATTTGCCTGTGGGTGGCTCGGGCCGCTTCTCTAAAATTGTCTAACCGTCATTGGCGCTTGCGCTGTCATTGTGGGGCCGTCGCCCTAGAAGCGGTGGGACGCATTGACACCTTGACCAGTTGCAACTGCTCTATTTGCCAGCGCTATGGCGCACTTTGGGCCTACTTCGAGCCCGAGCAAGTCAAGGTAAAGGGGAGTGAGGTACTTTCTGGCTATATTTGGGGTGACCGCGAGATTGCATTCAAGCACTGCAAGCGATGCGGCTGCGTCACTCACTGGACGTCGTTAGCCGGCCAAGCACATCATCTTGTTGGCCTCAATATGCGCATGGCTGACCCCGAAGAAATCGGAGACTTGGCGGTCAAGTAGGTGGACGGGCGCCGCTGCTAACGCTCCGGCTTCTGAGCCTCATCATCGTCACTCAATATCCGGTAAGCCGGGCCCTCGAGATCATCAAACTGACCGCTTTTGGTGGCCCATACCCAGAGCGCAGCCGCAATCAAGATCAACACCACTGATATCGGTATGAGTACCACTAAAATTTCCACGACAACCTCCGGGCGGCGTTTAGGGTGACAATCAAGCTGCTGAGCGACATTCCGATGGCCGCCATCCAAGGGTTGATCAAGCCGACAGCCGCGAGTGGAATCGCCAGCGCATTGTAGCCCAGCGCCCAGGCCAAATTTTGGTGGATTCGGCGTTTGGTTGCTGCAGTCACATCCAAGAGTTTTGGCAGCTTGGTCAGATCGCCACTATTGATCACAGCGACAGCTTGATTCAGTGCTGCCATGGGCGCGTGCCCCATGACGATGGCGGCATCGGCACCACTGAGCACCGGTGCGTCGTTTAAGCCATCGCCAACCATAGCAATGTGGCGCCCATTGGCTTGTTGTTCGCGGATCAGTGCCAGTTTTTGTTCTGGAGATTGGTCTCCGAATGCCGTGGCAATATTGAGTTGCGTTGCTGCGGCGTCAACGCGGCTTTGGTGATCGCCAGACAGCACGAGTGTGTTGATGCCAGCGCTCTGAAGACGTTGTACGGCATCATGGGCGCTTGGACGTAGGTTCTCGCTGGGCGTAAACCGTGCGATCAATTGGCCGTCTCGATGCAACACGATATCGCCCTGCAAGGCGTCGTCGGTGCTTTTGCCAATCCAATAGCGGTGGTCGCCCCGTTTTCCGGTAATCCCTTTGCCCACCTGGTACTCAACATGATCGAGTGTTTCGGCGACGATATCGGGCGCAAGTGCTCGTATTGCCATCGCAATAGGATGTGTTTGACCGGCTTCAAGTCCTTTGGCGATGGCAAGGGCGAAATCATGATCTTCCCCATCACAGATTGTGTGCTGCATCGACAACTCGCCGTCGCTTAGGGTGCCGGTTTTGTCAAAGGC
>JABXHR010000279.1 GCA_013373515.1 Gammaproteobacteria bacterium | reverse complement strand
CTCGGCCAAAAACCTTTACCAGCTTGGACTGACACGTTGAGGATCTGAGGTGAACTATTCAGAACTAAAAGAGTACCAGCGAGCGCACAGGGACAACTTCCATCCTAATTTATCCTTACGGACTCATCGGGCGCTGAGTTGGCTTAATCGTGCCGAACAGGCTCAAGATGACTTGGACGCTAAGTTCATATTCCTGTGGATCTCATTCAATGCCTGTTACTCGGTCGATTTAGACCAGCAATATCGAGAGCTGGAGACAGTTCAATTCAACCAATTCTTCGAGAAGATCGAATCGTTGGATGCTGAAAAGCTAATCTACAAACAGCTCTGGCAGACGTTTCCATCTACGATTCGCGTGCTCTTGGACAACCGCTATGTATTTCAGCCGTTCTGGGATTTTCATAATGGCCGCGTAACAGCATCAGGATGGACAGAGCGTTTTAAAAAGGCCAAGGCAAAAGCGGGATATGCGCTTGCCAATCAAGACACAGTTGAAGTCTTATCGGTTGTATTTAACCGTCTCTATACACTGCGAAATCAGCTGATGCACGGAGGCGCGACGTGGAACAGTGGCGCAAACCGAGATCAGGTTCGTGAGTGTACAAAGCTGTTGGGAACACTCGTGCCGCTCGTGATTTACATTATGATGCAACATCCCGAGACACTTTGGGGCGATGCTTACTATCCTGTGGTTGATAGTTAAGCATGAGCGAGTCGGTTCTATACCCTCGGCTGATCAAAGATCTCTGTGCGATTTTCGAATTGGACGATCGCAGTGTGCATGGGCCGGCCCATTGGATGCGCGTGCGCGCCAACGGTCTGGCGCTTGCCCGTCATACGGGCGCCAATACCCGCGTACTGGAACTATTCGCAGTCTTTCATGACTCCTGTCGCGAGAACGATTGGACCGACCCCGATCACGGGCCCCGAGCGGCCGCGTTGGCCGAGTACTTTTTCTACGAAGAGAAGATGCTCTTGTGCTCCGAAGATGAGCTACAACTCCTCGTATATGCCTGTGGAGGACATACATATGGAGGTATCAGTAGTGACCCGACGATCGGTACGTGCTGGGATGCCGATCGATTAGATCTACCGCGAGTTGGTATCACGGTGGATCCCAACCTTTTGTGTACCGACGCCGCGAAAGATGCGAGCTTGATTCATTGGGCAGAAGACCGAGCATTCGATTGGCGTGGAAAATTTTGGTTATGAGCGTCAGTAATCAACCAACTCTGCTACTTTACCTCGCGTGCATCGCTGTTGTGACTTTCATCGGTTGGCTAACGATCACACTGTGGCCAGATCAGCCTGAAGATCGACCGTACACGATCAGCTCTGACACTCAGAGCAGCAGCACGGACAGTCCTGAAGGCGATTACGACTTTTATTCGTTGCTCGCTAGTGCCGAAGTCGTTGTGCGAATCTCAAATTACACCTCCACACTTAAAACAGCCAAATTAGACAAACCGACCCTGCTTCAAATCGCAGCGTTTCGGGATGTAAACCAAGCGACTCAAATTCAAACCCGTCTTCAAGGTGTGGGGCTAAAGTCAGTTCAGGTTGTCGAAAGGCAAACCAGGACAGGACTTTGGTATCTCGTCAGAACCTCCCCGATTTCGACCTACGCAGAGCTCAAGCAAGCAATTAGACTATCCGAAAAACTTAACTTACACCCCAGAACACTTCAGGTGAATTAATCCCGAATCTTTAGATTGAGACATTAAAAACAGTGACGCTGAGGATGGCCCGATGCGGAATCTAACTTATGAACAGTAATCGGTTCTCCAACAAACCGGACGCTTTCGAGTTGATCTGTAGTGGCACACTGAACGGGTATGAACACAGTAAAAAGGCAAATCGAAATCGATTTCTTCTTGCCCCTTTAGTAAGAGAAACAAAAGTGCGCAAAATTTGGACGATTAAGTCGGTTACTCCGTTGGAAGACCCTCTATAGCTGTGTATCAATTTTGGAGGGATAGAAAGACTGATATAGCGGTTAAACACCCATCTCGCGTCGCACTCAATGTATTCGCGCCCGCATGGTTGAGTTGAATGGTGCCATTTTCGAGCGCCACTGATGCGCCGTTTAAAAACCATGTCACGTTATCAAACCGACTGCCGACTGAAAGACTTAGATCGGATGAGACAATCCATTCATCATTCTCAGGATACTCAATTAATCGAGGACACGCGGTATCGACCCGCTTACGTGTTGAGTAAACGGGAGTTAATCCTTGAGTTATCGCAGGAGGGGGCAATTCAAGCGTCCGAATAATCTGCGATCCAAGAGGGGTCGCACTCGCGGCTCCGGTCATGCCTTCTTGACTGATGTTATCCGGCGCGCCTATCCAGACCAAAACGATGAAGTCCTCGAGTACATGAACTGACCAAGCATCTCGGTAACCGCTCGACGTTCCCGTCTTTACGATGAAGTTTTGCCCTGACATATCGGTCTGTAACAGCAACGATAATAACGCCTGTGAAGCGGATTTGGAGAGTAGTGGCGTTTGGTATTTTGCTGCTTGATCGTGAAGAAAATTGAGTGCCGGACTGGGTTGATCGACTAGACCTAAATACAGTTCTACAACCTGCTCTGGTCTAAGACTGAGGCCACCGACGGCTAGTGAAAGACCAGGATTTCTCATTTGTGTTCTGTTTAGCTGTAAATAATTTGCGATCTGCTGTTCAACACGCTTAGTGCCAAGTCGTTCTAATGTGTTTATTGCAGGTATGTTGAGTGACTGAAGCAAAGCATCTCTCAACATAACTTGTCCGGAAAAACCGTCGTCAAAATTTGTCGGAGCATAGCCGTCGACCTGCACTCGAGTGTCCGCCATCAGGCTTGTGGGGGTTAATAGCCCCCTATCCAATGCCAATCCATAAATCAGTGGCTTCAATGTTGAACCGGGACTTCTAAGCGCTTGAAGGTAATTATTACCTCCCTTACGAGGTTCGGAGAGGTAATCACTCGAACCCACATAGGCTCGAACATTACCTGTGCGTCGTTCAACGACTATCGCGCCAGCATTCACGCTTGATGGGTAACTTTGGATATGGCTTTTGACTAACTGTGACACCCTCTCCTGCCATTCGGCATCAATGGTTGATGTGAGTGTGCCGCCTGTTTTACTTCCGAGCCGATCTATTAGATGGAGATGTCCTAAATCAATGGCGGATTTTCTAATCGGAATACGTTCATTTTGGAGCTCAATCAGTCGTTCAGCTTCTATCCCAAGGCGAGGCGCAACGGTTGCTAGAACGTGGGAGGTGCTTCGCTCTGCTCTTTGGAGATATCGATCCGGACGCCGAGTTTCGGGGGACTGTGGCAAAGCAACAAAAAATGCAGCTTCACGGTACGTTAAACGGTTCGGCGGGCGGTTCAGCCAAGCATAGGCTCCGGCTTGGATGCCCTCAATATTTCCGCCATACGGCGCCAGACTAAAGTACCGCTCTAGGATCTCTGTTTTAGACAGATGGTATTCAATCCGAAACGCCATAAGCATTTGACGAAATTTCGCCCAAACAGTTTTTTGGCCTAATTCGGGATACATGAGACGGGCAGTTTGCATCGTCAGTGTGGAGGCTCCTGACGAAACTCTTCCAAGGCGCACACTATCGAAAACCGAACGGCCAAGTGCAAGCGGATCGACACCCCAGTGCGACCAAAAACGCTGATCCTCATACGCGAGGAGAACATCAATCAGTTTGGGGTCGATTTGATCAAGCCGAACGTCTTCTCTCCAGTAACCATCAGCGCTGAGTCTTCCAGCTAAACGCGTGGCATTCGGGCTTAAAATGAGGCTTGAATGCAGACCGTCCCGGGAGGCGGGAAGTGGCCGTGTAACGTGAACAAGAAGACTTACTACGAGAACTAAGCCCACTAGCGCACTGATTGCCAGTCCCCTTCTCACCGCCTTACTATCTGACCCTTGCCGATGGCGCTGCGCCCATTGATTTCAGGGCGATACATAAACTCCACATGAGCATCGGGTAATACCATCTCACCTGCATAGCTAGCTCTGAGTTGATAATAGATCATTTCCCTGCGGCCCTTGCGCCAGTAACCCGTAAAGTTAGCGGTGTAACGATCATCCATCGATTCAAACCAATCAGGACGACGTTGCTGCAGTCCGGATAGCGGTTTGGACGTCCCCTCCCTGTCTAGATAGTTCGGAGTTTCAACAGTCGACGACTCAATCTCAAAGCCAGAGGGCAAGAGGTCCGTCAGCATAAGATTCCCACCGCCCAGGTCATCAGTCGACTCAATAAAAACTGCAATAGTTAAGATATCACCCTGATCCACACGCAGTGCTTGAGTCTGGTCTGAGATGCTTTTCCCGTTGGGATCGATCCAGAGTTTGCGAACACTGAAGCCGTTATCAACCGCCTCAGAGGTTGCACGTCGACCTACAATCTCTGCATTCAAGAAGAGCTCGCTGTCAGAGTCGTATTCAAGCTCAAATCCATTCTGAAGAGTGACAGCATCAATCGTTTCGCTGCGCGATACGCGCCGTCCATTAATTGTTACATCAAGCTGCACCAATTCAGCCGCTCGCTCGGCCAACAGAGCCGCAAGATTTGCATTGTCGAGCGTCGAGCGCCATTGGCTAGAAGCATGCTGCTGTAACATCTGCTCTTTGAGGACTCTAACCGCGTTAGGTAAAGTCGACGAGGAAAGCGATGCTAACATCAGCCCTGCGCGCGGATGCCAGTTCGTAAAGCGCTTCCCATTGTTTTTAAGCTCGGACGCATCGTTCCATCGGCCAATGGATACAAGGCGCGAGAATGAAAATTCAGATGAATCATCCATCAGGGCATCAATTTTATTGGCCCAACGAGTGGCGCGCTCACTATCGTTGATGGCCTGTGCAAGCCAGTAACCCGCACTCAGCAAATCTAGACGCTCACCTAAAGAGTCCGTCTCTTTCACTGCATTGACCAACTGCTCATCTAATGCATAACGCGCTCGGCCCGTTACTTCGAATCCTGCGTTAGCCAATACTCCATAGCTATAGACAGCAGTCCAGGCATCTTCAAAGTATTGCGTATCCAGGTAATTCAATGCCGCTTCTATTCCAGTACGCAAGGACTTCTGATCATCTGCGTACGGCAAGGCTTGTATAAGTGTTTCCGTTGCATAAGGCAGATAGGCCGTTTCAATGCGACCGCTTCTGTCCCAGTAACCGAAGGCACCGTTTGCCTTTTGCTTAGCTAGAATACGAGTAATACCGTGGTTGATCTTGGCGCGTAGATCAGCTGAAGCTCCATTTATCGCTGCGACAGCTAGAACGCCACGCGTGCCGCTGGACGTCTGCTCAATACAGCCATAAGGATATGTATTCAGCGCAGCAACAGCTTGATTGAGCGATGCGCCCGGTATAGGCGAAAGAGACCAACTGATCTGCGTGTTCTCGGTGTTGGTAAACTCTTCTAAGTCCAGTGGCTCGACGTCCGTCGTTGATCCAAACAACATCGGTTTATCAAGTTTGGTACTAAACAATCGCGTAAAAGGATAGGACGGTTCGCGCACAACTATTGAGTAGTTACGCTCTATGGATAAACCCGGGTAGTCCAGTCCAAGCTCGATGGGAATCGCGCCACTTGGCATATCCTCAAAGCGCAGATCCTGTTCAACCGGTGTGCTACCGAGACTAGCTGAAACACTTCGAGTCATGGCGTGTTCACCAATCTGACTGCGTAAACTAATACGTCCAACGTCTTCATTGAAACGCAGTGCTAATTTACCGCTCAAAACATCTCCCGCCCCGACGAATCGTGGCAGAGAGACATCAAGACTCACGGGGTCTTGGATCTGTATATCCGCCTCAGCAAAACCCATACCTCTTTCATCGACAGCCAATGCAACCAACCGCACCTGTCCTTCAAAATCGGTCGCTTCAAAGGTGTACTCAACACGGCCATCGCGGGCTGAGAGAATGGGCGATGCCTCTGCAACGGTCTTAAAGAATTGTGATTTGATGGCATTGGCGCTGCTGGGGTTTTCGTCCCCGCCCATTGCAAAGACATCAAGCGTGTCATCCTGCTGTATTAGCTGCCCAAAGTTTGAACGAAAGCCGATGACAAGTTTGCGTTGACCAAAGAAATGATCGACTGGGTTTGTATTAGTAAAGTGCGTAATGGCATGAATCCCCTCATCGACCAGATACAGTTGCACTTTTGCATTTGGGCTGTCCAACTTCAGTGTCACATTGATCGGTTCATCGGAGCGGAGATTTTCGGTAACTGATAATTGAGCCGGGATGTGGCGATCTTTTCCAAGTTCCGAAATCCAAGATGCCCCAACAGCAACTTGCGGCAGGTGCTCGCTACCCCGGGCGACAGGTCTCACGAGGGTAGTCAGTACATGAAAACCTGGCTCAACATTCAGCGTGCGCGGAATGATGACTTCCGAAGACCCCTTTTCAACAACGAAACGATGGTAGCTTGCGATGTCAGTTGCAGCCTCCATGACACGCAGTGTGCCTGCAAATGGTGCCTCGACTTTAATACTCAATGAGCCGTTCTTCAGCGAGCTAACGGAGGTGGACAATTCGGTGGGCTCAGTGATGGGCTTATCACCATACCAACCAACATTAAATGGCAGAACGGTCTCAAAACCTGTTTCGTTACTCGCGACCAGCTCGTAGCGTCCCCAAGGTAACTGAACCTTAACCTCAAGGTTATCCTGTTGTATTTTGCCAACATCAACCACCGAATCAGAAAGCCGCTTTTGACGGAAACGCCACCCGTTATCGTAGTACCAATCGAAATCGTATTGGACTTCCCGCAACGTGTATTCGACTGTGCCGAGTGGCTGAGGTTGACCGTTCCGATCTAGGTTCACCAATCTAAACGCGGGACTTTTTCCCTCCGCCAAAGAACCGTCAAAGAGAGGCTTGACGCCTAGGTAAGCGAACTGATGGTTGACGGGTGATGTTTTTGTTGTGCTGTTTGGTCTTCCACCAACATCAAAGGTTGTTCCCTTTGCCATGAGGCTGTAGAGAGTACTCGCCCCAAATGACTCAACATCAAGATTAATTTTGTTCTCGTATCGACCGTCTTGATTGAGCACAAGATCCTGCAAAGACTCAAGGAACTGCGTAGGCGTCTCCACAACTCCACCGAAATGATACCCTTTCCAACGCTCGTCCTCGTGCTCTCTGGAGAGCTTCAATGCGAGCTGTATCTCAGCGTTGAGAGTCGCGCCGGTGCCACCCGAAAAGTAGCGAGCTTCAAGAGCAATTGGCATTTCGGCTTCAACATTTATAACCGGCGCAATCTCAACTTGGGTATCGATTGTGAGCGGAACAAAATCGTCTATCTTAAGCGTGTAGTCCGCGAGTGCTATGTCGTCTGCCCCTGATACGCGCAAAGTGTAATTACCAAGACGAGCTGATGGCTGTAACTCAATTGAGCTTGCAAATGCCCCAGTCTCGTCAGTAGTCAGCCACTCCTCACTGACCACCTTAGTTTCGGGCGATATCAACTCAACCTTAACAGCCAAGTTTGAGAGCGGTTTTAAGTCCAACGAGCGCGCAATTGCAAAAAAACGAATCGTATCCCCGCCGCGGTACAATTCACGATCGGTGGTTACATAAACGTCACGCGTCGATAGTTTTGCCATACCCGATTGACCGACCGTGAGCGCGGAGCCCTTCGCATCGAACTCCATCAGAGCGATTCCCTGCTCTTTATCATTGACCAGTAAAAACCTCGGGGCGTGTTCACCCCTGCCATTTAACCATGCGGCAGGGATCTGTATACGCCCATTCTCATCAGATAGGCCCTCAAACAATAATCGGTTATTCCCAGCGATGACTTGAAGCGATGCTTGTTTCAAGGGTTCCATATCGTCGAAACGTGAAAGGAAAACATCTGTTGATTCAAGTCCGTGATAAGTTGAGACAGCGACATTTGATCGAATGAGCCATTGTGTTGCCCGTTCATCCCAGTCGCTTAAATTGAGACTCTCCGCATCAAAGACCGCAAAATAGATGCCGGTACCATCATTGGGTAGAAGTTCTGATAGATCTACGTTAAAGCGTGTTTCAACGTTTGGATCTGCCTTCACCGGCAGGGTGTACTGTCCAAGCGAAGTTGCGTAACGATCTTTCAGTTGATTTACGCTGTAGCCGCTGACGCTAGAAAATAAATCATAGGCGCTCGTCAAACTGCGCAGATCAACCTTGAAAACATCGACTTTAATTTCAGGAATATTAACGACGTTAACAGGTACAAATGCATTCTGCTCAACGGGTAGAAGTGTTTTCCCCGTATTCAGTGATAATGAAGCTGGCCGCGGACGAGTTGAGGACCACTGGATTAACGGTTTGTCCAAAACTAACGGCTCGCAAGCGCCGAGTGCGCAACGATTTGCAGTGAGCCCCGGAAGAAATTCAATTTTGTAAGCTGTCGAGTAGTCCAAATCATTAATACAGACTTGAGAGTCATTTGAGCGCAGTGTTGTATAGGGAATTGGCTGGTTCTCAAGCTCACTTTTAGGCGTCGTAAAACTGACGTTAACCGGCTTATTGTTTACGCTCACTCGCACATAACTATCAAGTGATTCTATGTTAGGCCGTAAAAAGTGCTCACCCTCAAGTGCATACAAAGTCGCGCATAACCGGGCACTGCTGCCTACCGCTGCAAACGTGAAGCCTGTTGTGGCAAAGTTCGAAAGGTTACGCAGTTCCTCAAAGGCACTTGCATCCGCAGTCACCACATTTCCTTCATTTAGAAAGGTGATCAATTTTCCACTCGGTGTGATTGTTGTCGGGACATCGTTGATACCGATCACGTCTACAATCGCGCCCGCTGATAGCAGTTCTCGATCAGACAACTGCACTGTTTGAGTCACAACGTATTGGTCAAGCGCGAGCGCAGTCAAACCTGAAAACAGCAGCGGTAAGGCAAGACCTAAGCGGAGGATTGATATGAATCGGAATCGAGTCATTTGAGACGCCCTTGTTGATAAATCCATTTAACTATACTGGTATTAATCCGAACCCTATCTGAACCAAGAACTTCAATGCATCGCTACAAGAAGCGCAAAAGTTTGTCACCGCTTAAACGAAGATTATCCGTCGGTCGCCGTGGAATGGAAGCAGGAGCACACTTAACGATTGGCTTCGCGGCTATAGTGCCCGTTGATCAGCTGTGCGACCGGGCATAAACGAAGTGTCTAATAGTGTCAGATTGACTGTATATTACTTCAGTTAATGCAACCCCGGTCACACACTATCGCAGGCGCATCTACAGGCGGCCTACCTCGATTACGCCTCAAGCTTAGAGACTGAAGTTTCCTCTGCGAATTTCACTTTAATACCGAACAGAGCCCTGTTGACACCTTGCTTTAAATCGTCGATTTTGTAGAGATCATACACTAAAATGACGTAAATCTCGTCGATGTTACAGAGTATTTCTTTAAGCTGGAAATTAGTCGCAAAGTCTTATGTTATACGATAAACGAGTATCTATTTATTCTGGTCAGACCCTCGCAACCCCCTGATATTCAGTGAGGGGGAGTATCAAGTTACGTTGGAAATAACACTATTGCCCTCATTAAACAAATCAACTG
>JABXHR010000109.1 GCA_013373515.1 Gammaproteobacteria bacterium | reverse complement strand
TATGAGGTGATCGTCACCGCAGATCACGGCCAAAGCCTGCGAGGACACCATGGTGGCAAGGGTGAAGATCAACAAGAATTTGCCATGTATTACTTTGGCGATGCCGACGGCCCAGATCTGGATGGCTGTTTGGATCAGTTGGCGCTAGCGCCAAGCGTGCTGTCTAGGCTTGGGGTGGCGGTGCCAGCGAGCATGCAGGCCGCGCCGTTTTTCTAAAGTCGTTTTAACGCTTTGGAGAATCTGACGCGAGCTCAACAATTGCCGCAATCACCTCTGCAAAGCTTGCTGCCGCTTTTTGGCTCAGATGACGAGCGCGCAAATGCCCGTGCACCAAGCCCTTGTTTACCACTGCTTTTGCTGTACCGCCTGCGGCCAAAATCTTCGATACATAGGCCTCGCAATCATCACACAAGGGGTCACACTCAGCTGCAAAGGCATAGGTTGGGGGCAGATGATCAAACCGCCCAGCCAGCGGCTTTAAAGTTGGGTCTGAGGCATCACCCCCGCGAATACCCATGTAAAAAATAATGTCATCAAGGGTCAGTAGCGGCGCAGTCGCATGCGTTAAATAGCTACCTTGAGTGTGATCACCACCAAGTCCGGGATAAATCAGCACTTGACCGCGCACCTTGTGTACCAAAGTGCCAGACACCGCCGCCGCCAAGTTTGCACCGGCACTATCGCCCGCCAAAATCACTTCGCTGTTTTGTAGCGCCCACACTGTGGCCTGAAGTGCATCGTCATAGGCAGCAGGATGCGGATGTTCTGGGCTTAAACGGTAATCGACCGCAATTACCTGTAAACCCGTCGCCACGGCAAGCTCAGCGCACACATCATCGTGGCTCTCCAAATCGCCGACGACAAAACCGCCACCGTGGAAATACACCACGCGTGTCGGTGTCATCTGGCCATACATCCGAATGGGTAACTCGCCTAGGAGTTGATCGTGAACCGCCAAGCCCTCAGGCCTGCCACGGTAAAACACACGGCACATCTCGTTGTAGATCTGCCGCTGCGCTTCAATGCTGCGCGTGGCGGTGTCCTCTGGGTAACAGGCGTTGGTTTGGTTGATAAAAGCCCAAACTTCGTCGTCGATTAAATTTGAATAGTCAGTCATGGTGGCGGTGTTTTGATAGGGATCGTTTGATGGTAATGGATGTCGGGCATTGTGTGTAGTTCGGCAGATGCGGTGTCATTGGGCTCAGTATTCCCCGCACGGAGTGCGAGTCCCACGTTGGGCGCTTTGGCTCTCTGTGTGATGTCGTTCTCTGAACGACGAAAGGGGTTGATGGCATGTGATGTCGTGCATTTTTGCCGCTGCGGTGTTGTTGGTCTCAGCGTTCCTCGCACGGAGTGCGAGTCCCACGTTGGGTGCTGTGGGATGTTCTCTCCGATCGACGAATGCGGTTGAAGAGGTGCGATGGCTCAAACGCAATTGCTGGATTGGTTTGGGCGATGCAGTCGATTAATTTTTAATCTTGATTGTTCTGAAATGAACGCCAGTTAACTCCATTGACCTTACGAAAAAGCAAGCATTCGGAGCGAAAAAATATGAACGTTGTTGCATTTGGGGCGAGCACCAGCCGTCAATCAATCAATAAAGCCTTGGCCAGTTATGCGGCGAATCTAGTCGATGGGGCGTCGGTAGAGGTGCTCGATCTCAATGACTTTGAGTTGCCGATGTTTAGCGTGGATGTGGAGGCAGCGCTGGGTCAGCCTCAAGCGGCCAAAGATTTTTTGGCGAAACTTGCGGCGGCGGATGCGATTGTGGTGTCCTTTGCCGAGCACAATGGTGGCTATGCGGCGGCTTATAAGAGTCTGCTGGATTGGGCTAGCCGGATTACGCGTGAGATTTTTGCGCACAAGCCTGTTTTGCATCTTGCAACATCGCCTGGGGCTCGAGGTGGCGCGAGTGTGCTGGCGGCGGCAGATGGCTCGGCACAATTCTTTGCGGCAGATTTAAAAGGCAGTTTATCCGTGCCAAAATTTTATGAGGTGTTTGATGCCGAGCGCGGCGAGCTGACAGATGCAGCGTTAAAGGCTCAACTTGTAGGGCTGGTGAATCAGCTTAAACTGTGACGGCTCGGTACGCCGCTTTGCCAACGGGGCCTGCGGCGTTATTTAACAGTTTGTTCGACGGAGATTATCAATGACTTTGGCTTTATGGTGTGTGTTGGTAGCGGGGTTGCTGCCCTATGTGTGGACGGTGTATGCCAAGCGCTCGAAGCCGGGTTACTCCAACGCCAACCCACGTGAGTTTTTGGCGTCGCTTGAGGGACGTGGCCAGCGTGCCAATTATGCGCAAATCAACGCCTTTGAGGCATTTCCGTTTTTCGCAGCGGCGGTGGTCATTGCGCAGATGGTGGGCAATATTGCCGCCAGCACGCTAGACGCGCTGGCGGTGTGTTTTGTGGTCGCTCGCATTGCACATGGCGCGGCTTATATCGCCAACATGCCATTACTGCGCTCACTGGCTTGGTCGGTGGGCATCGGCTCGGTGATTGCCATTTTTGTCATGTCGGCTTAGGGGGCGTGATGTTTGATGAGGTGCAGCAGTCTCGCATTATTGAAATGGCGTGGGAAGATCGAACGCCGTTTGAAGCGATTGAACGGCTCTACGGTATTAACGAGGCTCAAACCATTCAATTGATGCGCCGCTGGATGAAGCCCAGCAGCTTTCGAATGTGGCGCAAACGTGTCTCGGGCCGTCGGACAAAGCATCTAAAGCTGCGCTCCCCGGAAGTGGGGCGCAGCCATTGTCCGACGCAGTATAAGCCGCGTTAGCGGTTGCCGTTGGGCTCGCTGCGCTGACCCGAGCGATTGTCACTGGGTTTGCGATTGCTGTTTGCGTTGCCGGGTTTACGATTTGGGTTGTTGGCAGTACTGCTACGGCTGCGATTGCGGCCGGGTTTGCCAGAGGCGTTGTCTCCACGCGAGCTGCTGCGACCACTGCGTTCTGTTGTTTTGCCCTGACCGTCTTTGGCGACGTTACTTCGTCCACCACGATTGCGCCGTCTTTGCGAGGAAGGTTTCGGGGTACGAATTTGCGCAGGGGTTTGCGGCACATCGTGGCCAGGCTCAAACCCATCTTCCACTTCTCGCGTGAGCTTCTGACCAATTAGGCGCTCAATATCTTGCAGCTGCTTTGCCTCATCGGCGGCTACTAGGGAAATGGCTTCGCCACTTTCACCTGCACGCCCTGTGCGTCCGATGCGATGGACGTAATCTTCGGGCACATTGGGTAGATCAACGTTGATGACATAGGGCAGTTTGCTGATATCCAAACCGCGCGCGGCGATATCGGTGGCGACCATTACCCGCACTTTGCCCTTTTTGAAGTCATCTAGCGCTTTGGTGCGTGCGTTTTGGCTTTTGTTGCCATGAATCGCAACTGCGGGAATGCTCTCGCTGCTAAGGCGTGTGGCCAGCCGGTTGGCGCCGTGTTTGGTGCGGCTAAAGGCCAGCACTTGGTGCCAAGCGTTTTCTTTGAGTAGGTGTACTAATAGGTCAGGCTTTTTCTTTTTATCCACCGTGATGATGCGTTGTTTGACGCGCTCGGCGGTGGTGTTTTCGGCGGCAACAGAGACTTCGACGGGGTCGTTGACGATGGTTTTTGCAAGCTCGCGGATATCCTTGGAGAAGGTGGCCGAGAACATCAGATTTTGACGCTTGGCAGGCAGTAGCTTGAGGATACGGCGAATGTCATGGATAAAGCCCATATCCAGCATGCGATCTGCTTCGTCGAGCACCAATACTTCTAGCGAATCAAAGCGCACCGCGTTTTGATTGTATAGATCGATCAAGCGGCCAGGTGTGGCCACCAAGACATCGACGCCACGCGCGAGCTTTGAAATCTGTGGGTTGATGCTAACGCCGCCGAAGACAATGGCCTCGCGCAGTTTAAGGCCAGCGCCGTAACGCGCGATGCTGGCACCGACTTGGGCGGCAAGCTCGCGGGTGGGTGTGAGCACCAGGGCGCGCACTTGCTTTGGCTTGGCGGCTTGGCCTTCATTGAGCTTTTGCAAGATGGGCAGCGAAAAACCGGCGGTTTTGCCGGTGCCGGTCTGCGCGGCAGCGAGCACATCTTTGCCTGCCAGTACGGCGGGGATGGCTTTGGCTTGAATGGGTGATGGCGTTTGATAGCCTTCAGCGGCAACGGATTCAACCAATGACGGGATGAGTCCTAGCTGGGAAAATGACATGACACTCTCAGGATTATTCAGCACGGCCGGAAAGGCCGGTTGGCAAGATTAACACAATGCCGAGGATTTTTTTTGTTTACTCCGTGTTTGTAGCACAGCTTGGCTGCGGGTTTCATGGCAACATAGCGTTCTGTCCATCGATAAGCACCGACTATGAATGCACCGACCTCTGTTGATATTGAGCCTTTTGTTGCGCTTCGACGTGAGTTACATCGCCAGCCAGAGCTCGGCACCCAAACCTTTCGCACTGCAGAGCGGGTGATGGCGGTTCTGCGCGAGATGGGCATTGACGACATTCACTATGGCATGGCGGAGAGCGCGGTGGTGGCACGGCTCAAAAAAGGCACATCAGCGCGAGCAATTGGACTGCGCGCCGACATGGATGCCTTGCCAATTCGCGAAGCCTCGGGCGTGGCGTACGCCTCAGAGGTGGATGGTGCGATGCATGCCTGTGGCCATGATGGCCATACCGCGTCGCTGCTTGCGGCGGCGAAGCTGTTGGTGGATGCGCCGTTCGACGGTGAGGTGGTGTTGATTTTTCAGCCGGCGGAGGAAGTGGGTGGCGGTGCAAACTTGATGCTGCAGGATGGTTTTTTAGCGCAGTTTCCACTCGATGAAATCTACGCCTTTCATAATTTGCCGGGATTGGAGGAGGGCGTATTTGCGACCTGCGAAGGGCCGATCATGGCCTCGACCGACACCTTAGAAATTATGCTAGAGGGGCGGGGCGGGCATGCGGCGTTTCCCGAGGAGACCATTGACCCAATTCCAGTGGCGCTGCGTCTGATCGATTCGATCTATGCGATCAAAACGCGGATGGTTGCGGCTCAGGATCCTGCGGTAATCTCGATTACCCAAATCCACACGGGCTCTGCTGAAAACATTGTGCCGCAGTCGGTTTACATTAACGGCACCATTCGCACGCTCAGCGCAGGCGCGCGCCAACGCATTTGTTCGGAGATCGAAAAATTGGGCAATACGCTGCCACCGGTATTTGGGGTGGCGTCGAGCGTGAGAATTTTCGATAGCTATCCGGTGACGGTCAATTCGCCCACTCAAACGAAGCACGCGATCGAAGCGGCCAAACGGCTTGGAGCAACTGTGCTCGAGCGGCCTGCCGAGATGGGCGCCGAAGATTTTTCGTTCTTTTTAGAAAAGATCCCCGGTGCCTATATGTTTATTGGCGCGGGGGATGGCGCGGCGCTGCATCACCCAGAGTATGACTTTAATGACCGTGTTCTGCCTGTGGCTGCGGCGTGGTTTAGACAGTTGGTGGTGGATAGATTGCCAGCGAATTGACGAGGGGTGGCACAGCCGGACGACAGCCGACTGTGCCATACACTTAGTCTACTCGGCGTCGATAGACGATTAGGACGATGAGCGCCATTAAGGCGGGTAGACCCAGTGCACCGCCGCTGCTGCTCGAGCGGTAGATTGGCTGGCTCTGTTGAAACGCTGGCTGTGATTGGTCAACGCGATGATTGGCTACCGGTGCGGCTGCTCGTTGTGCGCTGGCCGCTTCCTCAAGTTGTCTGCGCTCGGCGTTCTTTTGCTCAATGCCGTATTGCGCAAAACGTTCCTCAGGCATCACCACCATCGAGGTAAAGTCGGTCACTAGCCCATATTCCGTGGCCAGGTCCACGATGGCACCTTCGAAGTCGGCCCGATCAACGCCGAGGTAATCGGCTTTGTTTTGTAGCCCTTGGATTTTGGCATATGCCCATAATCGCTCAATCTCGGGGTTGCGCGTCGCCGTGTCGGGAAAGTGATAGCGGGTTTGAAAGCTGTGGGCTTGACCAGAGACTTTGGCGTTGAGCACAATTTCGGCGTCATCGCTGCCATAGTAATGCCCAAATATCACCATTTGCTCGCCGCGATACAGGGTGGTGGGTTGCTCAGGGGTGAGGTCGCTGGTTTTGATGCCATTGATGCGTAGCTCGACATTGTGCAACGCTTGGTAATTCACTTTGTTTAATGCGCTCAACAGAATACCCATGATGTCATCGCTGTTAGAAATGCTCTGTGAAAACCCGTTGGACACTTGTGCCATTTCAGAGAGCAAGGGCTCATTGGCACCATTGCCCATAATTGCGGTAAATAGACGCACGTCGTGTTGCTGCATTAAGTCGAGAAAATCTGCGCGTTCACGTTTGCCCACATTGGCCACACCGTCGGTGACCAAGACGATACCGCTGGTACGATCGCGATCGAGTGCGTCCATGGCCGATTGCAGGCCCAAATACAAATTCGTGCCACCTTCGGGCTGGGTTTGATTCAGTGCGTTGACTGTGGCTGAGATACCAGCCTGGGTGACGGTCTCCCAGCCATTGGTAACGCTCTGAATGTGCTCATCAAATAGCAGGATTTGAAAGCGATCTTTAGGACCCAAATGGCTTAATGCTTGGCTGGTCGCATCTAGCAGCGTGCCGTACTTGCCGCTCATCGAGCCTGAGCGATCCAGCAAAAATACCCAGTCCCGTCCCTCGGTGATGGGGGCTAGATCTATACCGGGGGTCACGGTCAGCATAAATGTGCCTTGGCGCGCTCCGGGCGATTTATGGGCTACCACGTTAATCGCGCCGGGCTGATTGGGGGCCAATCGCCAATAGAGCACAATGTCTTGATTCAGTGTTGAGCTTTGCGCTGAGGCCGCGGGGGCGGCATCTGCAAACGCCGCGCTGCGATCTTGGGATGGATTGGGCTGTGCACTGACTGACTGGCCGGTTTGGCCAATATCTACCTGCCAATTTTGCGCATCAAGCTGATGAATAATGGCGTTTGGATGGGCTGGGCTTCGCACGGCGTCTATCGGAAAACCAGAGCGTAGCGCCAAGTTAAAGCTGAAGTCTGTATTTACAGTATCGTCAACCTGCCAGAAGCTGTTTTTCGCCTCATCGGTGCCCCCATCTTCCAGTGGGTAGACGTAGCGGCCAATGCCACCTTCCACGTCTGCCGGTTGCAGGTACACCAGACGAATTTTGGTGTCTTGCTGCGGCAGTACGGGGCTGACGGCAGTCTCGAAGCGATAAAATTCTACTTTCTCGGTCAGTCCAGCCTGATTGCCTTGGTCGCGTTCGGTCTCGTAGATCTCGCGTGCTTTTTGTTTTTCGACCACCTCGCCCACAACGCGGTTTTCATCGATCCATATCGAAAATTCGGCGACCGTGCCATTTTGGGGCACCGGGAAGCTGTAGATCGCTTCGAGCGGAACGCTGCCAGCGTTGTAAAAGCTTTGATCGACTTGGGTGATGGCATAGCCGTCTTCAATGGTGACAGTCACCTCGTGGGTTTTGATCTCGAGTTCATTGGCGGCGTTGATGGGCTTGAGCAATCCGGCGGCCTCGGCACTGCCAAGCGCCAGCGCAACACCTGTGGTCAGCATGCACAGGGTTTGCTTTAAACGGGTAAAGAGCGTGGTCATGATGTGTACTCCGAATTTGGACGGAGCGATCATCTGTGATGTAAGACCTGGATCGAAGGTTTTTGCTAAATGTGGCGTTTATTGTATTGCTTGGTATTAAATAGTGATACCGCTCTTAGCCCAGTTGCGAGTCAGATCGATGCTGCGATTGTCGGGTGCTCATATGGTGTGCCAGCTGTTGCATACTGTGCTGAGCCACTGCGCCTTGGTCTTGAACAAAATTAAAGCGCACTTGCACAACGCGAGGGTTTTGGTTGGGCTTGAAGCTAAATACGCGGTAGAGCTGCATCAAAACGCCCGCCAGAAAGCGTAGCTTGGACAACACTTCGCCTTGTTCCCAGATGATGTAGATTTTGAGCCCTGCGCTATTTTTGCTGCGCCGAGTGGCCTCGATGCGCCGAGCGCCCGTGACTGGCGATGGCGAAAAGGCAAACACGGTTTCGATATGCGGGCTGGCATAACCGGCTTGTTGGGCTAGTCCACCGCCCAATGAATGTCCCATGGCGCTGAAGCAAATTTGGGCTGGATTTTCGGCGATTTGATGCGCGAGCAGGTATTGCGTAATGGCTTGAACGCTGGGCTCAATGTTGTCGATAACGTGATCATAATGCGAGCGTGTAAACGGTATCCAGCGAGTCAGCCAATCGAAATTGGCAAACCAGTCTTCAAATCGGTGGGTGGTGCCCCGAAACACCAGCGCCACAAATACTCGCCCATCATCAACTTTGTAGAAGGCCGAGCGTCCAAGGCCTTTTTGATCGCCTTCGCAGGGGCACAATACCGGCAAATCGAGCGCTGTCCAGCTCGAGGCACACTGGGAGATTTCGGGCGAACATTGGGTGCCGTAAATCAAGGCGCTGAGTGCCGCGTATTCGCTGATGTATTTCAGGGCTTTGTCGTGCTGGCCTGCCAGAACATTTTGCACCGACGAAACTTGATCATCCGAGCGTAGGTATACGGTGTTTTGGTCTTGCATGTTAAGCATCCTGCTTTGATTGATTCGTCGAGATTACCTTGCCAATGATGATGCGTTTTGGTCAATGTGATTTTGAATTGTTAGCCAAGGTTTTTGTTAGAGCGCCTTGGGCAGTTCAGCCGATAAAAAGTCCATCATGCTGCGAATTCGTCGATTGTGCTGCACATCACGATGACACACCAGGTAGACGGGTAGCTCTGGTATCTGTAAAAACGGCAGCACTTGCACAAGCCCCAGACGCTTTGCGATTTTGCCATGAATCACGGCGATTGCAGCGCCTCGCTGTGCCATCGCAAGATGCAACGGATAGAAATCTGTGCGAACGACAAAGTCTTCGTTTTTAACGTTAAAACCCATCTTTTTAGCGGCATCCACAAACTCTGGGCTTCGATCCATACCAGCCACTCGATGCTCGAACAATTGCATGGGGTCAGCAGGTGTCCCGTGGCGCTCTAGGTAATCTTGGCTGGCAAAGAAGCCGCCACTGACCGTACCGACTCGTTTGGCAATGACATCTTGTTGTGTTGGGCTGAACATGCGTATCGCGAGGTCGGCATCGCGTTTGTCCAGATTGGCGGCCGCGTTGCTGACATGAATTTGCAGGTTTACCTTTGGATAAGTTTCAAGGTAGGGCTTGAGAAGATTGGCAAGGTAGTCGGTCGCGAATATTTCATTGACCGATAGACGAAGATTACCTTGGATTTGCTCGGATTCGCCGTTGCACAGGCGAGCGATCTGTGCGGCTTGCTGCGACATGGCAAGTACATTTGGAATGAGCTTCTCACCGAGGGCTGTGAGCTTGATTCCCTGAGTACTTCGGTCGAATAGGCTATCGCCAACTGCAACCTCAAGCGAGTGAATTTGTCGGCTCAATGTGGGCTGAGAAATGCCCAAAGACTGCGCTGCTTTATTCAGGCTTCCACGCTCGGCAACGGTTAAAAAATACTGCCATAATGTCCAATTGTTATTCACAAGTGTATATCCATCTGTTGAATTTGGTAATTCGATATGTGTATTTGTTTGATTATGCTCCTTCCAACGCAATTGGAGAAAACAAAATGTACACAGTCTTAATCGTTGGCGTGTCGGGTAATTTTGGTTGGTATGCGGCACAGGCCGCATTGGCCATGGGCGACAAGGTGGTGGGCATCTCGCGCGCTGATGCGAGTATCGAACATGGCAACTATCGCCATATTTGTGCTGATCTTAGACGTTTCAGTGCGCTGGAGGCAGAGATCAGTCGCGCTGATCTAGTGGTTTATGCAGCCAATCCGCAGTATCACCGTTGGACACTTGATGCGCTGGACATGCTGGAGTGTGTGCTTGTCCCTTGTGAGCGCCATCAAAAACAAATTTTATTTCCGGGCAATGTCTACAACTTCGCACCTGAGATAGGCGTAATCAACGAACACTCACCACAGCAACCGATCACAGAAAAAGGCTGTGTTCGCGTGGAAATGGAAGCTCGATTGAGGCTGGCGTCTGAATCGGGAGCAAGGGTGTGCATTTGTCGAGGAGGCGATTTTTTTGCCAAAGCGGGTACTCAGTTATGGAGCCAAGCGATACTCTCGGTGCAAGGCAATCGGATTCGCTATCAAAACCCAGGGCCGAGCGAGCACCGCCACCTTTGGAGCTATCTTCCTGACTTTGCACACAATAGTTTGATGCTGGCGAAAATGCAGAGCGAAAAATGGTGCGTATTTCAAGTGTCTGGTTTGCAGCTCAGTGCGCATGATTGGGCGCAGCTGGCTGAAAAAAAGCAGTGGGCATTACGAATAACAGGCTTTGCGTGGTGGCCACTCAGGATCATTGGATTCGTGGTGCCTAAGCTCGCTGAAGTCTACAAAATGCGCTATCTGTGGCAAAACGACATTGCGCTGGATGACCGCTTGGCTCAGTTGGTCTTGGGAAGTGATTATAGGTCTACGCCAACGGCTGAGATTTTTGATCGGCTGATTGAAGGGCTCGCTGAATAGGATAATGTGTATTGTGGTTCCAAGCGTGCTAACTTAAGTGTCAGCGCGTTATTTGGGGCACTCATCATGATTATCACGGTTTTTCGCAATCGGCTCAATCCAGACAACATTGAGCAATATTATGACTGGGCGGGGCGTATGAGCGAGCTTGCCAAGACGATGCCGGGTTATATCAGCCACAAATCATTCGAAGCCGCCGATACGGAGCGGGTGACGATTGTAGAATTCGAGGATTTGGCCTCCACGCGCGCTTGGGGCTCGCACCCTGAGCACCAAAAGGCGATGGCGCTGGGTAAACAGAAGTTTTACTTGGAGTATTCGATTCAGGTGTGTCAGTGTCTGTGACAGGATGCTTGCTCGCCGGTTTGGCGAGCAATTTCAGCGTTCGCTAACGAACTTCGAAACGTCCTTTGCTGCGCACTGCATTCTCTTCGACGAAGTAAGCCGAGTAAGACTCGCCCATATAGTCCGCCATCATATCCACCGAATCGACCAAAACATCACCCGCTTCGAGCAGCGTGGTGAAATCGATCTTTGCAGGCTCGGGCTCAATCGCACCGACCGCGGGTTGTAAGGTCAGATCGACGATGACTTCTCGCGATGGATTCTCCACGGCTTTTACCACGGCAACCAAATTCTCTGCGTTGGCCTCGGTGGTAAAGGTAATTGCAGGGTTGAGGTTGTCGTCACTGCGGTCATCGTTATAGTGGACAACCATACCGGTGTCTGTGTTCACCAAAGATAGGTCCAGGTCATCGCTGGAAGCCGCCGAGACAGTATAGCGGGTGTTAGGGGCTAGATCAGCCAAAGTCACCTGCGTCGATTGCGAGTTGTCGCTGATTTCGAAAACGCTGGTCGCGGGGCTGTCGAGGTTCAGTCCGCCCTGATAGGTACTGTCTTTAAGGACTTGAGCGGGGCCAAAACTGACTGGCTCTGAGGTTTCGCTGCCAGCGGTGAGTGCAACCTCATAGGTGTATTCTCCGGGGCTGGTAGAGTCGGAGCTAATGTCAACAAGGTATAGCCGGCCGGCTTTCACAGGAATCGTGAAGATGGTTTGCTCGGTGGCGCTTTCGATGTTGACAAATGAGCCTGTGACTTTGTTTTCGGCATCGGTTTCGTGAACCATTGTGTTGAGATAGATGTCGTTTGAGTAGACACTTAAATCCAGTACACCATCCGTTTGTGCAATGAAATCAAAGTCATGCATTGTGTCTGATGCGGTTGGCGCCGCGATGGTTTGATTGACGGCACCACGTGGAGAGACGGTTGCCGTAGGGTTGATCCCGCCGTCCCAGCGGAAATTTCGCTCAGTTGACAGTGCTGAAGATGGCCGATAGTCGGCAAATTCAGCGGCAGCGACAGATGAGAGAAATTGGTTGGTGATGTCGAGCAGCGCGGCAATGTCGCGCATTTGGGGGGCGATGTTGCCCCAAGCTACGGCAGAACCGTTATTTTCCTTGGCTTCGGTGATTAGATCGGCATAGCGGGTCGGGGGCGTTGTGTCGTCGAGCATATCGTCAATGAGGCTACGAATGCTCATGGGGTTCATGCTAAGAATGGCTTGTTCATTGACCAAGGCCGTCGTTAGATCGAGTGTTGGCCCCATACGAACACGATTGATTTCGATGCCACGATAACGATGACTGTCGGTGTGAAGCATCGCAAAATCGCTTAGGTCGTCCATGCCAAATTGATTGAGAGACTCAATTGCCGGTGCTGCAAAGTCTTTGACCATTGATAGCGCCGCGTCTCGCTGCTCGGGGCCGGTGGTATCAAACACAAACACCATGTTGCTTTTGAGTAAATTGGGAATGGTGTAGCTGCTGTCTTGCATCGCAAGGTGCATGTCATCGCCCATCCAGCCGAATAGTGTGTCGACAAATGGCGCGACCGCCATGAACTCAGGGTTGTCTGGGAAGGCTTTTCCGAGACGCTTGACCAGCCAATCGGCGAGTTCTGGCATGTTGTTGTAGTAAGACGACAGCATGTTTTCACTGCGAATATTGAGCGGTTTCGGCGCCTTACATGATTTGCATAGCATCAGATCGTATAGCTCTGTGGAGTAGCCGGCGGCCGGTGTGTTGAGCGTTTCGTAGCTCAAAGCCTCGCCGTCGTAGTAGGCAGAGACGCTCAGTTCGCCGAGTGTTGAGAGTGTCTCGGACATTAATCCGACCACAGCTGGATCGAGTTCACCAGACATCATCACAAAGGGCTGCGCCAGCTGGGTGATGGCTTCAAAATCGATGTTGAGTACAAAGTTGTGTTGCGTCGCGGGGCGATCCGGGAATTTTTGGCCGATTTGGGTTGCGAATCCACCTGTGCCGACTTTGTCCCAAGTTGATTGGGAGTCGATTTGAATGACACTGTCATCGCGATGAATGTAAATTGGCATCGGGCCTTGGTTGAATACAAAGGTATCAGCGGTCACTGATTCCAGCATAAAGCACTCGCGAAGCGCTGTGTCGAGTGCAGGCTTTGCGGGCATGGTTTCGGGCTTGATTTGCAGTTTGAAGCCAGGAAAGAAACTGTTCTCTGGGCCGTAGACTCCGAGCGCATAGTCGGTCGTCGATAGCAACGCCGTGATGGCGGGTTCACATGCGGGTGGCAATTCATCGGTGGAAAATGTTCCAGATTCTAGGTAGTCGATCACCTCATCGGGCACGTCGCGGGTGGTTTCGCGCAACAGTGTTGCCGCAGTGCGACGCAGACCTGCCCAGTCGAGTTGGCCAAGTGCTTCCCCTAATTCACTTGTCGGACCGGCTTGGTTGCCATGGATCGCAATAATGGGGTCGCTGTCTAGGGCGTTGAGCGTAGAGGCGCTTGCAAATGGGGTAGTCAGCACAATGGCTGTCGCGCATAGTCTGCGTAAGTACATCATCATTTCCTTCTGATTTATGTTGTGATTTTGATGTAGGTTTCGACGTGGCATAGATGCCAGATAAAAGCCGAACGTTAACTGTCTCACAATTTCTTTGGAAATTAAATGCAGTAGATCGACCTTTATGGGTCTTGGCGGGATTAGCACTTTTGCCAAAACGGGTGTGGAGAGGAGGCAGAGCGCCTCCTCGAGTAATGGTTAGCCGAACATATCTGAAGTAATACCGTCGTACCAACCGATACTTTCTTCATAGGTCTTCTTGCGCAAGGCCGCGTCTTCTCCGGTTTGCGAGACGAAGCCGCTGATTTGGGCGATTTTCTCGGCTGTTGCCTCGTAACTTGCACCCACTTTGATGCCGTCATCGGTGGCCACCAGTGACCAGCAGGTATTGGAGAACTTCGCAGGGAAACGCTTAGAGCCCGTTAGCGCGTGGCGAACGGCATTGGCGCATACCTTGGCTTGGCTATTGGCTGAGAAACCGGACTTGGGCATGTCGCCTTGATGAGAGGCATCGCCCAACACATACACGTCTGGATCTGCTTTGCTGCTCATGTCGTCTGCGTTGACCGGTGCCCAGCCCGCGTCGTTGGTAACACCCGCCGCTGCTGCGATTTTGCCCGCTTGCATGGCCGGAATCACGTTGCAGACGTCGACTTTTTCGACTTGACCATCGATATCAACTTCCATTGTATCGGGGTTGACTGAGACTTTATCGCCACCGAAATCGGGGCCAATTCGAGTGATCATATCGCCGTAGTATTTTGTCCATGCTTCCTCAAATAGCCCTTGCTTGGAGAATTTTGGCTTTGGATCGACCACTAGAATTTTTGCGGTGGGATTGGACTGCTTGAGTTGGTGCGCGACCATCGAAATTCGCTCATATGGCCCAGGTGGGCAGCGATAAGGGTTTGGCGGGGCGATGAGTGCAAACGTGCCGCCTTCGCGCATACCCATGATTTGCGACTTTAGAAGCTCGGTCTGTGAGCCTGCTTTATAGGCATGGGGCATTTTATTTTGTTGTTCGACTGACCAGCCAGGTACCGCGCCGTCGACGAAATCAATGCCTGGAGACAGAATGAGCTTGTCGTATTGCATTTTTGCACCATTGGCGAGGGAGACCGTCTTGGTGTCACGGTCGACACCGATGGCGTAGTCGTGCACAACGTTGATGCCATAGTCTGAAGCGAGTTTGCCGTATGAATGGCCAATGGAGTTGATGGTTCTAAATCCGCCAAGGTATAGGTTTGAGAAGAAGCAAGTGTAATAACTGCGGGTGGGTTCGATGAGCGTGACATCAATGGCGCCTTTGCTGTCTTTGGCAATATAGCGCGCCGCCGTGGCGCCACCAGCACCACCTCCGATCACAACGACCTTGGGCCTAGATGCACCTAGCAATGCAGGCGCTGAGAGTGAGGCGGCCACCGCTACGGTGGCGCCTAAGAATTGTCGTCTATTTAGTGTCATTGGTTTCCTCCTGAGGATAACGTTTTGAAATACGCTGCCAGCGCAGCCAGATCTTCGTCTGATAAATTTTGGGTCATCATTTGCATCACTT
>JABXHR010000068.1 GCA_013373515.1 Gammaproteobacteria bacterium | reverse complement strand
GAGTAGACCCCTAAAGTGAATAGAGCATAAGTCTAGGCATTTGTTGGGAAGGACTAAAGATCAAGCACTTGGGGCCATCGTCGTTATCGAGTTTGTTCAGAAAATTGTTTGCACATTTTGAATCAGGTCGGTGAGAAGTATATGGGCGGGAATGCTAAGAAACACCCATTGGCAACGGGCTTGCTCGGGCGAGATATGATCAGGGTAGCCCCTGATTCGTCTCTCCGATTGATGAGATAAAAGTTCAACATTGCCTATCGAACGGTGGGTCAGGGTGGATTGAACCCAACAATGCCGGTTTTACTTTTTTATGGTGAGGGAAGTTTATGTCAGTAGAGATCGCCTCTCCACGACTTCGTTTGTCGACGGGGCCGCGAGAAACACTCAACGAACATTTTCCAAAACTAGGTGAGTTACCGCTATCAGGCGGTTGGGGCTATGACAGAGACTCAGCCATAGTAATCGACAAATACGATCCAGTCGTTGACTCCACCCTGCCCTTCAACGGTGTGGCGATTGAGTATTTGTTAGTTGAGAAGCGCCTTTATGAGGAGCTCATTATTCAGCGAGTAGAGGGCGATTCGTATTCCGGGATTGAGTGGAAGCTAAACCTACAGAGTTTGGTTGAGCACGAGGGACGAACCTATGATGTGCTCGAATATGATGTTACGGCTTTTCACGACAGTAGCTGGGATGCTCTCAAGGCCGAGTGGGATGCCAATAGCGGTTTTGCAGATGATCCCGAAGGCGCTCAGCGTCACCAAAAGAAACGTGAGGCACTGCGGGTTCGCTTTTCAACCGTTTACTGGTTCGATATTACCAGTTTCTATGGCCAGACCACTTACACGGCTGACGGTACGCAAAGTAGCGCCGATGAAGTGCAGACGCCTGAGGTCGATAGCGCTCTGACTAAACGCCTAGAAACGCTGACTGACGATGACCTAATTCAGCTACGCGACTCAGAGGAGGATCCCGAGTTTATCCGTGCAGTTGATCGCGTTCTGACGCAGAGAGGGACAACGGTCAAGGTACATACTGCAACTGGGAATCGGTTGCAGACAGCATCAGCAACGAGTGAGACTCCTAAAGAGCGCCACTCCAGATTCGCGATACTGACCTGGATAGTACTGAGCTTTTTGGGCATATTCGGACTGCGCACAAGCTTCCACACAATCTATCCGCTTCAGATACAGAACTTTGCCGATCTGCACATCTTCTTGGCGGCTGAATCGGTGGCGACCTTTCTGGTTTTATTCATTGCCCTCCTACTGACGTTCTTCGTCATTTTCACTCGGGTCAGTTTGCGGGCCAATTTACCCACTATCCTCGTGCTGGGCTCTCTACTAGCGGCGAATCATGTGTACACGAACTATCAGGAGATGGGGTCAGTGTCAGTACCTATTAACCCGATGTTCGCGTATGCAGGCCCTCTGGGTGCGTGGGGTGTGGCGTCACTGCTGATTATCGTTACCGCATGGATAACCCAATCGCACGTTGCAGAGCCCTCACTGCGTAAACGCGTCTTTGGGGTGCCACTGATGAGCTTATCCCTTGCGTCTGTGCTTGTGCTTGTCGGTTTAGACGGTTGGGCTGACGCCTCCAAACCCTTGCCAAAAATGTCGGCACACTCCGAATCGCAGAATGCTGCTCCAGAAGCGTCGCCGGCTGTAATTTCGGATGCTACCGAGCTTGTAATCCACCCCTTGTGTTTAGAGGTCATGTATTTTCAGCCTGATGACTTTGATATGGATAAGCCGATCAACTGCACGCCTGACCTAACGCAGTCACCTGTTGAGCGCAACGAATGGGAGGATGAGGGGCGAACGCATGTGCGCTATACAGCAGACTTTCCTCGGATGGACGATGGTGGATTTGCCGGTTTTATGAGTTACGAGGTCTACAAGCAGATTCGTCTGGATGACGATTCGCGCGGCTTGTTTGTGACAGTGACCTACAACGGCGGAGGTACCGGTCATTTTGGAAAGCTCGCACTCTTGGTTGAAGAAGCAAACGGTGACATGTTCCTTGTGTGGTTTAGAGGGACCGGTGATCGGTGTAACGACGGGTACCCGATCATCGAACGGATTGAGCGCGATGCCCTAATTTATTCGACGGCTGCAACTCCATTTCGGCTGCTTAACCCATTTGACGATGCTAACTGGCGGTTTAAGCGTATCGAAGGGCAGATCGAGAAAAACGATGAGATGGTATCCCACTTGCTAGGCGGCTGGCGTCCCTACGATGATATTGCGAACTCAGCCGCGAGCTGTGCCGGTCGTCGACTGTTCTCTGTAGACCTGGCAACTTTCGAACCTACGATGATCGGTGTTGAGGTCGACACTGAGCGTTGGCTGGATGATGATCAAGGCGCCCTTCAAGTCTGTGTGAATGGCTGGTTGGCCTCACTGATACAACACCATCCGGATCGATTTGAGAGCATGGTTGATCTGGAAAGCTGGGTCAGTGAATTGATGTTACTCGAAGAGATCTGCAGATAGCGCACACGGCTGGGAGTTTATTGGGAATGACAGAAGATCAAGCACTTGGAGCCATCGTAGGCCTTGCGGTTGGCGACGCGCTCGGCACTACTTTGGAGTTTTCGCGCAACCAATCTCCTGACCGAGCAACCTGGCACACGGAAATGCTAGGTGGCGGCCCCTTCGGTCTAGCTCCCGGTGGTTGGACCGATGACACCTCGATGGCGTTAGCGCTGATGCAGGCGTATCTTGATGCGGGAGATTTCTCAGCCGAGCTGATTGGGCAGTACTTTGTAAATTGGTATCGCAAAGGTGCGTTCTC
>JABXHR010000255.1 GCA_013373515.1 Gammaproteobacteria bacterium | reverse complement strand
TATGTTCTTTGGTGCCGTCGGAGAGACTCGAACTCTCACGACCGTTAGGTCACTACCCCCTCAAGATAGCGTGTCTACCAATTCCACCACGACGGCAAGAACGAGAAGTATAACTGGTTTAATCGTTTGTGGGAATATCTGACGCCGTATTTTCTTCAACAGCTGGCACAACAGTGTCAGTCACTGAACTCGGCACTGTGTCGCGATTGGCAGCAAAAATAAATAGAGCAATACTGGTCGCGAAAAATGCGATAACGATAAGTGTGGTGGTGCGGGTCAAGAAGCCTGCAGATCCGCGCGAACCAAAGACCGTCGCTGAGGCGCCCCCGCCAAACGATGCACCTGCATCGGCACCTTTACCCTGTTGGATTAGCACGAGGCCAATCAAGGCAACAGATAAAAGCACATGAACAACGACAACAATGGTTTCCATTTAATTTTCCTCAGCTGCCGCAACGATACCGGCAAAACTATCAATTTCTAACGACGCCCCGCCGACCAACGCACCGTTGATGTCTGGCTGGGCCAATAATTCTTTGGCGTTCTCAGGCTTAACACTGCCGCCATATAAAATCTTTTTCGATGCGAACTCATCGCAAATCGATGCCAAAGTGGCCCGGATGCCTGCATGCACCGCTTGCGCAATCTCTGCAGTCGCAGACTTGCCAGTGCCAATTGCCCAAACAGGCTCGTAAGCAACCACAAACTCAGCATCAGACGCCACACCATCGAGCGCAGCGAGCAATTGCGCACGCACAACTTCAGCGCTTCGGCCAGCGTCAAATTCTGACTCGGTTTCACCAACGCAAATAACCGGCAGAAGATTCACACTCAAACAACGCAAAACTTTTGCATTGACAGAAGCATCCGTCTCGCCGTGATATTGCCGACGTTCAGAGTGCCCAATAAGCGAAAATTTCGCGCCAGTCTCTAAATACATCTCAGCCGAAATTTCGCCAGTGTATGCACCGTGCTTATGCGCACTCACATCCTGTGCACCCAATGCAATCGCATATTCTGTACCGAGCAATGTTGCGGGCACGCTCAGTGCAATCGACTGTTTTCGATCTGCAAAGACTTGCGAAAACTGCAAAAGCTTCGGACGATCACCATGAAGCTTCCAATTGCCAACAATCCATGGCGCGTTCATCGGACGCTCCCGATCCCAAACCCGCTAATATAGCGCTTTGGATCCAAACATTCAAACACGCGATTTAACTTCATCGATAATCTTGTCACACCACTCAACCGCCAGTTCTTGCCGATCCGCTTCAACCATCACTCGGATTTTGGGCTCGGTTCCACTTGGGCGGAGTAATACACGTCCAGAATTACCAAGATAGGCCTTGGCTTGATCGACAAAGGCCAACAAATGCTCATCGGACATGATGACTGATTTGTCTTTGACCACAACATTTTTGAGGATTTGGGGAAATGCGCGGTAATTTTCCATGGCCTCTGCCAAAGTTTTTTCCTCTCGGCAAAGCGTCACCAATACCTGCACCGCAGCCAGCAGACCATCACCCGTCGTGGAACGATCCGATAAAATAATATGACCCGATGACTCACCACCGAGCTCCCATTCGTGCTTGCGCATTTGCTCGATCACGTAGCGGTCGCCGACATCTGCTCTGAGCATTGGCAACCCAAATTGATCCCGCAACGCGGCTTGCAACCCCAAATTGGTCATCAATGTGCCGACCACGCCTTTTAGCGGCAGCCCGCGTTTAACTCGATTCGATGCAAGCAAGTACAGAACGCCGTCGCCATCGACAACATTGCCACGATGATCTACCAACATAACGCGATCAGCATCGCCATCCAGCGCAATACCAAGATCACAGCCCTCTTGAACCACAAGCGCCTGAAGCGCATCGAGTGAGGTGGCACCAACGCCTTCATTAATGTTTAGACCGTTAGGCTCAACGCCGAGCGTAACCACATCAGCGCCGAGCTCTTTAAGTGCTTGCGGTGCCAATTTGTAACCTGCGCCATTGGCACAATCCAATGCAATTTTCATCCCACTGAACCGCACTTCCATCGGCACTGAAGCTTTGATGTACTCAATATAGCGACCCAATGCATCATCGACTCGACTGGCACGTCCGATTGCATTGGTGTTGGTGATCTTTAACGGTTCATCCAGTAGCGCCTCAATTTCGGCCTCTTGTTGATCCGTTAGCTTGAAACCCTCGGGTGTAAAAAACTTAAAACCGTTATCGGTATAAGGATTATGCGAGGCCGAGATCACGACACCCGCTGCAGCGCGAAAAGTGCGTGTGAGATAGGCCACCGCAGGGGTGGGAATTGGTCCCAAAAAACGAACTGTTGCACCCGCTGCAGCAAAACCCGCCTCGAGCGCAGCTTCAAACATATAGCCTGATAAACGGGTATCTTTACCGAGCAATACCTCTCGGCCACCGTCGCGTAATAATACAGTCCCAGCGGCCCACCCCAATTTCAATGCGAAATCAGGTGTCATCGGGTGTGTACCCACCTCACCACGAACACCATCCGTTCCAAAATATTGTCGATTACTCATCTCAGTCTCTCCATAACCTGCAGCACTTGACGCGTCAGGCCTACATTATGCGTGCGAACAACGCGAGCACCTTGATCGACGGACAATGCCGCCACCCACGCGCTCGCCGGATCTCGCTGATCTACTGCAACCCCCGTCAAATCGCCGATCAATCGCTTTCTCGAAACGCCAATTAGAACCGGCGCATGCTGACAGATTGCTGACAAAGACTTGAACAGTGAAATATTGTGCTCGGTGTTCTTACCAAAGCCGAAGCCCGGGTCGAGCAAAATCGCATTGCGATCGACACCCGCTTGCAGTAATCGAGCTTTGGAGCTAAGTAAGTCATCGAGCACCTCCTGGCCAACGTCATCATAGTGAGGGTCATTTTGCATGGTGCCCGGCTCGCCTTGCATATGCATCACACACAATGCAGCATCGCTTGCCGCCGCTGCCTCAAGCGCACCCTCGCGGCGAAAGGAGCGCACGTCGTTTAGCAAATGAGCACCTTCGCTCACGACGGCGGACATCAATGCCGGATTGGAGGTATCAACCGAAATGAGGACGCCCATTTTTGAAAGCGCCGTCACCACGGGCAAAACGCGGGCGAACTCTTCCTCGGAAGTCACCGCTTTCGCCCCCGGACGCGTGGACTCGCCTCCGACATCAATAATATCGACACCCTCGTCGATCATTTGCTCGGCGTGCGCTAGGGACTGGCTTAGATCGCTGAATTTTCCGCCATCAGAAAAAGAATCGGGCGTCACATTTAGGACGCCCATTATCTTGGGTTGGGCAAGATCAAGTACTTGCCCGTGTGCCATTTTAAGCTGCATCAGTGCGTGGTTTCCGCTCCGTCGATATCACCATCTGCCGCATTGTCTTTTTGCGGCTCCGACTCTGAAGACGCTGACGAACCGCTGTTGCTACTATCGCTTGGCGGTCCCTTCCAATCACCTGGCGGACCTGGCTCTTTGCCATCGAAAATGTTATCGATCTGATACTTATCGATGGTCTCATAGGTCATCAATGCATCCGCCATACGGTGCAATACATCAATATCGTCTGTGAGAATTTGGTGCGCACGTTGATAGTTGCGATCACAAATTGCACGAACTTCTTCGTCAATCAACTTTGCAGTTTCACCTGAAAATTTCGCCGATTGACCACCTTCACCGGGACCAAATGCACCATCTTCTGTGGTCGCATACTGCAATGGACCAAGCTTCTCTGAATAGCCCCAGCGCGTCACCATATTGCGCGCCAACTGCGTGACCCGCTGAATATCGTTTGAAGCCCCTGTGGTGATGGCCTCTTCACCGAAGATAATTTGCTCAGCAATTCGACCGCCGTAGAGAGAGGCGATGCTACTTTCAAGCGATGTTCTGCTGTGCGAGTGGCGATCCTCGTCGGGCAAGTACATGGTGACGCCGAGCGCACGACCACGCGGGATAATCGACACTTTGTAGACAGGGTCGTGTTCGGGCACTCGGCGACCGACGATGGCATGGCCTGCTTCGTGGTATGCGGTCAAGCGCTTTTCCTTCTCGCTCATCACCATTGATTTGCGCTCTGCGCCCATCAAAATCTTGTCTTTGGCTTTTTCGAATTCGTCCATGCCGACGATGCGCTTATTGCCACGCGCCGCCATCAGTGCCGCTTCATTGACCAAATTCGCGAGCTCTGCTCCGGAGAAGCCAGGCGTGCCACGTGCTAGGAAATCAATTCTGACCTCTTCAGCCACGGGCACTTTGCCAGTGTGCACTTTCAAAATCTGCTCACGACCGCGCAAATCTGGCAACCCTACAGTCACCTGACGGTCAAATCGGCCGGGGCGCAATAGCGCTTTGTCTAGTACATCTGGGCGGTTTGTTGCCGCGATAACGATGACGCCCTCATTGCCTTCGAAGCCGTCCATTTCAACCAGCAATTGGTTGAGTGTTTGTTCGCGCTCGTCATGACCGCCGCCCATGCCTGAGCCACGATGACGGCCAACAGCGTCGATTTCGTCGATAAAGATGATGCAAGGCGAGTGCTTCTTCGCTTGCTCAAACATATCACGTACACGCGATGCACCCACGCCAACGAACATTTCTACGAAGTCCGAGCCAGAGATGGTAAAAAACGGCACTTTGGCTTCGCCGGCGATGGCACGCGCCAATAATGTTTTACCGGTACCCGGTGGGCCTACCATCAACACGCCGCGCGGGATTTTCCCGCCAAGCTTTTGAAATTTACCTGGGTCGCGCAGAAAATCGACTAATTCAGCCACTTCTTCTTTGGCTTCCTCGACACCCGCCACATCGGCAAAGGTGACTTTAACTTGATCTTCGTTAAGTAAGCGCGCCTTGCTCTTGCCAAATGACATTGCCCCGCGACCACCGCCGCCGCCCTGCATTTGGCGCATAAAGTAAATATAAACTGCGATCAAAAGTAAGAACGGTGCTGAGGACATCAAGAATTGCACCAAAAGGCTTGGCCCTTGCACTGGCTCAGAACGAATCTCGACGCCTGCGTCTCTGAGCTCACCGATCAGCGAACGATTGTCTGACTCAGGGTTATTGGTGACATAAGTGCGATCATCGCGTGTCTTGATAAAAATCTGGTCACCAGAGAATGTCGCCTCGACCACATTGCCATTTTCCGCATTGTGGAGAAATTGAGAGTAACTGACAGTGTTCCCTTGCTGCGCGCCTCCGGAGAAAGCGGAAAACATCGAGAGCAACACCACCAAGATGACACCCCAAACCAGTAAATTACGTACCATATCGTTCATTTGATTCCTCAGCCTCAGCCCTTGAACCCGCTGGCAAGCAGATAGATCTCGCGCGAGCGGTCTCTGGATGCCTTCGGTTTTCTAGACTTCACTGTGTTGTAGCGTTCCCGCGTTGATTTTAGGTAGGGCTCAAAGCCCTCGCCTTGAAACAACTTGGTTAAAAAACTGCCGCCAGGCCTTAACACCTGACTGGCAAGATCTAAAGCAAGCTCAGCCAAATACATTGATTTGGGCTGATCAACCGCTTTCGTCCCACTGAAGTTGGGGGCCATATCTGAAAGCACAAGATCTACTGGGCGTCCATCAATCGCATCTAGCAACTTCTCGTATACGTTCTCTTGCGTGAAATCGCCGTGAATAAAGGTGACATCCGCAAAGGGATCCATTTCCAAAATATCTGAGGCAATGACCGTGCCTTTATCGCCGAGCTTCATGGAAAGGTATTGTGTCCAGCCTCCCGGTGCCGCGCCCAGCTCGACAACCGTCATGCCCGGCTTCAGCAATCGATCTTTCTCATCGATTTCGATAAGTTTGTAAACCGCGCGAGAGCGATAGCCCTCCTTTTGGGAGCGCAAGACGAACTCATCACTAAAATGTTCTTGCAACCAACGTCCGCTGGTCTTGCTTCGTTTCAAAATCTCTCCCAAACTATGGGTTTACAGATGGACGCCCAAATTCGTGGACAATCGTACCTTAAAACAGCTTCGTGCCCTAGCCCATCATCTCAAACCTGTCATATGGCTTGGACAAAACGGCTACACCGCCTCGGTGGCAAAAGAAATCGACCTTGCATTGGATCGCCACCAGCTGATCAAGCTCAAACTCGGCGGCCAAGACAAAGAGAGCCGACAGGCATTATCGATAGAATTGGCCGATGCACACAGCGCGACCGTGGTGCAACTGATTGGCGCGACTGTCACGCTCTATCGCCCCAATCCAGAAAAACCCAACGTTCTAACCGGCTGAATTAGAGTGTACCGCCGAGGTTGCCGGCGTACGGTAAATCATTGCAAAAACCAAGGTCACAATATAAAGCGGCAGCGCAATGTAATTTAAAGCAACCCAGCCAAACTTTGTGACCAATGGCCCCGCCAACAATGTACCCAGGGCCACCAAGCCAAATACCAAGAAGTCATTGGCACCCTGAGCCTTGGCTTTCTCTGCCGGTTGGTAACTGGTGGTGACCAAGGTACTGCCACCGATAAACAGAAAATTCCAACTCAGCCCAAGCACAAATAGCGCAAACCAGTAATTCCAGAAATCTTCCCCAGCGATCGCGGAAAAGATACAAACCACGCCCAAGACCGCACCAATCATGATGACCCTAACGGTGCCAATCACCTCAATAATTCGTCCCGTGAAGAACGAAGGGAAAAACATTGCAAAGACATGCCACTGAATCACCAACGCCGTATCCGAAAAGACAATGCTCGAATCATGCATCGCCAGCGGTGTGGCATTCATCAGCATGGCCATATTGGCATAGCCCACCGCTGCGGCCAGAGCAGCCAACCGGAAGGTGTTGCTGGAGACAATTTCACCCAATGGCCGCGACGGCCCGGATGTTTCTTGCAGACTCGGTTTTGGGATGGTCATCAGCATGACCGCAAACCCCACCAACAAATACACGCCGATTAGAGACGCATAAGAGCCCGCGAACAAAAATCCGTCTATTATTTCCTTACTGCGATCGGCAAGACTCGGCCCAATCAACGCCGCTAACACACCGCCAGCAAGGACATATGAAAGGGCACGCGCCTTGCGACTGGGCTCGACGACCTCTGCAGCCGCGAAACGAAAATAAGCCCCAAAGCCGTTAAACACCCCAAAAAATACCGCGGCCAAACAAAACAGAAAATAACTTTCCTCGGTAATCGCATACATGGCGAGCCATCCGCCAAACATACCAATCACAGCGGCCATACCGAAACCCGCCTTGCGCCCGATCTTGGCCATCAATAGCGACGCGGGCATGGTTGAGGTGGTGTTGGCGATGTGCACCAAAGCTGACGGCAGCGTTGCTGCAAGCCCCGAGCCGCTGAGGTGCAAACCAACCAGCGCAGAGGTGGTCACTACCAAACTGTTTGCCGCCGTCATCATCGCCTGACACAGCGACAACATCCAAATCGTTAAAGATGGCATGGGAAATTCCAAACAATGCAAGAGCGAAGTATGCCAGAGCGCAAGCACACTAACTGTTTCAAACGCACATAATCAACTGCGCTTCGGCCCAAGCCACCAAAAAACCGCCAAATTCAGACTGCAAACCATGATCCCAGCGATCAAAACATCCGACAAGAAATGGCCGCCCGCTGCAATGCGCCCCACGCTCACTGCGACGGCATAGCCAACCGTCAATAGCCATAACCAACGCCGTCGATAAATCAACGCGAATATTGTCGTAAAGAACCCCATTGCGGCGTGCCCACTGGGGAGAGAATGACCTTCGAAGCCAAAGTTTGGACGGAAGGGCTGCACATAGTTTGCCTCACCGCCATACCGCTCCAATTGCACTGGCCGAGGCCTCCCCCAATACTCTTTGAAGATGCCGTTGACCACCAGCCCCGGCCCTATCAAACCCGCCACCAATATACAAATTGCCGTGCGCCGCAATGCAGTGCATTTCAACCTCTTAGCAATCTCCCAACCGACTGGGCACCCAACCAATACGCCAGCAGTAACAAATGTGATCGAATCGTAAACCAAAAGGCCAATAAAACTACCGCTATCAAACAAAAACCCCCGATCAGCTTGAAAAAAAGCATCGCTAATACTCAAATCTAAATTCGTTAGCCAAAAGGGCAAACTAATGAGAAATAACATCAACCCGGTTAACGCCCCGAGCTTAATAAAGCGATTAAAGCCCATCTTCCACCCAGCGTTGTATCAAAATACGTGCAATCGAATCTAAACGCGGCAACTTAAGGCCATCGCCCTCTTCGCTCCAGTCACCAAAAGACGCCAATTCGTCCTTATGAAACCAGCGCGCATCCTCCAGCTCATTGTGATCGATCGATAGCTCACCACGCGTTGCAGTGGCTTGGTAACCAAGCATAATGCTCGACGGAAAAGGCCATGGCTGCGACGCCACCGGACGAATATTGTCGACCACAACGCCGGTCTCCTCTTTAACCTCTCGCGCAACGGCTTGCTCCAGAGACTCTCCAATTTCGACAAAGCCGGCCAATGTACTGTAGACCCCAGCAGGCCAACCTGGGGAGCGACCGAGCAAAATCCAATCGCCATCGGTTACCGTCATGATGACTGCAGGGTCCATGCGAGGGAATTGAAGCTGGCCACATGCACTGCATTTAAGTTGATGCCCCAGTGCGAGGTGGTCATTTTTGCCACCGCAACGGCCACAAAAGCGATGCGTGTCATGCCAGTGCGCAACGCCCGAGGCATAGGCGGCAAGTGCTTGCTCTTCAGTCGACAACATCGCGCGCAGGGTTCGCACCGAATAATCTTTCTCAGACACCGAATCAGCGCGGCGCAAAAAAATGGCTCGATCACGCCAAACACCGAGAAAGCACTTTTCAAGCGGATCACCCTCCGCACTTTGCAACAACTGCTGCGATTTAAAATGAACTCGCCCCTCAGATACCACGATGTCGCAACTGCCGTGCGAAGCCACGTATTGGTGCAGTTGAGCAGGGTTTTCACGCCAATGCGAGCATCGATCAAGCTCGCTGGACGTCATGGCCATCTTTTTCATGTCAAAGTCATAGAGGTTTAGTCACTACTAATGTAGCGTTATACTGGCGGTTTTGCGACGTCCAACGTAAATGCTTGTCGATTCCCACTGCCACATTGATTTTGATGCCCTTAGCGAAGATCTACCCGCGCTTCTAAAGGCCTGCGATCAAGCCGATGTTCAACATCTATTGGCCATCAGCGTCACTTTAGAGCATTACCCGCGCGTCAAAGCACTGATCGAGCATGGCCCGGGGATATCAGTCAGTTGCGGCGTCCATCCATGCTATGAAAACGTCAAAGAACCCAGCGTCGAGGAGCTTGTTGCCCTGTGCAATGACGACGACGTGGTGGCTGTGGGCGAAACCGGACTGGACTACTTCCGAACCGATGCAACGCAAGACATGGCATGGCAGCATCAACGCTTCGAACGCCATATTGAAGCCGCGAAACGCGTCGAAAAGCCGCTCATTATCCACACACGTGCAGCCGCCGATGACACCATGGACAAGCTCGAACAACATGGTGCAACTCAGTGTGGCGGTGTGATGCATTGCTTTGCCGAGAACTGGGAAATTGCCAAACGCGCGCTCGATATCGGCTTTTACATCTCATTCTCTGGCATTCTCACCTTCAAGAATGCCACCGACGTGCACGACGTTGCACGCAAGGTGCCGATGGATCGTGTTTTATTTGAAACCGACGCACCCTATCTAGCACCGGTACCGTATCGCGGCAAACTCAACCAACCGGCCTATGTACGCCACACCGCCGAGCACTTCGCCAACCTGCGCGGCTTGAGCATCCAAGAGGTCGAAGCCGCTTCGACCGCCAATTTCTTCAACTTATTTAAAGGGGCCACCGCCCACAAGAAGGCCGCCTGATGCGCTATCCTTTTGATGCACCAGCACCGGGCCAAACCTTGCAAATAGCCCCCGAGCTCACTTGGTGCCGCATGCCATTGCCCATCGCGCTCGATCACGTCAATGTCTACCTACTGGGGCCACAGGACGACACCATCATGGTGGACACCGGCTTTAACTCGCAACAGGGGCAGCAGCTCACCGGAGAATGGCTTCAAGGTCGCAAAGGCCGCGTTTTAGCAACCCATCATCATCCAGATCATATCGGTCTATCTGCGCATTTGGATGCCGAAGGCTGGCCGTTAATGACCCACCGCGTCGAGTGGCTCCACGCGCTGGCCATTGAGGGCTCATCAAACGAACACTCTGGGCGCCGAATGGCTGAATTTTTCAAGACCTATGGCGCAGACCAAGCCACCTTTGATCGTCATCTCGCCGCCGGTAATACTGCCATCCGGGCCATTCATTTGCCGTTGACCTATACCGCGATTAATCCAAACGACACCTTGCAGGTAGGCGATCTGAAATTTGAGTACTTAATTGGCGAGGGCCACAGCCCTGCGATGATAATGCTGCACGAGCCCGATCAAGGGTGGCTGTTTGCAGCTGATCAAATACTCTCTGGCATTTCGCCTGTCGTCGCGCTGTTTGCGTACGACAATGGCCACAACCCGCTGAAAGACTTTCTAGACAGCATCTCGCGTCTAAAGTCGATAGACAAAGATGTCTTGGTATTCCCAGGTCACGGCGCACCGTTTTACGGTTTGCACGAGCGAATCGATCAATTGACCGACCACCACCACGAAAGACTTGAGCAGTGCGTTGAGCTGCACCAAGAGGGCTTGACCCCATTTGCAATGATGCAGCGCCTATTTGGCCATCGAGATCTCAATGCCTATGGCGAAATGTTTGCCATAGGCGAGGTACTGGCCCACCTCAGATATGCGAGCCTAGTGTAGGTTAAACGACGCAGCGTTTAGCCAAAGGTGGGTCAAAATGCTCGCGACGTAACCAAGTGCGATCACAGGCGTCCAGCGCAGGTGACCCATAAACGTGTACATGCCGCGCGCTTGCCCCATCAGAGCAACACCAGCGGCCGAGCCAATCGACAACATTGAACCGCCAACACCCGCGGTCAGTGTCACCAACAACCACTGGCCATGAGACATATCGGGCATCATGGTTAAGACCGCAAACATCACCGGAATGTTATCGACAATCGCAGACAGCAAACCAATGATTGAGTTGGCAATGGTGTGGTTCAAATTGACATACAACGCCTCTGACATCGCCCCCAGATAACCCAGCATACTCAAGCCGCCGACACACATGACAACGCCGTAGAAGAACATCAAGGTATCCCATTCTGCACGGGCGATTTTGCTGAAGATGTCAAATGGCCCCATTTGCTCAACTGCCGCAACCATTTTGGGCTCATGACGGTGTGCACGCTTGATCTTGTACACCGACTTGCGATGCGTGACCTGCAAATAGAAACCAAACATTTTTAGGTAACCCAATCCAAACATCATGCCGATCACTGGAGGCAAACCGAGATAGCTATGACCCAAAACGGCAGTAAGGATGGTCACGAAGAACAGAACAACGATCGCATAGGCGCCTGGACGAACATGGACGAACTCGTCTTGCACCAGCGGCAATTCGTTCGGCACGAACATAAACATGACCACAGCGGGCACAATGTAATTGACCACTGACGGGATAAATAACTCAAAAAATTCGGCAAAGCTGATCACACCTTTTTGCCACACCATCAACGTCGTGATATCCCCAAATGGACTAAATGCACCGCCGGCATTGGCCGCCACCACGATATTAATACAGGCTAAATTGACAAATTTGGCGTTCCCGCCCGCAACGGCCATGACCACAGCACACATCACCAAAGCCGTGGTGAGGTTGTCTGCTACGGGAGAAATGAAAAATGCGAGAATACCGGTCATCCAAAACAGCGAGCGGAAGCCCATTTTGCGGCCAATCAGCCAGCCGCGAAGCGCATTGAACAACCCGCGCTCCTCCATCGCATTGATATAAGTCATCGCCACAAGCAAGAACAACATCAACTCGGCAAATTCTAGCAGGTTGTGTCGAATGGCCGTTTCAACCAAATGCTGCTGATCATGCACTGCATAAACCCCAGCAATCAAAAACCAAATCAAACCAGCAGCAATAAGCACGGGTTTCGACTTTCTCAGGTGAATCGATTCCTCTGCCATAACGGCTGCATAGGCCAGTACAAAGATGGCAATCGCAAGATAGCCGACGACATGGTTGGTCAGATCGAGGCGTTCGCCGCCCGTGGAAGCCATCACAAGTGACGGCAACAGAAATAGACCGCACAGAGCGGCCATGAGCTTTTTAGACATTGTATTGCCTTGCAAAATTGAATCTGGGTATGCGCGGCGCAGAAACCTGTTGGTACGCAGCTCAGTCGCATCGGCGCGTTGGCAAAACGCACTCTGGATAGCCGCCTATTATGGCAAAATTTACGTCCATTTACCACCAAATTATCACCAATGGGATATTGAATTTAGTTGTTATTGAAACAATTGAGTGACTAACACATGGCGACAGTCACCGATGCTTTGTGTCACACTATCTACCTCCCAATTGATTCAAATTTGATGAACAAATTACTCGCCCTAGCATTCGCCATTTTCACTTCGTTTAGCGCAACAGTGAGCGCACTCGAACCAATGCCAGAGCTCATCGAGCACCGCCAGCAACAGGAGGAGCGCTTTCCCGGCGACCCAGCGCAGCACAAAGTGGTGTATATGTTCAATCAGGCAGATGAGCCCTATCAGCGCGCAATCCTGAATTCGATCAAGGCCCTCATCTCAAGCTATGAGGACAACATCGAAATTGCCGTCGTGGTGGTCGGGCCCGCTATCCAAACGCTGACCAAATCACCAGGTGAAGATGTCGATGCAGACGTTTACGAACGTATGGCCGGTTTCAGCGAAAATTATAATGTGCGATGGATCGCCTGCGGTAATACCATGAACACACTCCATCTAGAGCAAGATGACATGCGCGACTTTGCCGAATATGCAGACGTGGGTGCCTCTGCGTTAATAGCACTACAAGAGAAAGGTTTCGCAGCGATTTACTGGTAGTTCGAAATTATCATCAGACTGACTCGATCGGCCAGCTCAATCATTTCATCGAATTCACGACTCCAGGGCGCTAGCGCAAGTTTGACAATGCGCCAGCGCTCGTTTGATGCTTGCTCAGCGACACTGTAAACCACGCCAGTGATATCCTCGCGATCAAACAACCAGCCAAGTTCAGACGCTTCGCCAAAATTGACCACTTGAATCGGCCCTGACGAAAGGCTTGCCATGTCAGGATTGACTAGCGCCCGCGCACCCAAACTGTTTGCGAGCGCTAGACCTAGACGTTTTTCAATGCCCTCCCCTGCAAAAAACACGGCAACCCTGTCTTCCGAGGAGACCGCTTGAATCTCATTTTGAATGCTATCCAGCCACTCATATTCATGAGGACGCATCAAATAAAACTGCTCATAACCAAACTCACTCACTCTGTGGTGGGTTGCATGGGTGGAAAATACAGGCATATTTGCCTGTTGGTACAATGGCAGTGCGCTTAGCGTCGCCGCCGAGCAATAATGTCCGATCACGGCATGCACTTCCTCCTGCACCAAACGATCAGCAGCCAATTGCGCCAAATCTCGGCGACATTCATCATCCAAAATGAGTAACTCGATATCCGACGCGAGTAATTTGGCCTTAATCGGTTCGAGCACCGCCGCAAATTCAACTGCCAACGGCCCGGTTAATGGGCCAACGATACCGACCTTTGCCGCATGCAGCGTTGATGTAAGCCCCATGCCGCACAGCAACAGCCAAGAGATTGATTTTATCGCGCCCAATTTACCGTCTCAATTCGCATAATTAACCACACTGAGGCACAATTGAGGCCAATTTCAATTTTCAACTCAAATTCTGATGAACCAACCACTAGAGAATATTCACATTCAACAATTTGACGGCATTATGACGCCCGCTGAGCTACATGCTCAGGTGCCTTTATCTTCCGAGGGCGCAAGCAATATCGAAAAACACCGCCAGCGGGTGGCTGACATTATCGAGCGCAAAGACCACCGCCTCATTGTGGTCGTGGGTCCTTGCTCAATTCACGACGAGGCGCTCGCAAAGGATTACGCCAATCGCCTCGCCGCCCTTCGTGAAAAGGTTAAAGATCAGCTCGAAATCGTCATGCGTGTTTACTTCGAAAAACCTCGCACCACCGTAGGCTGGAAGGGTTACATCAACGACCCAGATTTGACCGATGAATTTGCCATCGAAAAAGGCATGGTACGCGGACGTGAATTGCTGACCTGGTTGGCCGAGCTAGATCTACCCACTGCCACAGAAGCGCTAAATCCTATCTCACCCCAGTACTTCGGTGATCTATTTGCCTGGACAGCTATTGGCGCACGCACCAGCGAGTCACAAACGCACCGTGAAATGTCGTCGGGCTTGTCGACACCCGTTGGTTTTAAGAACGGCACAGATGGCAATCTCGATATCGCCATCAATGCGTGGCAATCAGCGGCAAATCCGCACCGCTTCCTCGGCATTGACGATCACGGCAAAGTCTCGATTGTCACCACCAAAGGCAACCCATATGGCCACATTATTCTACGTGGCGGCAAGGAGCCAAATTACGATTCTGTCAATGTAGCACTGGCGGAACAAGCCATTGAAAGAGCAGGCTTAGTGCCAACCTTAATCGTCGATTGCAGCCATGCGAACTCGCATAAAAACCACGACCTGCAGCCGCTGGTGGCAAAAGATGTGGCCAAACAAATTCAATCCGGCAATCAATCGATCGTGGGCATCATGCTGGAGAGCAATATCAAAGCCGGCAATCAAAAGCTCGGCAACCCGTCTGACCTCGAATACGGTGTCTCAATTACCGATGCCTGTATTGATTGGGACACCACCGAGAAATTAATGCTTGAACTGGCTGAGATGGTAGGTCCAGCGTTGAGCAAGCGCGCCTAGTACTTGCATCGCCGCTGGGGCACTCACGCTCCAGACGCGAATGCTTCATCTGTAGAGTCGCAATTCAGCAGCGAGTGTATTGGCACGGAACGTGTTAAGAATTAATAGCATTTAGGGTGTCGGCGCACTGGACAATCCGGAGAAGATTGTCCAGCTTGCCGACGGACAGGAAACTAAATGCCGCATGCGCCGCATGCGAGGGGTGGAGCATAACGTGGGCGCACCGGAGAATGCTACCCACGTTTGGCTCCGGACAGGAACTTAAAATCCGAAATCGCTGGCGAGGCGCGTACCGCGCTTGGCGACCGGAATGGCCAAGGTGACTTCCCCCACCTTGGACGTAAAATCGAACGATGAATCGAAGCGTATAAATTCGAGTTCATCTAACCCCTCCCAATCTGAGGTTGGAAGCCATTCGGCCCACACCCATGCAACGGCATCTTCAGGGGTTTCAAAATCAGCGCCCGGGCCAACATTGGCCCGTGCAACTGCATATCGGCCTGCGGGTATATCTACCTCTTGTAGGCCAGCGGGGACTTCCTCTGCAGCCACCGGGACGCCAGCGGTATAGCTGAACTCCCCGATGGTGCCGTCAGTGACTTTATTGACACCGTATCGGCTATTACAGGTTTCTACGCAAGTGGAAAACCCTCTCTCTAAAGTTTCCCACAATTGTTTAATTGCGCTGTGATCTCGATTCCTGAATGTTTTACTCAATCCGTGAATCGTGAGTTCAGGCAATTCTAGAACCTGTGGCTGCATGGTTTCCCCTTATTTTTTCTCTCACTCCGCCAAACTTCTTGCCCGGCTAATTGAGATAACGGCAGGAATCCGGCTCGCTGTAGGAAAAAATTTGCCGCCTTTTACAATATCTTAAAATTCATAAACTTAGACTACTTACCCGCCAGTCTGGCAAGCGTTTGCCGCGCAAATTCGTCGAATTCTTGACGCTCTATTGCCTCTCGCATGCGTGCCATCAGCTGCTGGAAGAACGCCAAGTTGTGCCAAGTATTCAAACGGGCACCTAGGATTTCATTGCACTTGGTCAAATGGTGCAAATACGACCGCGTGTAGTTTTTGCAGACATAGCAATCACAGCTTTCGTCCAATGGTCGAGTATCGGTACGGTATTTGGCGTTGCGTAGCCTGACTATCCCATCCCAAGTGTACAAAAATGCATTTCGGGCATTTCGCGTCGGGATGACGCAGTCAAACATATCCACGCCTCGGCGAACACCTTCAATTAAGTCTTCGGGTTTACCTACCCCCATCAAATATCGTGGGCGGTCTGCCGGTAGCAATGGATCGACCACATCCAAAGTGTGATTGCGCTCGTCCGGCGGCTCACCTACCGCCAACCCGCCGATTGCATAACCATCAAACCCAATGTCCGTCAACGCATCGACCGACTCTTTGCGAAGAGCATCGTGAACACCGCCCTGCACAATGCCAAACAGCGCATTAGGATTGCCCTCGTGAGCCACCTTGCATCGCTTGGCCCAGCGCATCGACAATCGCATTGAGCTGGCCGCCTCATCAAAGGTGGCCGGATACGGCGTACACTCATCAAAACACATCACAATGTCAGAATTGAGCGATTTTTGAATCGCCATCGATGTCTCGGCGTCCAAGAACACCTTACTACCATCAATTGGCGAACGAAAAGACACTCCCTCCTCCGTGAGCTTGCGCAGTTTGGCAAGGCTAAACACTTGAAAGCCGCCCGAATCGGTGAGGATCGGCTTCTTCCACTGCATAAACTCATGCAAACCGCCGTGGGCGTCCATAATCTCGGTGCCTGGGCGAAGCCACAAATGAAAGGTGTTGCCCAGAATGATTTGCGCGCCGATTTCCTCTAGCTCAGGTGGGCTCATGCCCTTGACGGTACCGTAGGTGCCCACTGGCATAAATACCGGTGTCTCAACCACACCATGGTTGAGTTGAAGACGTCCTCGGCGTGCGCGACCATCTTGTGACAACAATTCAAACTTCATACACCTACTCCGCCATGCGACGCAAAAACATGGCGTCGCCGTAACTAAAAAATCGATAACGCGCTTGGATCGCATGCGCATACGCTGCCTTGATACGCTGTTGTCCTGAGAATGCACTCACCAACATCAGTAGAGTGGATTTTGGCAAGTGAAAATTGGTCAACAAGGCGTCGACAATGGCAAATCGATAACCGGGGCGAATAAACAATTGCGACTCTCCCTGAAAGCCGCTTTGCTGCCAATTGGGTTCGAGCGCCATTGTCTCCAGGCTTCGAACAACGGTGGTACCAATTGCAACCACCCGACCACCGCGCTGCTGTGTTTTTACAATTTTTGCCGCAACCGCTGCGCTGACCTCCACGCGTTCTTGATGCATCACGTGCTCATCGAGATTTTCGGACTTCACTGGCTGGAAAGTCCCGGCCCCGACGTGTAAAGTCACCTCAGCCACATCCACTCCTTTGGACGCCAAACTTGCTAACATTGTCTCGTCGACGTGCAACCCTGCGGTTGGCGCAGCCACAGCGCCCAGTGATTTAGCATAAACCGTTTGATAGCGATCTAGGTCGTCGGCGCCGTCGTCTCGAGTGATATAAGGCGGCAGAGGCATATGCCCAATGTCGGCAAGAATGTCGAGTACGGGGTGTTCAAATTCAAGATTGAACAGCGCACCGCTGCGGCCGATGACCACGGCGCAATATTGCTCAAAATAGACAATTGCACCGGGCTTCGGCGACTTACTGGCGCGCATATGTGCAAGCGCCGTATATTCACCCGTGACCCGCTCGATCAGTGCCTCAATTTGGCCGCCGCTGCTTTTTTGACCAAACAACCTCGCAGCCATAACTTTGGTGTTATTGATCACCACCAAATCACCAGCCACTAGTTGCTCTGGTAGCTGACGCACAGCCAAATCACACAGGCGATCTTCATCGACACGAAGCATTCGCCCGCCCGCACGATCTTCCGGCGGAAATTGAGCGATCAACTCATCGGGCAGTTCAAAATCAAAGTCTGAAAGTTTCACAGGCAGTCTGATGCGCAAAAGCGAGCATTATACTGCGTGCGCCGCCTTCATTCCCTCTTCGATTGCGCGCTTGGCATCCAAGCGAGTGGGATCGGCAACGCCACCGACCACACTAAAATCTGCCGACAACGACTCAAGCCAATCAATCACCTCCGAGTTTGCCACTTGGCCGGTGCAGTTGATCACGGTGTCGAACGGCGCTTCGTGGACACCGTAAAGGTCTTGGTAGCTCACCACCCCATCGCTAAACGCCTTGATTTCAGCCGATTGCAATACCTTGACCCCAGCAAGTTTGAGTTCCGCGCGATGCGCCCACGCAGAGGTCTTACCCAAGTTCTGGCCCAGTCTCGCCGCAGAGCGAATGAAAATCGTGATATCGCGGGCAGACTGTCGTTTCGGTGGTTTCTGTATGCCGCCAGCAAGCTCGGGGTTGATCCCCCAGTTGCTCGCCCAAGCTTCTTTGGACGCTGGGTGATCGATCAAATGCTGCGCAACATCAACCGCAATGCCGCCACCACCGATGATGGCCACTTTTTGACCGACCTCAGCGGTACCAGCAAGCACCGCGTCATAATTCACGTGCGCAATGGCGTCGTTGTAATTGCGTGGCCGTACACCGCTGGAGACGATCACCTTATCGGCCCAAGCCACATCCTCCGCGTTAGCTTCGACGCCCGTACGCACATCGACGCCCTCGACATCTAAGCGATGCTTGAAATAACGCAATGTCTCGCGAAATTCTGCCTTCGCAGGCACCTGCGATGCCAAAAAGAACTGCCCTCCCAATGAGGCTTTACGCTCAACCAGTCGAACAGAGTGTCCAAGCGACGCTGCCTCTACGGCAGCCGCCATTCCAGCAGGCCCTGCACCGATCACCAAGACAGTTTTTGGCGTTGGCTTCGCGCCGACATCCCAACTGGCTTCTCTTGCCGCTTTGGGGTTCACCAGACAGGTCACCGGCTTATTGGCAAACACATGATCCAAGCAGGCTTGATTGCACGCAATACAGGTGTTGATGGCCTGAGGGGTGGTCTTGGCCTTATTGACCCAATCAGGATCGGCCAAAAACGGCCTCGCCATGCCAATCATTTGTGCCTTGCCCGAATCGACCAATGCCATCGCATCTTCTGGCATATTGATTCGATTGCTCGCAATCACCGGAATCGAGACTTCCGCTTGCACCCGCGCCGACGACTCAGCAAAAGCCATTCTAGGTACCGAGGTAATGATGGTAGGTATTCTCGCCTCGTGCCAGCCAATACCAGTGGTTAGTGCGTCAGCACCTGCAGCTTCAATTTGTTTGGCAAACTCGATAATTTCATCGGCGGTTTGGC
>JABXHR010000257.1 GCA_013373515.1 Gammaproteobacteria bacterium | reverse complement strand
TGCCCCTCGACCAGCACCTTAATGGTACCATCTGGCAAACTCAGCATCTGTAGGATATTGGCCCGGGTACCAACCTCATATAAATCAGATCGTTCTGGCGCCTCAGTCGCAGCCTGACGCTGCGAAACCAATAACAGTTCGCCAGACATCTCCTGAGCGTATCTCACAGCCGCCATTGAGCTCTGACGCCCGACAAACAAAGGCACAACGGTCTCGGGATAGACCACAACATCCCGCAACGCTAGGACTGGCAATTGATTCATTAAAGTGTTCTCTAATAATTAAAAAGCCGACATCAAGTGCCGGCTTAGAAAATAACGATGGTCTGCTTACTCGTCCGAAGCAGCCTTGAGGTAGAGCTCGGCGTTATCGTTGTCGTCACCCTTGATTAGATAGGGCTCGGTTTCGCGTTTGACAACCTTATCATCAATCACTGCTTTAATGATGTCGCCCCGCATCGGAATGTCATACATCAAATCGAGCAATACACTCTCCATGATTGTACGTAGACCACGAGCACCGGTTTTGCGAGCGACTGCCAGCTTTACCACTTCACGCAGCGCTGAGTCTTTAAATTCGAGCTCAACGCCATCCATTTTAAACAGACTTTGATATTGCTTCAAAAGTGCATTCTTAGGCTCAGTTAAGATCTGTACCAGTGCATCTTCGTCTAGTTCTTCTAGCGTTGCTATCACCGGCAAACGGCCTACAAATTCGGGGATAAGGCCAAACTTCACCAAGTCATCCATTTCGAGCTTGGTAAACCACTCACCGGCGTTGCTGCGATCGTCCTTACTGTGAACTTCTGCACCGAAACCGATACCACCTTTTTCGGCTCGAGCTCGAATAATATTTTCAAGCCCCGCAAACGCACCACCCACAATAAAAAGTATATTGCGCGTGTTGACTTGCAAAAACTCTTGCTGCGGGTGTTTGCGGCCACCCTGCGGCGGTACCGAGGCCGTGGTGCCTTCAATTAGTTTCAACAGCGCTTGCTGAACACCTTCGCCAGACACGTCACGCGTGATTGAAGGGTTGTCACTCTTGCGAGAAATTTTGTCGATTTCATCGATATACACGATGCCGCGCTCTGCACGTTCGACATCATAATCACAGCGTTGCAATAACTTCTGAATGATGTTTTCGACGTCCTCACCCACATACCCGGCTTCGGTCAGTGTAGTGGCGTCCGCCATGGTGAAAGGCACATCCAATACTCTGGCGAGCGTTTCCGCTAGCAAGGTTTTGCCCGAGCCTGTCGGGCCGATCAAAAGCACATTACTTTTAGCCAGCTCGATATCGTCCTTGCCAGAGCTCTCTAATCGTTTGTAGTGGTTATAAACCGCGACGGACAACACGCGCTTGGCCATTTCCTGGCCAATCACGTGAGCGTCTAGAGTCTGGCAAATTTCGTGTGGCTTTGGAAGCTTGCTTGAGGATGCGACATCGGCTTCAGAGGCTTCCTCACGAATGATGTCGTTGCAAAGATCGACACACTCGTCACAAATGAAAACCGATGGACCCGCGATCAGTTTCTTTACTTCGTGCTGGCTCTTTCCGCAAAAAGAGCAAAATAGCAATTTTTCATCGCCATTCTTTTGATCGTCATTACTCATCGGACTTCTCCTGTTTGTATGAAGAACCTAGCTTGGTTCTACCTCTCGACGCAAGCGAGATTCTCACAACTTTGCGGTCGTTCTCAAGACTCACGCTTCTGCGTCTGTGCGGCTGGCCATGACCTTATCAACCAGACCGTAGAGTTGCGCGTCCTTTGCGCTCATAAAGTTATCGCGTTCGGTATCCGCAACGATTTTTTCAAGCGGCTGACCTGTGTGATCGGCCAAAACTTGGTTCAATTTATCACGAATCGACAAGATTTCCTTGGCGTGAATTTCAATGTCAGTGGCCTGACCTTGAACACCACCCAGTGGCTGATGGATCATCACACGGCTATTTGGCAGCGCATAACGCTTGCCTTTTGTTCCTGCAGCCAGCAACACAGCGCCCATTGAAGCCGCTTGGCCGACGCACAATGTCGACACATCTGGTTTAACAAACTGCATGGTGTCGTAAATCGACATGCCCGCAGTGACTGAGCCACCCGGCGAATTGATGTAGAGATGAATGTCTTTGTCTGGATTTTCAGACTCGAGGTACAACAACTGCGCAACCGCGAGATTGGCCGTTGCGTCGTTAACAGGACCCACCAAAAACACAATGCGCTCTTTCAGCAAGCGGGAAAAAATATCGTACGCCCTTTCGCCGCGAGCAGTTTGCTCGACGACCATCGGGACGAGGTTTGCCATTACGTCCATCGTTGTCCTCTAACGTTTACTAATGTGAGCAAATGCAACGCGGCTTAGTTGCGCGCTGCATTCATGACGTCACTGAAGTTAGATTGTGTGGCGGTTGTTTTTGCGTTTTCAAGCACCCAAGCCACAACGTTCGACTCCAATACGACGCCGCGCACGTTTTGCATCAGCTGTTGATTGCTATTGTAGTACTCAATCACTTGCTGTGGCTCATCGTATGCAGATGCAATTTCGGCCAACTTAGCCTGCACGTCGTCGTCTTTGACTTCGATTTCGTTCTTACGAACCATTTCTCCGACCAAAAGGCCCAGCTTCACACGGCGTGTTGCGCGGTCCATAAACATCTCGTCGGGCAAATTGCCGCCGAAGTTCTGACCGTTTTGAGACATTTGATCCATGAACTCTTGCTTCAAGCGACCCGCCTCTTCTTTGACGGTCGCTGTCGGCACTTCAAATTCATTGATCGACAACAGACCATCCATGACGCGCTCTTTGACTTGATTTTCAATCGCGTTAGCAAGCTCGCGTTCCATGTTTGCGCGGATGTCACGCTTGAGCTCGTCGGCATCGCCTGACTCAACACCCAGCGACTTGACGAACTCTTCGCTCAATTCTGGAAGCTTTGGCTCCCGCACTTCGTGACACTTGATGTCAAACTGAGTCGCTTGACCGGCCAAGGTGTCAACCTGATATTCCTCAGGGAAAGTCACGTCAATTTTGCGCTCTTCGCCAGCTTTGATACCGACAATTGCGTCTTCAAAGCCTGGAATCATTTGACCAGATCCGAGCACCAATGGCACTTCAGTCGCGTGACCACCTTCAAAGGCTTCGTCATTAATGTAGCCAGTGAAGTCAATGATAACTTGGTCATCATTGGCCGCTTCGCGCTCGACTACTTCATAGGCCATACGCTGTTTACGCAGTGACTCAAGCATTGTATCGATATCGGCGTCTTCAACCGATGCTTCGATGGTTTCAAGCTCAAGCGCTGACACATCAGCAGGCTCGATTTCTGGCATCACCTCAAACTCTGCACTATAGGTGTAACCTTCTTTGGCGTCTGATTGATCCAGCGTCACCGAAGGCAGACCCGCAGGGTTAAGCTTTTGCTCTGAGATAGCCTCGGCAAAAGTCTCTTGGATTACACCACCCAACACCTCTTGACGTACTGACTCGGCAAACCGGTTTTTGACAACGCTAAAGGGCACTTTGCCAGGACGAAAACCATTGACACGAACGGTTTTGGTCATTGAGCGCAAACGCGTCTCAACCTGCGATTCAACGCGCTCGGCTGGAAGCTCGACCTTCAAAGTACGCTTAAGGCCTTCGCTGGATACTAAAGAAACTTGCATTTAAACCTCTAAATCGGTCGCGCTCGAAAGCGCAAGAATAAACGCGCTAGCATGACATAAATAAGTAACTAAAACCAGATAGCACCAGAAATTTATCTCGACCTTCTAGGTTTGCAGTGCTATACCTCCAAAACACCCCGAAAGACCCGCTTTCCCGACTTATCACGCCCGTCCGAAAACCTTGAAATCCAACCAACGGACAATCCAGATCATAAGACTGGCGATATGCATACCGACTAATAATGCGCCAAGTATTGCACTAGCGATGACGCAAGCACACGAATCCGGGCCTGCTTAGCGATCTAATTAATGACGTGAGTGACTACCAGCAACCCCATAACGTGATGCCCTCACTGGGTCACCCAAGCACACTTAATGAAATCCAGCATGCGGGCCAACAAATCCATACAAAGTCAAGACGGCAAAGCGGACGGCGCCATACGCCGAAGACGGCAAAGCCGTAAGCTCTCAAATCCTTAGCATTAATACATAGATAAGGAGGCTTTTCCCTGCGCACTGAGCCAAATGAATGAAAATCCCGCATCGAGGCCTAGAGAATCCATTGCACCGACTTGTAGCAGCCGCCCTCGGGAGCAGACCAAGCGGCACCTATGCACATACAGCCTTCACCGCGTCGACAAAACATATGCAATGATTGCCGCAGGCCTCTGCAGCCACAGACGTCAGTAGGCACGGCAGATCATCATCGAAGGCATTCATCACCGCGGCCACGGCCAATGCCATAGCGATTCACGGAGCAAGTGGACGAACAGGCGTCTTAGCTGTGACCTAAAGGTAGCTATTGTGGCCATAAACCAAATTGCTCCCAGTGCAATATCGGTGAACCTAATGCATAACGCAGCCGATGCACCGCCTCACTTCCAGACCAGCTTACCCGACATACATCCGCAAAAGGCGCTCGGCGCACGAAGCGAGACCATCGGGGCCGATCAGAGAGCGCCAATCTCTGCACACTGAAGGCGCCTGAGCATCAGCGACGCAAGCAATGCAATCGTGGCAACAGACCGCCAACCGCCATCTAGCGCCCGACAGTAATTCCCACCCATCGACAGTTGATGCGTTGCCAAGTTGAGCGCCAGATTAACACGAGTCGATTACTCATCGACGCGCGCTTAAATCCGAGGTGACACAGATTGCTTGCTTCAGATGGTCGCTCTTGCCAAGCTGCTCAACAAGAAAGCCGGCCAAGTCTTCGCGCGCAATGGTCTTGGTAGTTGCTGAGTTAGAGGCCAAAACTCGACCATTGCCCGGCTTTTCGGTCAATACGGCGGCGCGCACGGCAACCCAATCCAGCCTATCATCAGCAAAGATTTCCTCTTCGCGCCCGTGCTCCAACAGAATGGTCTTCAACACCGTACCAAATAGAATTTTCGAATACCAAGGTATCTGCGACCAGCTGTCACCAACCCCTGCCGCCGAGACCAAGACCACCCGCTTGCAGCCTAGCAGCCCGACACGTGACACCCATCTCAGGAAATGCCACGCTCCCCAAGCCATCCGTAACAACAACGCTAACCAGCAATCAGAACCCGTTATGACCAACCCGCGCTTTGCTAAATCAAAGTCAACCACGCGACAAGTAGTCACGCTGAAAATACTCAAACGAGGCGAACCAATGGCACTTAGACGATGACCATCGCGAACCCTCAGGTGTTTCGCGATATCTTTGGAGAAATAAAACGCGCCAGAAAAAGGCGGCAAAGCCACGTTAGGCGAAAATTTGAGAATTCAAATTAAGTACCGGGGACCCGGTCGACAAATGGTGCGGATGGAGAGACTCGAACTCTCACGCCTCGCGGCGCTGGAACCTAAATCCAGTGCGTCTACCAATTCCGCCACATCCGCAGGTTCATTTTAAATTGTCAGCTCTGGATAAATGGGGTGGATGACGGGGCTCGAACCCGCGACAACAGGAATCACAATCCTGGACTCTACCAACTGAGCTACATCCACCATCGAAT
>JABXHR010000078.1 GCA_013373515.1 Gammaproteobacteria bacterium | reverse complement strand
TGCTTCAAGATCGCTACGATCTGATGTTCAGTAAATTTCGATTTTCTCATCTTGGCTCCTTCGCTTTGATATTACGATGGAACCTCTAGTTATGGGGTGAGACTTCAAGGGGTTAGTCTACGTGTGTCGACCAGAAAATAAGCCATATTTTATCAAAAACTGGTCGGTGGATTAGAGGAAAAGTAGCCTAGAGCTTTGTTTTGTATAGCTTATTGAGTTGTGCGGGGTCGACTAAGTAACGATGTGGCGAATATTGGGGCCTTCGGCTATCAAACAATCTTATGGTTGTTAATCGCAAGGTCGGGCACACCCAAAATTTAGAGTAGCGGAGCATCCCCATGTGCGGGCTAATAGTAACCGAGCCGTCGTAGAATGATGTGCGCGACTGTACCCAGATGCCTTCGAATTGATTATGCTGCTGCGATCCTAACGATGCGGTTGTCCAGAAATTCTATCGCAGCGTTTCCGGCCTATTCGGGCTTATGGATCGCTTTTTGTCGAATCATCTGATCAGTCCCATGTTCTGGTGTCAATTTTTTTGCGCTGCCGTTTGGAGGTGGTCTCTGGGTGAAATGACTCTTGATTTGCGTGCTTGGCGAATATCAAATCGCTCAGCCTCGATTTAATTGTGTGCAAGTTTCCTTGATAATGGGTAATTTGACTATATTGGCATCAAAAGATTGCTATAGTTCTGCTGTCTTCGACTGTTATGCTGATCATTTGGGGGGCTGTGACGATGTTTATATTGATAACCTGAATATAATCATAATTTTCATCTTGTTGTCCCGCTATTAGTGAGGTATAGTCTAGGGTAACGAGCGTGAGTATGTCATAAATTACTTCTGATCAGCAATTTGTCGCTCGTGTCGCGGTCACGCCTTAAGGGTGATTGAGTTACGAAGGATCTCAATATACATATGTTAGCCGGGTTTAAGAATCCTTGTCATATGCTAATCGTAGTCGATACTCTGAATTAGTGATCAATATAATTATTGCAAAAAATGTAATTAATTGGAGAAATCATGGACGTAATTAACAAGTTTTTCAAAAATGAAGACGGTGCGACAGCAATCGAGTACGCTTTGATTGCAGCGGGCATCTCCATTGTCATCATTGCAGCAGTTGCTTTGGTGGGAGGCAACATCTCGAGCACGTTCAGCGAGATCGCGTGCGCAGTATCTGGCGGCACCTGGGATGGAAACGCTTGTAGCTAACGTAAATAGTCGGTGTTGATATGGCATTTGGACGCCGTAAATCTGCACGGACTGCAGAAACGCCATCCTCAAAAAGCTCCGTTGCTCTTCCAGCGGAGCCTGTCAAAGACCCAAGAATTAACGAATGGGTCGAGCTCAAATCTCAAATCCGTGCAGAGCTGGTTGAAGTCCTAGATTCTTCGAGTTTTGTAGATCTGTCTCGTCAAGAGGCAGTCGGTCAGATACGTCCTACTGTAGATGTGTTGGTAGCCGAGCGCGATCAAGCCATTTCAGGTGCGATGGTAGATCGACTTTGCAGGGAGTTGATTGACGAAATTATTGGTCTTGGTCCGTTGGAGTCACTGATTACTCGCGATGAAATAGCAGACATTATGGTCAATGGCTATCGAAACGTGTTTATCGAGGTCAATGGCAAGGTTGAGCGCGCGCCGATTAGCTTTTCCAGCGATGAGCAGTTGTTACAAATCTGTCAGCGAATTGTCCGTCAAGTGGGTCGCCGCGTCGATGAAAGTTCGCCGATCTGCGATGCACGCTTGCTTGATGGCTCGCGTGTAAATGTCATTATCCCGCCTCTGGCCATCGATGGGCCGACGCTCACCATTCGTAAATTCCGCAAAGAGCGCCTGACGCTGTCAGATTTGGTGAAATTTCGTTCGATCAGCCGCGACGGTGCTGAGCTATTGGGGGTGATTAGCAAAATCCGTTGCAACACGATTATTTCTGGTGGCACTGGTTCAGGCAAGACTACGCTACTGAACTGCTTGACTGGCTTTATCGAAAACACCGAGCGGATTGTCACTTGCGAAGATGCGGCTGAATTGCAATTGCAGCAGCGTCATGTGGTGCGCTTGGAGACTCGCCCCCCCAATATCGAGGGCGGCGGTCAAATCTCGATGACTGATCTGGTGCGCAACTGTTTGCGGATGCGTCCGGATCGCATAATCGTCGGTGAGGTGCGCGGCTCCGAGGCCTTTGATCTATTGCAGGCGATGAATACTGGCCACGATGGGTCAATGGGCACACTTCACGCCAACTCAGCGCGCGAAGCATTGTTCCGGCTCGAGAGCATGATTGCGGCGTCTCCGGCGGGGTCGGCGCTGCCCGCGCGGGCGGTGCGCGAGATGATTGTCAGTTCGGTGGATGTCATTGTGCAGTCAGAGCGTTTGCGCGATGGTCGGCGAGTCATCTCTACCATTACCGAGATTGTCGGCATGGAGGAGGATACCATCGTCACCCAGGATTTAATGCAATTTCAAATCGAGGGCACGGCTGACGATCAAACCATCGTTGGACAACATCGCGGGCTCGGGGTGGCAAATCCCAAATTCGCCCGGCGAGCAGTGCAGTACGGCGAAGTGGCGCGCTTGGCCGATACGCTACTTCGGCTGAATGAAGGGGCTTCGGCGTGAATGGCTTTGCGTTAGAGTCACCGCAGACTCTGATGCCGCTGGCTGTGACCTTTTACTTTTTGCTATCCATTTTACTGATGGTGGCATATGTCACTTACCGTCGTAAGCAGCAGCGTTTATCCGTAATTAAAACGGCTTTTCAGCTTCAGGGCGTTCCGAGCAAAGACGGTAATTCTTTGTCTGATACAGTGAATCACGCGCTGAAAGAGCTCAAAACCGTGCGCAACAAAAAGCAAAAATCGGGTTTCTCGCTGATGCTTCTCAGTGCGGGGGTTGAAATGAGTACTGGGGTATTTGTGAGTATGTGGGCACTGTCCTTCGGCGTTGTGGTAGGCGTGGCGCTTTGGCTGGACTTGCCCAATATTGTGGTGATGGCATTGGGTGCGTCGTTAGTGTTTGCGCCATTGATGGTGCTAAAGGCGGTGATCAAAAGCCGTAAACATCGATTTCTGGATGAATTCTCTGGTGCTATTGACGTCATTGTACGCGGTGTGCGCATCGGACTGTCGGTTGGTGGCTGTTTTAGGCTGGTGGCGGAAGAGGGCTCAGAGGCCGTGCGCGGCGAATTCGCGCGGATACAAAACGATATTGATCTGGGATTGTCGGTCACTGAGGCGCTAGAGAGATTTTCTGAGCGCGTATCGTTGCCGGAGGTGCGCTTTTTTACTATCGTGGTGACCGCTCAAGCTCAAACGGGTGGTAACTTATCACAACCGCTGGAAAACCTCTCGAAACTGCTGCGTGAGCGCAAGTTGTTGATCGGTAAAATCCGCGCACTGAGCGCTGAGGCCAAAACCAGTGCTTGGATTATCGGCGCGCTGCCAGTGGTGGTGATGGGTGCGGTGAATTTCTTGTCGCCAGATTATACCACTGTACTGTTTGCCACGTTTAAGGGGCAGTTGATTTTGGGCGGCGCGTTGATGTGGATGGTGGTGGGCATTTTTGTAATGACACAGATGATCAATTTGGAGACTTAGCATGACGACAATTCCAATGAGTCAGCTTATTCCTCTGTTGGTAGTGGTGCTGTTCTTGCTGCTCAGCGTATTGGTGTTCGTTGAGGTCAAACGCTATCGAACTCGCCGAGCGATGATTCAATTGTCTCAAATCACCAGTGGGCGTGGCGGGTCGGTGTTGCGACACAAAAGTCGCCATGTGCTGGTTAAAGTGCTGTTGACCAAAATCTCGGATTTATCGCTCAATGGTCTTGAGCGGGTGATGTTTTTCTCTCGCTACGCCAAGTCGTTGCGATTCAAACTAAAGCAAGCAGGCGTGATGAACAAGAATGCTGCGAGCTACGTCATCGCTGGTAAGTTATTAGGCGCACTTGTGTTTATCGGTATTTTTGCGCTGATCTTTGAGCGCTATGAAATTTACCAGCTGTATCCCCATATGACTTTAGCTGTTGGCGGGCTGTTTGGGTGGTTTTTTCCCAATATTTTAATTGCCAATATGGTGCAAAAGCGCCGCGAAGCAGTCGCCAAAAGCTGGGGCGACACTTTGGACGTAATTGTGATTGCCGTGAGCAGCGGGCAGAGCATTGAGCTGGCCATGCGTCGCGCTGCAGTTGAAATGCTTAGCTTGGCGCCAGAGCTGGCCAAGGAACTTACCATTACAGTCACCGAGCTGGCGTTTTTGGAGCATCGCGCCGATGCTTACCGTCGACTTGGGGATCGACTGCCTTACCCAGCAATTAAAAATTTTGTATTCGATGTCATTCAATCAGAATCGCTCGGCACACCGCTTGGCAATGCATTGCAGAGTATTGCTAAAGAAAATCGATTAGAGAAAACCCAAGCGGCTGAGAAAAAGGCTGCGGCTCTGGGGCCAAAACTAACCGTACCGATGATTTTGTTTTTCTTCCCAGTATTGCTGGTGGTGATTCTTGCGCCAGCATTGTTAAAGTCATGAGCAGTCTACAACGCCAACTTGGCGCAATTGCAGTGCCGTTGGCGATTATTATGCCGGTGCTGATCGGCATGATCGGTCTGGCAATTGAATATGGTTATTGGCAAACTTTGCAAACCAAACATCGCAACACTGCTGATGTGGCGGTTTATGCGGCGGCTATCACGCTAGTGCAGGGCCAAAGCGTTGCTGATTCAGAGGCGGCAATTGAAAGGGTAAGTCACCTTAATCTCAATGATACGGCCTATCCAAGCATCCGTTACAGCATTCCACCGAGTCAAGGCAGTTTTGCTGGTCAAAACGGCTATATCGAGGTTATTGTGGATGATTTGGTTCCTCGCTATTTATCAAAGCTATTTGCGACGGGTGATGTGACTGTCCAAGCTCGCTCAGTGTCGAGATTTGTTGGCATTGGGGATACGGCCTGCATGTTGGCGCTGTCGCCCGATTCACCCAGTGCGCTTGAGTTTAGCGGCTCTTCAAATTCAACATTTAGTGGCTGCTCAATTGCGAGTAATTCAGTTTCGAATAATGCTTTTCATATGAACGGCGGTTCGGTCGTGGTGGAAGCGGGTTGCGTGGATGTGGCTGGCGGTGTTAGCGTCACCTCAAATTTGACGCTAACCAATTGCGAAGCGCCAAGAGTGTTGCAACCAAAGATTGTCGATCCCTATGAAAATGTATCGATCCCCAATGTCGGATTGTTGCCGGATTGTAGTCCAGGCGGCAAGATTGCAGATGAGTCATTGACCATGGGTAGTGGCAACAGCTTGGGCTATCCATATCTCTGCTTCAATACCTCCACCCGCTTTTCAGGCAATGTTAACTTGGCGCCAGGCTTATATATCTTTGCGAGCGGGGGGCTGAATATCGAAAGCAATGCAGTAATAACGGGCACTGGCGTGACGCTGATGATGGCCAATAATTCAGAGCTCAGTGTGGCAGGTACGGCGAGACTGTCACTGAGTGCCCCGACTGGCGGTGACTTTGATGGGCTGCTGTTTATTGGGGAGCGCAGCGGTACCATGAAGCAGCACAGTATTACTGGTAACTCGGATTCCACGCTAGATGGCGCCTTTTATTTTCCCAACGATGAGCTGATTTACACAGGCAACACGTCAAGTACCGATAACTGTGTGCAATATTTAGCTTCGCAAATAAGTGTAACGGGCAATTCCACTATAAATGTCAATTGCACTCCAGCGGGCGGCAGTAACATCTATACTAATATCAAAGTGAGCCTTGAAGAGTAATTTCAGAAGCCGCCGAGTGGCACGATACGGTTATAAACTATGGTTTGTGTACCACTGTTCACCAGCGGTATTAGATATTCAAACTCATATGCAAGCGATAACTTCAAGTAGTCGGTATCCCCAGCGCTAGACAAGCTTTGGTTAAGGGTTAGTCTGTCGGCATCGAGCAGTGGTGTACGGCTTGCGACATATTGGTTCCAAGCGCTCAATGGCGAATTGGATTTTTGTATAACGGTTTGGCGGGCCAGTTCATCGGCCAGCAAAATCACTTGATGATCGGTGTAGAAGAACCGGCTAGCTTCAACGATGACAAATATCACAATAAACAGCGGTCCAATCAAAACCGCCATCTCTACAGCGGTTGCCCCACGTTGACGGCGCAAGTTAGCGAAGTTTGACGTCGAGATTGCTACTGGCATTGAGATCACCCAAAAGTTTGCCGCTAACCACGGTGGTCGCGCTAATAGATACCACGCGCGCCGGGATATTGTCGTCACTGCACAATGCGTAACAGTCCGAGACGATGCTCTGACAAAGACACTGTTCATTCAGCCCGAGCGTTGGCGCGGTAGCACCACGACTGAGATAGAATTCATCTGTAATTTCAGCTTGCAGCGGCGCAAAACTCGCTTGGTCGTAATTGGCCACCACATTTGAGGCAATTGAGCGGGTGTATTGATCTAGAAGCATTTGCTCGCTCTCGCGTACGGCCAGATCAAACAACCCGATGACCAACAAAATCAACACTGGTACCACAATGGCAAATTCTATGGCTGCCACACCATGGGTGTATCTTGTGAACGAGCTAGGCATGGCGATTCAGGAATTTGGGTAACAAGCCAGGGCTTTGTGTCGTCTTTTTGGAAGCTCGTAACCCTGCTCGCTGGGCAATTTGGGCTATCACCTTCGCGGTCGAGGATTGACACTGTGGTACTTGCGGCGTGTTGAGATCACTTCGTAATTGATGTTTACAAAGTTTGGCGTCGGTTTCGATCCAAAAATGGTGGTTGAGCTTGAGCAATGCGCGCAGCTCTTTGGGCTCAAATGGGCTTTTGCGACTGGCTTGATTGAAGATGACATGCGCATCGGTTTCGAAGTTGCTCTCAAGCCATTTCATAAAGTTGGCGGTATTGCGAATGCCCGCAAGATCGACATGACTCACGATCATCAGATGATCGACCCGCTGAAACAGATCGGTATCGAAGTTGGCCAGCCGCGTGGGTATATCGAGAACGATGGTTTCATAGTGCTGTTGCAAGGCGGCGCTAAACTCGTCTGCGGCGTCGAATTCTTCGTAGTCATCAAATTCGATGGCGTGCGGTGCGCTGTAAAGATCAATGCCTGAGAGTGTGGGTTTTGAAAGCGCCTCTGCCATATGTGCGCCTTGAATCTCACGCGAAAAATCTGCTGCGAATCCTGCTCGGCTGCCAATGGCAAAGTCCACACCTAAGCGGCCATAGAGCGGGTCGAAGTCCACTAATGCAGTCTTGTTTTTGAGCTTATTTTGACAGTGTTGGGCAAACGCCGATGCCATTGTGCTGCTGCCTGCGCCGCCGCCCATCCCGGTAAACGCAATAACACTACCCACGGTGCCCAAGCTCAAGGATAGTTCGCTCAGGATCAGTGGGATGTCCTCGGCCATGGATGCAAAGCAGACATAATCCACCGCACCGGCTTGTTTAGCCATTCGCAGTGTGTGTGTGCTGTCTGGCTCGGACAGTAAAATCAGTGGGCTTGAACTTTGCTTCAGGCCAGTGTTTAGAATCTGATCGAGCTGCTCTGGTTCGCAGGCCAAAAGTATTGGCCAGGAAGAGTTAGCTTTTTCTTCCCCTAATCTTGTTGAAAGTGAGGTGATTGCGACCAGTTCCACCTTGAGACGGTAGCCCTTGGGATCCAGCACCGGGCGTAGATCTTCTAGCTGTTGGGCTACGGTTTCGCTGCTAACTAAGGCGAGTAGACTGAGCATCTTAGCGAGCCCCTGTTGCAGAAGGGACGGCTACGTTTCTAACGCCAGTTGGTGAAACAATGGTAACTTGGTTTCTGGGTGGCGCGCTTGTAGTTGTTTCTACTGTATCTATAATTACGGTCGAAATGGTAGTCGGTCCGGCTGTTTGGGGCATTGGGGACGCTAGGCTGGGTACTTCGGCTTCCGTGGTGGCGTATTGGGTTAGATCCAACGTTTTCAGTGAGCCGGTTTTGGGCATGGCAGAGGGATTCTCGACCGGACGCAGGGCAAAGGTCACGGAGCCGCTACTGCCAGCTGAAATCAAAATGCGCGCTTGGGCCTCAGAGAGTTCGAGTGTGATCGTTTCGGCTTGTATGACCTTGTCGCCGGTGAGCGTTTTGTTTTTGTCTTGTTGCTCGCTGGTCTTGGCCACGAATCGTTCAGTGGGCACGTCGCCTACTGCGAGAACGCGGACGTTTTCCAGAATGGTTTCGCTAAGGCCATTGGTAATGCCATCGCCATCGAGATCTCGCATCACGGTGTGAATCACATCGAGGCGATCTTCAGGCTGGACAAAGCCGCCGGCGATTTGCACCGCACTGGTGCGTACCGCAATCGCCCTTAGCCCTGGACGAATGGCCAAGGCCATAAAGCCAGCGCCACTACTTAAAATTACATCTGGGCTGACCAATTCCCCCGCGCTGACCGCCCGTGCAGAAAAGCTATCGCTGAGCGTTTCGATGATGTTGGGATTGCTGTCGCGTTTGTAGGCGGTGGCGGGAATGGTCTCTTTCAGGCGCTCTTCCCACATAAAATCGGCGGCGCTGAGCCGCGTGCCACGCGGCAGGTCTTTGGCGAAGATTAAGACGCCTTGTAGGTTGTTCTCGGTGAGAAACTGTTGCTGTGCTTGGGCCTCGACGCGGTTGAAATAGATTTGCGTCAGGTAGTACACGCCGAGCCCACCTACGGCAATGGTCATTAGTAGCAAGATGCGAATGATCATGGCGGTGGGCTCAGCGGTCTAGTTTGACGCAGCGCTCGCTGCAGTCGTAAACAATTTCGGCGTTCCCGGCTTTGACCACAATATGCTTGTCATTGTCAGTTGTCGGAGGCGTGTTGGTGGTGGCTGCCGACGTTGTGGGTAGCATGATTGGGGTGGGCGTAGGATTTTTGGTCACTCGTGCGCGTATGTCGATGATGCTGCTTTTGAGTAGCTCGCCAGAGCTTCGGTAAAACAGTAGGTTGGTGGCACCGAGTTCCCGTGCGATGACGCTGACGCTTTGCTCGTTGACAATACTCACTGAAACCAGCGCATCATCGCCGACCACCAGCGTATCGAAAGGCCCGTCGGTGCTGACGGTCGTGGCGAAGCCTTTGCAAATCGACAGCGATTCCTGGGTGGCGGATTGCTGCGTCAAGACAATGCAATCATCGCTGTTGTCTGCATAAACAGGCAGGCTACAAAGGCTGCAGATCAACGCCAGACCGGTGAGGGCGTTAGGGTTGGCCATTTAAAATTCCCCTGCCGTTAGGGCGCAACATCGGCCCGAATTCGCCACGGATGTGCTTGCCCGAGAGTAGATCTTGAAAATCGTAGGGTGTGCGTTCAAGCAGGCCAGTCTGATAAAGCTGCGTCAACGTGGAGGCTTGGCTGTTCTCTAGCCGCTTAAGGCGCAGCTGCTCGGCGGTTTGTTGTGTAGACAGGCTCGGGGTCACCACGATCATCACCTCGGTGGAGGTGCTGCGTGATTCGGTATTGCGCACCAGCCTGCCCATCAGGGGCAATTTGCCAAGCCCCGGTAAGGTGGATTTGTTGCGGCTGTCGTTGTTTTGATAAAGCCCGGCGATGACCAAGCTTTCGCCGTCACGCATTTTGACGGTGGTGCTGGCGCGGCGCGTGGTAAATGACGGCTGTCCGTTGGACATATTGCCGAAGTCGACTTGGCTCACTTCTGGGGCGAGATCGAGCGTGATTTCGCCGTTTTGATCCACATTGGCGGTGAACTTGAGCTGGATGCCGTAGGATTTGTATTCGGTGGTGACGCCGCCATCTTTGTTCATGGTGACGGGCACTTCGCCACCGGCCAGAAAATCTGCTGTTTTACCGGACAACGCTGTCAGTGTTGGCTCTGCAAGAAAATTGGCATAACCCGCCTCTTCGAGTGCTTTGAGTGCCAGATCGATATTGATTGAGGCGTCGATCAGGCTGAGATTGCCCAGCGCAAACCCCGACAATTCGAAGGTTTGAGCGTTGTAGCGATCATCGCCGTTTTGACCGGACAATTGCACACCGACCCCCAAACTGCCATTGAGCGAGCGCGATACTTCGACAAAGCGCACTTTTAACTGCACCTGCTCTGCGGAGGTGATTTTTAGAGCGTTGATCGGGGTGACGCCGGTCATGCCTTCAATGGCAGACAAGAGCAGTGCTTCGGTGTCGCTATCGGGCACCGTGCCTTGGAGCTGCAAAGAGGTGTTGACGAAGGAGACTTTTACCCGTGCTTCTGGCGCCAAATTGGAGATAGTCTGGCGCACGGCGCCAAGATCGGGGCCAACTTGCAGCGTGATTTTTTCGAGGATGTCGACCTGATTCGCGCGGAATATCTGAATCGAGGTGCGGCCATTTTGCTTGGCCCACACATAAAAGGACTGATCGTCGATGGGCGTGATTTCTGCGATATCTGGGTTGCCAATTAGAAATTTGCCAAATGGCGCTGCGATGTTGATGACTTCGGAGGTGCCATTGGCCACATAGAGTGTTTTGGCCGATATGGGTGCCACACTGATTAGCATCAGAATGAACAGGGCGTATAGTGCCGTATGCAATTTGCTCATGATTGTGGCCTCATATCGGCCTCGAGCATTTTGAGAGCTCTAAGGTTGTTAGTAATGGTTGGGGAGTCTGGGGCCTGGGCTATCGCTTGTTCAAGCGTTGCCCGCGCAGCGGCAAGCTCGCCGCGCAACATTAGCGAGAAGCCTAAATCATTGTGATATGCGCTGTCGGGGCCTTTTAGCGTTTTGTAGTTATTAAAATAGATATCGGCGTTTGCAAATTGGCCCATCAGCGAATAGCTGGAGGCCAACCCCAGAAGTGCATCCGGTTGCGTTTGTTCCGATTGTAGTGCTGCTAAGTAATAGGCAATGGCTTGGTTGTAGGCTTGCTTTCGTAGCATTTGTTCCGCGTGCCTTAGCGGTTCTAATGAGGGGTCGACGGTGACTTCACGCACTTCAGTCGGCTGTAACTGGTTAAAAGGCTCTAGGCCTGTGCTGACACAGCCGCTCAGCAAGACCAGTGCACAGGTTGTGACTGTCGAATGGTGAACAATGATTGCGCTCAATTCCGTTTCCTTAATATCTGTTGTGCCGACCTAATCCGGGTCAGCTTGTGCTGGATAGTCAAATATCAGGCGCATGCGGGAGCGCTGTCCAGCGTAACTCAGTATATATCAAATTGACGGCGCGCATCTATATGGCTTGGGCGGTCGCAGTTCACAAAACTTGATTGATGCGTGTGACAGGTCACACCTTATCGGGGTCCTAGCGACTCAGGGCCTTGCAGAGGGTGGCAGGGGCATCCTCTCCCCAAGTTTGGATGACCTTGGCCTCCGCTTCGGGCAGTCGGCCGATGAGTTTGAGCAAGTCTTGAGTGGTGTTGGCGATGGCGGTGTTGATCTCTGCTAAATCTGGCGCATTGGGGCGTGCCTGCTCACGGGCTTTTAACAGCCGATAGGCGCTAAAACCGAGCCGCATCCAATCTAGTGTGTCGTAAGAACGATTGCCCAACGCCGCCTGTGCGAAGTGGTGTTCTAAGCATTGGTTAAATTTGGCGTAGGCCAAATCGGTGGCCATGGCAATGCCCAGTGCGGCCTCGGCGGTGGCTCGGTCAGCACGGGTAAAAACCACCTTGTGTGGTGGATTATTGAGCACCACGTTATCCCCCTGTTGCGCATAGTTGGTGCCGGAAAATAGTTTGCGCCAGGGATAAATCACAAAGGCTCGGTCTTCAGCCATCCGATCGAAGATTCGATGCTCGTGAATATCGAGTCCGGTGACGCCGATGGTTTGCCGACGCGCGTTGATGGAAAGTGAGAATAGGGTTTCAAAAGGCGCACAGCGATAGTCGCCATAGCATTCGTTGTAGGGCTCTTGGTCTAGCGTGCCCCAAAAAAACGCGCCAGCCAATTTAAATTCTATGCGGTTGTCATCGACATCTAGAAGCAGGCTGTAGGGTAAAACGTAACCGTCTTTGACGCCGGGCCAGATGGTGGTTTCAGTCAATAGCCACTGGCCTTTTGGAAAGGCGTTGGCAGTAGACGACAGGGCGAACATGATGCAGGCCATCCAAAGAGCTTTCATGACGGAAACCTTGTTTGAAAGTTATAGGGTGCCAAACGAAGGGCAACTGAGTAAAGTAGTTCTGACGCTCATTGGCCCGATATAAGAGACCCCGCTGTGAACCGACAATACGATGCCCGCCAGAAAAGTTGGTTGCTTTACGACTTCGCCAATTCCGCGTTCTACACCACGGTGATGGCCGGGTTTTTTCCGGTGTTTTTTAAATCTTATTGGAGCAGTGGGGCTGACGCCGCGCAAAGCACGTTTTATCTCGGTGTGGGCAATAGCCTTGCCAGCTTGGTGACGGTGCTCTTGGCACCGGTGCTAGGTGCATTGGCGGATGTGGGCAATCTTAAAACCCGCTTGCTGGGCTTGACCATGTTGATTGGTGTGGCCGCCACCGCAGGGTTGTATTGGATTGGCGAGGGGCAGTGGCTGCTGGCGGTGGCCATGTACGCTTTGGCATCGGTCGCGGCGTCATCATCGCTGGTCTTCTATGACGCGCTATTGGTCGATGTGGCCAAGCCAGAGGATCAGCACCGGCTATCGACGCATGGCTTTGCTTGGGGCTATCTGGGCGGCGGTGTGTTGTTTGCGGTCAACGTTGCCATGACGCTAAAACCGGCATGGTTCGGATTGGCCAATGCCGCAGAAGGCGTGCGTTGGAGCTTTATCAGTGTCGCGATCTGGTGGGCGGTGTTTTCGCTGCCTATTTTGACGCAATTAAAAGCGCCGCAAGTGCAGAGAAAGGCGTTTACAGCGTTATTGAAGGAGTCGATCGGCACGCTCAAGCAAACCGCCCAAACAGCGCGTCAGTACCGCCAGGTATGGCTATTTTTGCTGGCGTTTTTCTTTTACATCGACGGTGTGCACACGGTCATTATGATGGCGGTGGACTATGGGCTGTCGATTGGTCTGCCGCAAGAAACCATGATCACCGCGTTGTTGCTGACGCAGTTCGTCGGTTTTCCCGCCGGTATGCTGATGGCGCGGCTCGCCGGATGGTTTGGGCCGCTGCGCTGCATCTACGCATGCATTGCGGTGTATGCGGCGGCAACGATTCTGGCGGTGCTGATGTCGGCACAGTGGCAGTTCTACGCGCTGGCGGCGCTGATTGGGCTGGTACAGGGCGGTGTGCAAGCGCTAAGCCGCTCGGTCTACGCCAATATGATTCCCGAAGACCAAGCGGGCGCGTTTTTCGGGTTTTACAATATCTTGGGCAAAGCCGCTGCGGTGCTGGGGCCGTTGATGGTGGGGGTGGTCGCCTTGGCCACGGACAGTACGCGCATGGGCATGCTGTCGCTGCTGGTGTTGTTTGGGCTAGGGGCTTGGTTTTTGCGCAAGGTTGAGCTCTGACAACGCCGCGAGCATACGCCTAGGGTAGTCAGTCATCACGCCATCGACGCCCATTTCGATGAGCGCGGGCAACTGTGCGGCCTCGTTGATGGTCCAAACATGCACTTCGCGGCCACGCTGATGTTGATAGTCCACAAATGACTTGCTGACAATCGGAATGCCCCATTGCTTGGGCGGGATTTGCACCCAAGTCGCCGCGCAATGATCGGTGGATAGACGTTTGGCGGCGAGCCATGTACGAAACACCTCTGCCTGACCCATGGACGAACGGGCGTTGGGGAGTTGGGCGCGCATCTGTCGGAGTCGGCGGCTAGAAAAACTCGCCAAGCAGACGCGATGCTGACTGCCGGTGCGCTGGATAAGCTCGATCAAGGGCTGCACTACGGCATCGGATTTGGCGTCAATATTGAGTGTGGCCTCTGGGCAGGCTTCTAAGACTTCTTCCATTAACGGCACCCGCTCGCGCTCGCCGATACGGGCTTGCAAAATCTCGTGATAACTGAGCTCAGATAGCTTGCCGCGTCGATCGCTGACCCGGTCGAGTACGTCGTCGTGAAACGCTAAAACCTTGCCATCGCGGCTAAGGTGGGCGTCGGTTTCCAACAGTCGTATACCAAGCTGATAAGCACCGACAAATGCGCTGAGTGTGTTCTCTGGGCCGGATTCGAGGTCGCCGCGATGGGCAATGATTTGCACCATCAAAACCCTCCTAGCAGCTGTCGATGCATGCGCAAAATCTCCAGGGCGGCGGGTGTATCGCTGTCATTGGCCCATTGTTTGAGTAGCTCGGACAGTGGCATGAATCCCGTCGGACGGCGACGATTGAGCGAGGTGAGCAATGTCCACTCTTCGCCGTCGATCTGACGATACAACTCCGCCCCCCATTGATGGTTAAAGCGCCGATTGTCAGCCACAGGTTGATCGAGCAGCAATGTGCGGTGAGATCGCCACCAGTCTTGCCAGTTGGCTGGGGCATTGGAGCGTGGGCTTTGAACCAAATTGTTCAAATAATCATCAATCGCTGAGGCATAGCTGCGCCAGTTTTGATAGGGCGGATCTCGACGCCATAATTCGGCGGTCACTTCGAGCCCATAACGGCTAAAGGCCTCGCAAAGGGATTCCTCCAGCCAGTTGTGACCCGTGAGATTGCGCGGCGCGTTGGCGTAGTTGCTGAGCACATGACAAAGCTCGTGGCTATATTGATAGATCATTTGTGCCCAGCGGCGGTTTTTCGAGTTGAGGTGAATCTCGATTTTGCCGTCTGGCATACGTCGATATAGCGTAATTGGGCCGTTATCGTTGTAGCGAATATAGCGAGGCTTGTCGATGTTGAGGCCGGTGGCAGTTGTGATGGCTTGGTCGACAGAGCGAACGACTGCAAGGACGTCTTGGCTGGATGCGCCGGGCCAGTTGGGGGCGATGGTGAGCTGATCGGCAATGCTCGTTTTACTGATTGTCAGCAGCAGTATTAGCGTCAGTTTGACGATTGGCAGCGTTCTCACTAGAGCGAGGTCCATGGTTAATTGATAGATCAGGCGATTTGCGAGGGTACTCGTGGTAATCTCCAGTTTTAGCATTCTTTCTGTCGCGCAAATGATTGACAGGATGCGTAAATTAAAACAACGTATGGCTCACATTACACCAATTAGATACAACTCAAACGACGGAGAAGTTCAGGATGGCCCTAAGAAAGAATATTTTACAGGCCTCCATCGTCGCATTGCTTAGCGCAAATGCGTACGCAGGGGGTTTGGCAATCTCTATTCAAAGCGCGACCGATGCGGGTACAGCCAATGCATCGAATGGCGCAACTGGTCAAAATGCCGCAGCAGCATGGACTAACCCAGCTGCAATGATGGATTTAGACGGTCGCCAGTACTCAGCAGGTGGCACAGTATTAAAGCTCGACTCTGAGTACACCGATCAGGGGTCTACCCTCCCTGCTGCAGCCGGTGGTGGCGCGATGACAGGCGACACAGAAGCTGAGTTAGGTGGCACCTCGGTTATTCCGAGTTTTTACTATGCTTCTCCATGGGGTGAGGATAAGGCGTACGGCGTGGCCATTAATGCCCCTTACGGCGTCAGCACAGAGTATGGTGATGAGTGGACAGGCCGTTATTTAGCCGACAAGACCGACCTCAAGGTATTGGCTGTAAGCGGTTCCGTGGCCAAACGTTTAAACGATAAGCTATCGATTGGTGGTACTTTGAGTGCACAGTTCGGATCGGCGGAACTGACTAGTCAGTTCAACAAAGAGCTGGCCTGTTTTGCCATGACGACACTAATCAAATGTTTGACAGCCGGTGCAAATGACACCGTAGACGGTACTGGTGTCATCGAAGGGAAAAGCACGGGATTTGGTGCAAGTGTCGGAGCGACATATCAGTTGAATGACGCGACTCGAATTGGAGCTGTTTATCGCAGTGCGGTGGATCATGAAATCGAAGGTGATGCCAAGTTTGACAGTGGCGATTACGCTCAAATATTTGGTGCGGCGAATGTGTTGGCCGATGCAGATATCAAGAGCGATTTGAAATTGCCGGCGGTCGCTAGTGTTTCAGTAGATCATATTGTCAACGAAAAGCTCACCGTACATGGTGATGTGACTTGGACTGAGTGGAGCCGCCTTGAAGAGCTTCGTATTGACTACGACAGCAACCAACCAGATACCGTGCTTAATTTGGCGTGGGAGGACACGGTTCGTGTATCAGGCGGTGCGACCTATCGACATGATGATCTGACCACATTCAGAGTTGGCGTTGCCAAAGACCCCACACCAACACCCTCTGCAAAAAATCGAACGCCAAGAGCACCGTCAGAAGACGCCACATGGCTCTCTGTTGGGATGAATCGCAAAATCGATGATTTGTCGAGCGTCGATCTCGGTTTGACATACATCTCCGTGGATGAAGCGGTTGTCGATTACACCGATGGAAATGGGTTCTCTGCGCGAGGTCTTGTGGATTCAACCGCATGGGCGATCTCAGCTCAATACAACCGAAAAATTAAGTAAGGGGGCAACGAAATGAAAATGACCTTTAAATTAGCCGCATTGCCTTTGACTGTCGCACTCACGCTTGCAGGGTGTGAAGATGCCAACTATGACTTCGACGCCAGTATTGCAGAGACGAATGCCGCTGCGCCGTTTACGCCGGTGTTTGACCCTGCCAATGGTCAGGCGTTTGCACCGAGTGATGCACTTTATAATCCATTGACCGGTGATTTGATTGGGCTACGTGCAGATCCAACTAAGCCAGCCAATATTTTTGATCCACGTGGTGCAATGTCCACGCTTGATGGCTGGGGGCTGAGTACGCCAATCGCAGTATCGTTTACCAAGACGCCAAACTATGCTGATTTCTTGACGGCTCAGGGAATTCCAACCAAGGGTGTCTATCTTGCGAAAATCGAGAACGGAGTCGCCACGCCGTTGCCGGCGGGCTCGTTCGTAGTAGTGCCTAACGCTGAATCGATGGCGTTAGTGCCATTGGCGCCTCTAAGCCCAAGCACGAAATACGCGGTTTATTTGACATCTGAGATTACAGATATGGCCGGCGACTCAATGGCGCAGCCAACCTTGTATAAAGCGCTGGCCAACGGTGAAACCTTCGCTGAGTGCAATTGTGACGCTGCCGCGCTTCAATACTTCTCGCCAGTGTTTGAGGATGCTATCGGGTTGAATCCAACTGAAGCAGATGCCGCAGACGTCGTAGCTTGGACATTTACCACGCAATCTGTGTCTACCGAAGGCTCGACGTTTGAAACTGCAATTACAACTGCGGAGTCAGACATACTTGGTTTATTGGGAACAGGTGAACCTGCGCAGCTTTACTTGGCAAGTAGTGGTTTGTCTTTAGCGCAGGCCAATGAAGATTTAGCAAATCTACCCGGCTCGAACGCAGTCATTTATGGCGGCTATATGCACCTAGTCGACTTCTTGGTTGGCGATAGCATTGGCACCGAAACTTGGGTCAATGGAAGTGGCGAGACAGCGGGAAATAAAGAAACGGCACTGGAGAGCAATACCATTGTTGTTCCTGTAGTGGCTGTACTGCCCGTAAGACCTGAAGGCGAAGATGACCCGGTACCTGTAACAATATTCAATCACGGCATCACCCGTAACCGCTCAGATATGTTGGCCTTTGCAGGATCGCAAGCGCAGGTAGGTCGTGCGACCATTTCGATTGACTTGCCCACGCATGGTTACGTTGCGGACGATGACCAGACGAATCCTCTCAACGCAATGCATGCTGATGCCATCGTAGTTAAAGCAAACCAAGCACGTCAGGAATCAGGTTTGCCTGCAGTAGATATTGTTGAACGGCATGAAAACCAACCCGCAGATGGCTCCGAAGAAGTGTCTTCGGGGGCGCATTTCTATAAGCTGACTAGCTTCTTGACCACTCGTGATCACGTTAGGCAAGCTGCGCTGGACACCATTCAATTGCGCAAAGCATTGGCTCGTGCATTTGTCTCGGCTGACGGTGAAAATCCGACGGCAAGCTTTGATACATCAGATGTTGCTCTGGTTGGCTTGTCTTTGGGTGCAATCACTGGGATTAATACGGTGGCACTAGATGATCAGGATGCCTATTCATCTTTCGCCGCAGTAGCGCCGGGTGCGGGTATTGCCTATCTTCTTGATGCATCGCCTGCATTCCAGTCCACAATTCGCGGTGGCCTGGCTGCGGCAGGTGTGACATCAGATGCTGATCGCTTGGCGTTCTTGGGTGCGGCGCAGACAACAGTCGATAGCGTTGATCCTTACGCGACCATCGCGACTGCTGCAGCAAAAACCGACTTGATGATTGCGACAATGATTGGTGATCAAGTGGTGCCTAACACGGATGTGTTCAATAGGATGCCATTGGTGGGCGGTGCTGTACTGCCCAAGCTAATTGGCCTTAGTGAAGTTGGAATTGGCGGCGATCACTATATCGAACTGGAAGGTGGGCATCACGCGAGCCTATTGAGACCTAATCAAGAGGAAGACTCAGAGGCAACTGCAGAAGAATTGCAGGTGACAACGGCTTTGCAAACCAGAGTGACTACTTTTGTTGCATCTGGCGGGCTAACGTCGCAACCACAGCAGTAACCTTATGAATTCGTCATTGTGCAAGAACCGCCCAATTTGGGCGGCTTTTTTTATGCAACCGCAAATCTAGTTTTCGAGTCATTGGTGCTACTACTCCAAATTCATCGTTCGCTAGCAAGGTATCCTCGCAGTGACTGCAGTATGTCTATTTGTCTTTTTCCATGCACATAGCGGCTCGCGATGAGAACGAATATCGTAATAGACGACGAACTAATCGCCGAGGCGTTGAAAGTCAGTGGCGCTAAGTCGAAAAAAGACGCTGTTGAGAAGGGTCTTAAGCTGTTGATTCTTCGAAGTCAGCAGCAGTCGATACGTCGCCTGCGATGCAAACTCAAGTGGGAAGGAGACCTCGACGACATGAGAGATGCCTGAATTGATTATCGCTGACGCCAGTGTCTGGATCGATTATTTCAACGGACTGGATTCACGAGAAACGGACGCTTTGGATCATGCGCTCCAAGATGGCGTGGTGGCGATAGGAGATATCATTCCGCTCTTGTTTAGCGATCACAATTTCATTTCATTTGTGCAGCACTTGGGGCCTCAGTCTGCACTTTCAGGGTGCTAGACCAAATTCGGTTCACCCCTGCTTCAACGCCAACGCCCGATAAGCCTCACTCGCTTCAAGCAGTCCCTTGTGCGTCCCAATATCAATAATTTTCCCCTGATCCATCAACACAATCTGATCGGCATTCTCAACCGTGGTCAGTCGATGTGCGATCACCAGCGTCGTGCGGCCTTGCATCAGTCGATCTAAGGCTTGCTGGACTTTGTGTTCGCTTTGGTTGTCTAGTGCGCTGGTGGCTTCATCCAGTAACAAGATCTCGGGATCTGCCAAGATGGCGCGGGCGATGGCGATGCGCTGTTTTTGGCCGCCACTAAGTAGTACGCCCGCTTCGCCCAGTTCGCTATCAAAGCCTTCGGGAAGGCGTTCAATAAACTCTAAAGCATTGGCTTGCTCGGCGGCAGTACGCAGTGCGTCCTCGCTGGCGTTTGGGTTGCCGTAGAGGATATTGCGGCGCACGCTGCCGGTGAACAGGGAGGGCTGTTGGGGCACCCAGGCGAATGTACTTCGCAGTGTGTTCAGTGGCAGCGTTTGAATGGGGGTGCTATTGAGTTCGATGCTACCAGCGTCCAGCTCGTAGAAGCGCATCAGCAGTTCGAATAGGGTGCTCTTGCCTGCGCCGCTGGCACCGACGATGGCGGTGGTTTTTCCGCGTGGAATCGTTAGGCTCACGTCTATCAGCGCTTGGCTATCGCGGGTTGGGTATTGGAAATTGACGTTGATTAGGCGCAGGTGATGATCGCTGCTCTCGGCTGCTGGCATGGCTGGGCCATCGACGATGGTGGCCTCTGTATCGAGTAGCTCGGTGATGCGCTCGGCGGCACCTGCGGCGCGTTGCAATTCGCCGATAACCTCTGAGACGCCAGCGGTGGACATGGCGAGCACCACGGCGTAGAACATAAATGCGGTGAGATCGCCCGGGGTCAGCGTGCCATCAATCACGGATTGGCCGCCAAACCACATCATGGCGGCCAGCACCAGAAACGACAGAATCATCACGGCAAAGATCAGCGATGAGCGATTGAGGATACGCTTCTTGGCGATATTAAAAGCGTTTTCGACTTCGGCGCCAAATTGTGCCAGTTCGTAGGGTTCTCGGTTGAAGGCTTTGACGGTTTTGATTTGGCGAATGGCTTCGCCAGCGTAGCTGCCCACATCGGCCACTGAGTCTTGGCTTTGGCGGCTGAGTTTGCGCAGGCGTCGGCCCAGTAGCAGGATAGGGGTGAGCACCAGCGGCACACCAATTAAAATAAATGCACTCAGTGCGAGATTGGTCAATAGCATCATGACTAGTGCCCCTGCTGCGGTGATGCTGCTGCGCAGTGCAAAGGATAGGCTCGAGCCGATAATCGACTGTAGTAGCGAGGTGTCGGTGGTAAGTCGCGACATCACATCGCCGCTGCTTTGGGTTTCAAAGTAAGCGGGGTCGAGGCGCAATAATTTGGAAAATACGTCATTGCGCAGGTCGGCAGCAATTCGTTCGCCGAGCCATGTCACTGCATAAAATCGCACAAAACTGCCCACCGCCATCACGCCGACGATGGCACCCAAGAATCCAATCGCGCCAATGAGTCCTTCGGTGGTTGATGCCGCAAAGCCGTCGTCGATTAATATGCGCAGGCCTTGGCCGATGCCTAAACTCGCGGCGGCGGTAATGACCAATGCAACCGCAGCGACAAGCGCGGCGCGTTTGTATTTGCTGAGGTAAGGAATAAAGGTGCGAAGCACACCTGGGGTGTTGTTTGCCATTGCGGGAGCCGAAAGGTTTGGCTCCAGTATATCGGGGTGTTGCGGGGTTTTTACAAGCCGGCGAGAGGGCTAAAGCAGCTTAGGCTGCTTTAGCAGTGTTGTCTTCGTTAGCCGCTTTGATGGTGGCGTGCTTAACGGTGACGGTTGTGGCTTCTTCTTGGATGCGCCATGGCCATGCTTTTACACCGCTTTCGAGTAGTGCGCGGTCAAAGCCGGCGTCGATCAGTGCAAGGTCGCTAAGACGCAGTAATTCTGAACGAAGTTTCTGGCGTGCACGACGCTCTTGAACACGGATAAGGGCATTGTAGAATGCGTTGAAAATTGATTTCATTTGAAATTTCCTATATATGCTTGGTTTCTGATGATGAATATTACGGCTTGACTTAAGAAATCTCCATGGAGTATATCTGCGTTGTAAGTTTAGATATTCTAAACATTTTCGCTAGAGACTGAAATGGCTGCAAACCTCCCACCCCTCAATGCATTGCGTGCTTTCGAGGCGGTTGCGCGGCACTTGCACTTAGGCAAAGCCGCAGAAGAACTGCACGTGACCTCCGGTGCAGTCAGTCAACAAATACGCCAGCTAGAAGACTATCTCGATGTAGAGCTGTTTGTGAGAGAGGGGCGAGGCCTAAGATTGACTGAGGCTGCTGAACGCGCATTGCCTTCATTGCAGCAAGGCTTTGCCTCATTGGTTGAAAGCACGCGTATTTTGCGGGCGAAAGACCACACCGAGAGACTTTCAATTTGGGCGCCACCCTCATTTGCCAGTAAATGGTTGTTGCCGCGCTTGCCGCACTTTTCTCGGCGTCACCCGGAAATCGATTTTGAAATTCGTGCCTCTGAAAGCATGATCGAGCGCGGCAATTCCACCGAGCATGCCGTTGAACAAATCCGTCGCCAAAAGGTGGATGTGGCCTTTGTATTTGGCGATGGTTTTTATCCCGGTTTTAGTGTGGATGAGTTGTTTGATGTCAATGCGATACCCGTGTGCTCGCCCTCATTGCGTGCGGGCAACCCGCCGCTGACCTCACCTGCTGATTTGCGATTTCATACGTTATTGCATGATGAAACCGATTACCACGACCACCCCACTTGGAACCGATGGCTGCAAAACGCAGGAATACAAGGCGTCAATACGCGTCGCGGCATTCGGTTTAGTCAGTTGCAGTTGGCGATTGACGCCGCCATTGAACGGCAGGGCGTTCTATTGGCCTTAGATGTACTGGTGCAGCGTGATATTTCGGCGGGCAGGCTGTGTGTGCCGTTTGGTCCGGCCATCCAAATGGATCCGCGTTATTTGATGGTGTGCCAGAAGCAGCGACTGAAGTCGCCGTCGGTACAGGCCTTTCGAAATTGGATTCTAGGACAGGTGACTCCGGTCGATACAGAGGACGAATAATTAACTCAGGCTGAAGGGAATGCCAAGATTTGATTGGGATGTCAGACGAGCACGCTTGATTAAGTGGTGCGTTCGCACCAGTAAAGCGCCTTGGAACACAGTGCTGCGAGATGCATTCATTCGTGTATTTCCATTCCTGTTGCTGATGAATGGCTTTTTGCTGTTGAGCAACTACCTCGCGATTACCTCGTATGCTGATTGGGTGCCTGCCTTGCAGCAGGCGTCGAAGATGATTAGCGCCAGCTTGCCCATTGTATTTACCTTCTACCTTGCCTCGTCAATCGCCACGGTGTATGCCCTAGAGCGAGCCGGGCTGACGTTTTACGCTTTGATCGGGGTGCTGATGCTTTCGGTCCGTCAAGGTGAGACCAAGGTGCTATCACTCGGCGCGTGTTTGGTGGTGGTGGTCTTTATCAGCGTAGGTTTTGCACTGATTCAGCGCGTGATGGACCGTCGATCAAATTTGTTCGTGGTTGCGATCTTGCAGGCGCTGATAAGCTTTGTGATGACATGGGCATTGGTGCTGCTGGTCATTAAACCTTTGTTTGCAGTGTCCAAAGCCTACTTCGGTACTCTGGTTGTCAGCATTGTTGACGGTCACCAAAGTATCGAGCTGGTTTATATGTTGGCGGTAATGGCTCGTGGGCTGCTGTCATTTATGGGCTTTCATGGCCACAATATGCTTTATGAGCTCTTCGAGGGGATCTACGCCCTCAGTCCAACCTACCGTTCTGTCGATGTGGCCTTTGCCGGTATCGGCGGCACGGGGGCAACGCTGTGCTTTTTCGCAGGGTATGCTGTGCTTTGGTATCGAAAGCGCTATCTTAATTCCAGTGTGGTCAAAGCCGCACCGTTTGCGTTGTTCAATGTTAACGAAATACTGGTTTACGGCTACCCCTTGGCTTGGAATCCATTTTTCTTTGTGCCCTTTTTGCTGGCGCCTGTGGTGATGGCGGGTGCCGGTCTGATGGCCTTTCACTTTGGGTTGCTTGATATGCCCGACCAGATTGGTCATTGGATGCTCCCAAGCGCGATGCAAGTGTTCAGGATTTCCAGTCAAGGGAATGTGCTGTTTATGCTGTGGCTGGCCGCGTTCTTGTGCGCGTCGTCCTTGTACTGGTGGTTTTTGACCATTCACTATCGCGTCGAGTCATCGCAGCGTGGTCAAATGGCTGCGGCTGAGTTTCGAGTGACCGAAAATATTGATATTCGGGGCGCAGAGAGCGCGCATGCGCTCGATCGCAGTGTTCGCTATCAGGAAGCGCAAATCTACGCCGCGAAATGGTTTCAGCCTGATCGACTCAAGTTGGTCTATCAGCCCTTGATTTCTAGGGAAGGGCAAATGGTAGGCGTCGAGGCGCTGCTGCGGACTTACGATGGTCAAAAACTGGGGACTCCAGCTGAACTGCTCGAGGCCGTAGATGTGTTAGGTCTGCACGAAGAGCTCGATCGCTTGGTACTGGCCAATTGTCAGACCGCATTGCAGGAGTACGTGAATTGCTTTCGCGATGTCAATGTCGCCGTCAACATTTCTCCTCAATTTGCGGCGACCAAAGACTTCACAGAGTTTGTGATCGAGCTGCAAAGGGAACTGCCGTTGCCGATCACGCTTGAGTTGACCGAGGGCTCAGCTGCTGAAGACATCGAGCGACTGTGCGCGGATTTCGCCCACCTGCGCGAAACTCGTGGGATTCGAATCGCAATCGATGATTTTGGCAGCGGCTATTCCTCGTTGTCCTATTTGCAGAATATTCGCGTCGACAAGCTCAAGCTTGATCGCTCATTGATGCCCGCCATACGCAATCCTGTGTCGATCGAAGTGGTCAGAGCCTTGGTCGAGTTGGCGCATGCGCTGGACTTTGAAGTGGTGTTCGAAGGGGTGGAAACGGCGGAGCAGTTGCAGTTGTTGTCGGACTTGGGTGTGGACACCTTTCAAGGCTTCTTCCTAGGTCGGCCGATGTTGGCAGAGGATTTAGTGGTTTATGCCTTGAAGCTCGGCGAGCAGGATTGGCAACAATATATGTCTCGTTGAGGTATATCTCCTACGTTGGACGGTGCATCATGTCAGGGTGTACTGACCAAATGGAGAACCCGATGAAAACAAGAGCAGCGGTTGCAGTGGGCGCAGGGAAGCCACTGGAGATTATGGAAGTCGACCTACAAGGCCCCAGAGCGGGCGAAGTGTTGGTCGAAATCAAAGCCACCGGCATTTGTCATACCGACGAGTTCACGCTCTCTGGTGCAGACCCCGAAGGCATTTTTCCGTCGATCTTGGGGCACGAAGGCGCGGGCGTGGTGCTGGAAGTGGGCGAAGGCGTCACCAGCTTAAAGCCCGGCGATCACGTGATTCCGCTCTACACCCCCGAATGCCGCGAGTG
>JABXHR010000065.1 GCA_013373515.1 Gammaproteobacteria bacterium | reverse complement strand
CGCCTTCGCCGCCCTGCCAGTTGGCAACACGTTGCGAGTGAGCATTCCTGTTCGCTTAGCCGAAACAATGCCCGAGTATGGCGCAATAACACCCTCAACTTGGTATCGCTGGACACAGGATCAAACGAGTCGTTTCGAAATCAATACAATCACTGGCACCATACTGACAAAGCCGCCGGTGGTGACAAGCCGTGAAATAAGTTGGTATGCAGAACCTCGCAGTGTATTGAGTGACACCGCCGGGCACTATATTTACCGAGATCAGTTGATTTCACAACCTTGGTAATCGAAGCCAGGTACCGACTCCGATCATCAAAACGCTGGCCTAGCTCACCAGCGTTTTTGCCTTTACGCGCAATTCAAACTTTTGAATTTTGCCGGTGGCCGTCTTGGGCAGCGGGCCAAACACCACCTTTTTCGGACGCTTAAAGCGCGCGATTTGAGCGGCACAGTGATCAATCAATTCCTGCTCGCTCGCGTCCGCATCCTGCTTTAGCTCGACGAAAGCGCAAGGCGTCTCACCCCATTTCTCATCTGGCATGGCTACCACTGCCGCTTCACCGACCGCAGGGTGCTTATAGAGCGCACCCTCAACCTCAATCGACGAGATATTCTCACCGCCAGAGATGATGATGTCCTTGGCTCGATCGCGCACTTGAATGTAACCATCTGGGTAAACAACCGCCAAATCACCACTGTAAAACCAACCGTTCTTCAGTGAATCTTCACTGGCAGCAGGATCTTTGAGGTAGCCACTCATCACCACATTGCCACGGATGACGATTTCACCCATGGTTTCGCCATCGTGCACAACTTCGTTGCCATCTTCATCAATTACGCCGACTTGTTCGGTCATTGGGAAACGCACACCTTGGCGCGCCTTGAGCTCCGCCTCGGTTTGCACGTCCATTTCTGCCCAATCTGGCTGTGGCGTGGCCTGCAAGATATGGCCGTAGGTTTCCGTCAATCCGTAAACATGCATGATCTCGACACCCATATCGGCCATTTTGGCCAGCACAGATGCGGGCGGGGGCGCGCCAGCAGTCATGGCCTGCACGACGCGATCAGGGTTTAAACGCGCCGGTTTATTCGGGCTATTGGCCAGCATATTGAGCACAATCGGCGCACCGCCGAAATGCGTGACTTGATGGGTTTGCATGGCCGCGAAGATCGCATCTGGATCGACGCTGCGCATGCAGACCACTTTGGCCGCCATAATCGTCATGGTCCAAGCATGGCACCAGCCATTGCAGTGAAACATCGGAACCAGATACAAATAACTTGGATGGCGCGGTACGGCCCATCCCGACACGGTGCCCATCGCCATCAAATAAGCGCCACGGTGGTGATACACCACACCCTTTGGTCTGCCAGATGTGCCCGAAGTGAAGTTAATCGCCAAGGGCGCCAATTCGTCAGCTACCACGGCTGGCAGGTAGTCGCTTCGCGCTGTGTGATGCTTGGCGAGCAGCACATCAAACTCATAAGCATCCGCAGGCACGTCGGGTTTCGCTGCCGCCGTCGGGTCATCGATGATGACAATATCAAGCGTTTGCCCGCGCGCTCGACATGACTCTATCGCCATTGCCGCCATCGGCAATAGCTCTCGGTCGATCAGCAAAAAGCGCGTTTCGGCGCGTTCAAAAATGTAGCTGATGGTGTCCGCATCCAAACGCGTGTTGATGGTATTGAGAACGCCGCCTGCAAGCGGTACCGCATAATGCGCTTCAAACATCTCTGGCGTGTTAAACGCCAACACCGACACCGTATCAAAGGGCTGCAATCCCATCGCCAACAACGCCCGAGCAAATGACTGCACCCGTTGTTCGGTCTGCCGCCAAGTGTACTGGGTCTCGCCATAGCATACGCTTGGCAAGTCACCGTAAACGTCTGCGGTGCGCGACAAAAACGTTGTCGGCGTCAGTGGAACATAATTTGCAGCACTGCCGCTGGTTGAAGCCAATGATTCAAAACGCGCCGGTAATTCCATCCTCAGTTCCTTATTTTTTGGCCTAAATCGAGCATTGAGTTGATTCGCGCTTGCGTGGCTTGGCTGGAGGCCAAACGCCAAAACGCGCGACGCTCAGCGTCAAATAGATCTTGTTCTGTCCACAGCGTACCCGGATCGATATCGCCGCCAGTGACAATTTCGGCGATCTCGGTGCCGACCACCACATCGTGCGGGAATAGCTGACCTTTTTCTGCCGCCTGCACCAACCAGACTTTCATGGCGTTGTAGACGGGTGCGCCCGGCATGGCCAAGGCAGGACGCGCATGATGTTTCACTTCACCCTGCTGCACTGCTTCGACTGCTTTAACCAACAAATTATCGCGGTTCATCTCATAGCGATCATCGGCTCTGAGCATGGCGTCAGCTTTGGACAAAATCGGGGACGTACAGGTTTTGCCAAAGCCCAGATTTCTAAACGCCTGCCAGCTGGCTTGTTCGATGTTGTCGCCACAGCCCATCTCGACCCAGCGATATAGCGTCTCTTTACAACCGCCCCCAGCGGGCACCAAACCCACCAAGCTCTCAACTAGCCCGGTCACCGAGTTGGCGTGCGCGATCACTTGCTGGCCATGCAGCACCACCTCAAAACCACCGCCAATCGACATACCCACTGGCGCAATGACCGTCGGAAATGGAGCGATCGATAGGCTGTGCACGGTTTGTTGGAAGTGATTCAAAAACGCATCGAGTCCCTCAAAATCTTCGCGCTGGTAGAAGCCTCTAACCGCACCAAGATTGACACCACACGAGAAGTGCTGCGCATCGTTGTGCACCACAACCCCAGCAAGCCCTTGCGCAGGCACTGCCGCGACCGCATCGGCAATAATCGCCATAGACTCGCCATCCAGCGCATTGGCCTTGGAGTGAAATTCCACCAGCGCCGCACCTTCATAGACATACCAGCTGGCCGAGGCATTGCGCGCCTCTGGTTTGAGGGTATGACGCAGCTCGTTCAGACGGACTAGGCCCTCACTGCGAACAATTGGCCGCAAGCTCGGCGCTGCATTGCCATCCCAGGTTTGCCGCTGGGGCATGGCATAGGTGGACTGACCATTAAGTGCCTGCAGATACGCTGGCACAGAGCGCCCTTCGTCGCGCAAACGCTGACAGAACGCATCGACACCGATTTGATCAATCAGTTCAAATGGCCCGTAGATCCAGTTGTAGCCAAGCTTCATAGCATCATCGATGGCGAGCGGATCATCACCCACCTCGGGCAACAATTCAGCCGAGTAACAGAGCACCTGCGAGAGAACCGACCAAGCGAATTGACCGTACTTGCTGTCGTCGGCCAACAGCGTTACCACGCCCTCTTGCTCCGCTCGCTGGGCCACCACAATGATGGGCTTTTGAAGGCTCACATACTCGCCATTGGCCAGATCGACCACCTCGTCATCGCCACGGTAAAAGCCTTGGCCGGATTTGTTGCCGCGCTGGTCATTGGCGATCATTTGCACCATCACGTCTAGTGGCTGCCCTACCGCATGGAACGCATCGCCAGCAGGTAAAATGGTGGTGAGGCTTTTGGCGACGTCGGCCATCAAGTCGATACCAATCAAATCGTAAAGACCGAATACCCCTGTTTTTGGAATGCCCATCGGACGCCCAAAAATCGCGTCTGCCTCTGGCGGTGTAAGGCCAAACTTCTCGGCCTCATAAAGCGCACATTGAATGGCAAAACAACCCACGCGATTGGCCAAAAAGCCAGGGGTATCCAAACACGGCACCACGCCTTTACCCAACTCGGCTTCACAGTATGCGTGCAGTGTTTGCATGGTGCTATCGGCGGTTTTCTCGCCGCGAACTAGCTCGAGCAAACGCATAAACCGCACCGGGTTAAAGAAGTGCGTGATCGCAAATCGCGACTGCAAATCTGCGTCCATACCTTCGGTCAGCAGTGCAATGGGAATCGTGGAGGTATTGGAGGACAACATCGCTGTCGGTTTGAGGTGCTCGGCAAGATTGCGATAGAGCGTATGCTTGATATCCAAGCGCTCGACCACTGCCTCGACCACCCAGTCACATTCACTCACGCGCGCCAGATCGTCTCGGATATTGCCCGTTTCAATCAACGCGGCGGCATCATCTGACATCAATCCCGGTGAGTCGGGGTTTTGTAGTCGCTTTAAACCGCGTTCGGCAATTTGATTGACCGACTCCCCTTCGGAGGGCATGTCCAATAACAATACCGGATAGCCTGCGTTGGCAACTTGGCCAGCGATGCCGGCCCCCATGGTTCCTGCGCCGATCACAGCGACTTTTTGAATCGTACTCACGTAATCCTACTGTTGTTCACTTTCTTTGGCATGGCAGTTGAACATCCAATGGATGCCAAACTGATCCGTGAGAGACCCAAAATAGCCTCCCCAAAACATCTCTTCAAGTGGCATATTGACCACGCCGCCTGCGGACAGCGCAGAAAAGAGCTGCCGAGTTTGCATGCGTGTATCTGGGCTGAGATTGATTAAACAATTGTTACCCATCGTGGTTTGCCGCCCCTCTGGCACATCGGAGCCCATCAACATAAATCCGCCCAAAATGGGCAATTGGACATTCAAAATCTGTTTGGCAATCGCTTCGGGCATTGGCGGTGCACTTGGATCAGGCGGCAAATCCTCAAAGCGCGTCATCGCCACGGGCGCCGTGCCAAACACCCTGGCATAGAAGCCAAATGCAGCCTCGGTTTGCCCCTGAAAATTTAAGTACAAGCTGACACTGGACATGGAAAGTCTCAGAGCTGTTGCAAGGCAAAATGCTTTAGCAGCGCCAAGGTTTGTTCTGGCGCTTCAATTGGCAACATATGCCCTGCATCAACGGTTTCTAGAGATTGGCAATTGGGCAAGATCGTCTGCAATGTAGCCCCGAGCTTGTAGGGCGTCATTTTGTCGTGCTTTGCCAAAATCAATTGCGCCGGCGCGTCTACCTTCGCTGCTGCGGCTTCACCGCCGTCATAGCGCTGGCAAGCGGCCAAATCCACCGCCAACGGATTTGCGCGCATAATTCGGGCGCCAATGCCAAGCGGCGCTTGACCCGGCACCGAGGATTGCCCAAAGCGATAAGCATCGCCAAAGCCCCATTCAATCATGGCATCCACCGCCTTTGGCTGTGCTGTTTGCGCCAATTCAAGCAAGGCTGGATTGACGCCAATTGCCGGTGCTGTGGCGATGAGTGAAATCGCTGTACAGCGTTGCGGCTGATCACTCGCGGCTTGCATGGCCACCAGGCCCCCCTGAGAGTGACCGACCAACATCGCCTTTTGCACCCCTACCGCGTCGCAGAGCTGCCACAGCCAATCTGCCATTGCTTCAATGCTTTCAAGTGGTTTCCCAGACGATAAGCTGTGCCCTGGGAAATCTGGCGCAAGCACCGAAAACCCATGAAAGGCAAACCAGCGTGATTGCTGCGCCCAGCAGCGATGATCGAGCCCGCTACCATGCAAAAAAATGACCGTGGGCAAGCTTGCGTCAAAGGCTTTGCCGCCAGTTGCCACATAGAGTTGATTACCATTCAATTCTAGTTTCATGGCAACACCTTAACGGCTTTGGCAGCGGCTTTCAGGCCCTGTTTAAAGTCGGCCTGAATATCTTTGATCGACTCGATGCCAACGGAGACACGAATGAGATCTTCACCAATGCCTGCTGCTTTCATCGCCTGGGCATCCAAGCGAGAATGTGTGGTCGAGGCGGGATGTAGCACCAGTGTGCGCGAATCGCCCACATTGGCAAGATTGGTTGCCAGCTGCAAGGCATCCATAAACGCCGCGCCTGCGTCACGGCCACCCTTAATGCCAAAGGTCAACATCGACCCGGCGCCTTTGGGGAAGAGTGATGCTGCCAGCGCATGGTTTGGGTGCGTGCTAAGGCTTGGGTGATTGACCCAAGCGACATTGTCTTGATTGAGCAGCCAAGTCGCCAACGTCTGAGCGTTACTGACATGTTGGGGCATTCGCAGCGCCAAACTCTCAAGCCCCTGCAGCAATAAGAAGGCATTTTGCGGGCTGAGGCACGCGCCAAAATCGCGCATGGCTTCAGCACGAATGCGCATCGACAGCGCCGATGGGCCGTATTCTTCGAAGAAGTTGATCCCGTGAAACGGCGCATAGGGTTCGGTGAGCGTGGGGAACCGCGCGGCATACGCACCCCAGTCGAAGTTGCCCCCGTCGATAATTGCCCCGCCAATCGCCGCACCACTGCCGCCAATCCATTTGGTCAGCGAGTGCACCACCACATGGGCACCATCCGCGATGGGGTTATTGAGCATTGGCGTGGCGAAGGTGGCATCGACAACCAACGGCACGCCGTGTTTATCTCCAATCGCACCGAGCGCTGGAATATCGGCAACATCTAACCCCGGATTACCGATTGACTCGCAAAACAAAATCTTGGTGCGCTCATCGAGCGCCGCTTCAACTGCCGCATGATCATTGATATCGACAAATACGGTTTCAATGCCAAAGCGTTGTAGGGTCGAGCGCAGCAAAGTGGCTGTCGAGCCATAGATCTGTGCAGCGGAGACAATCTTGTCACCCGCCGAGCAAATGCTGGCAAAGGTCGTAAATAGCGCACTCATGCCAGAGGCAGTACACACACAGGCGACCCCACCCTCAAGTGCCGCCATGCGTTGCTCCAGCACCTGTACCGTGGGGTTGGTCATGCGGCTATAAATATGGCCGCCACGTTCTAAATTGAACAACGCCGCACCGTGCGCGACATCATCAAAGGCATAGGAGGTGGTTTGGTAAATCGGCACCGCCCGCGCCCCATGCTGCGGCTCGGGCTGATAACCACTGTGCAATGCCACAGTGGCCGGATCAAAAAAGCTGGTTTTGATATTAGACATGAGTTCCTTTGCGCGCCTCAATCGGCGATAGGTTACCCGTCAAAGCTAAACGGTAATGCGTGAACTTCGCAGATTGCGCCCTCAATTTCAACCTTTGTACCCGGCTGACAGAGTGCAGTGGGCAACGAGGCAAAGCCAAGCCAGCAGTTGAATTTATGGTGCCAAACTTGCGAGCGCAGCTCACCGACCACCTCGCCCTCATGACTCACATCGGTCGAGGCAAAGTTTTGCGCCCCACTATCGCAGCGCAGCCCCACCAACATCCAAGGCAGCCCTTCTTCACGCTGCTGACGCAGCGCTGGTAGGCTAATTGAGTCGATGTCTTCATCAATATGACAGTATTTGTCGAGACCGATTTGCAAAGGACTGGTGTGGTAGTCCATATCGCTGCCAAACGACAACAGGCAGCTCTCCATCCGCTCAACCTGATTTGGACAGCCATGCCCGACGTTTAAGTCCTCGCCCTTGGCAAATAGCTCATCCCAAAACGCTTGCCCTGCAGCCGCATCATCAACGTAGACCTCAAAGCCCCCCTGCTTCGACCAACCCGAACGCGCCACGATCCACTCGCGCCCTTGATAGGCCATACGCTTGTAACGGAAAAAGCGAATATCGCGTACCTCATCACCCAGCACACGCGACAACAGCTCCTCTGCCTTCGGTCCCTGAATCGCTACCGGCCAAATTTGAGCCTCGGAAATCTCGACATTCAGCCCCTTGGCATAGGCAATCCCTTTGGCCCAAAGCATGACATCGCTGTCGGCAATGCTCAGCCACCAATGATCTGGTGCTACATTGATCGCAATCGGGTCATTAATCATCATGCCAAACTCATCAACCAACGGCACATAGAAGCACTGGTCCGCCTTGGCCTTGCTCAAATTGCGCGGCGTCATAAGCTGCACCAGCTTCGCCGCATCCGGCCCCTTCAGCGCCACCTGACGCTCGACACTGACATCCCACACCTGAACGTGTTCGCAAAGATGATCATAATCCTCAGCCAAACCACGGAAGTTACTTGGCAACACCATATGGTTGTAAACCGTCGCCATCTGCATACCGCCCGCTTGAATTCGGGACGTAAACGGCGTGGTGCGCACACGGCGCGAAAAAACAAGGCGTGGGGGTTGCATTGTGGTTCTCCAAAAATCGTCGCCCAATTATCAACGCTGATTGACGGAGCACCTTGCTAGACGCGACTAATAGTAAGCAAAAGAGACATTGAGGCGGCGCTGGTCGGGTATTCAGCCATTGACGATCATCGATAAATCGCCGACCTTCTGATAGATAACAAAACAACTTAACGATAATGCTGACAAAATTTACGATGCCGCTCCTTTGGGTTCTGCTGGTTGCAGGCTGCGGCGGCGGTTCAGGGGGGAATGCCAATAAGAATCTCCCCGAAATAAAGAAATGGATTTACGACCACTACCACGCCAACTACTTATGGAACTCCGACATTCCAGACGACATCGTCATTGAAGACCACAGCACAGCAGAGTCTCTTATGGACGCCATGGCTTATTGGCGAGATCGATGGAGCTACATAGACGACGCAGGTGACCATTCGGCTTACTTTGACGAGGGCCAAACCGAAGGATACGGTGGACGCTGGCGCTGGTATCAATACACCCAAGCGCGTCGATACCCACGTCTACTCGAAGTGCACTCTCTATCTCCTGCCAATGCAGCTGGTCTACAGCGCGGCGATTGGATCATCGAAATCGACGGCAACGATCTATGGGAAGTGGATGAACAAACGTACTACGCTACGTTCGATCGTTGGCGGGAAAACGGCGAAGCGATCGTGACATACGAACGCAACGGGACTCGTTCACGAGAACGGGTTGGTTACCGAGTTTTCACACTCGATACCGTCAAAGACGAGCACATCCAAACCTACGGCGATAAGAAAATTGCCTACTTTAGACTGACCAGTTTTATCGAACCCAGTGTCGACAAGATTGTAGATCTGTACCTAAGCTACAACGAACATCCAGATCTCGACTCAATCATCATAGACTTACGCCACAATGGCGGAGGTCGAACTTGGATTACAGCCTTCCTGACCAACTGGCTACTCAAAAACCGTACCGATCCGCTAGACCTAGACGCAGCACCGATGATCCACTACGTGCACAATGAAAATAAAAGGGATGATGATGAAACATGGACATTCTATTCGAACGAAGAAAACGTCGGTCTCGGCTTCAAAAATTTTGTCATTCTAACAACCGACGGCACATGTTCTGCCTCTGAATTATTAATTTCTGCCATCCAACCCTATGCCGAGCAGCTATATACCGTCGGTGACACCACCTGCGGCAAACCCGTTGGTATGGAGCCGGTCGAGCAGTTCGATAAGATTCTGTCTGCGGTCACATTCAAAACACTCAATGCATTAGGCGAAGGGGAGTATTTCGACGGTATCCCGCCTGACTGCCCCGCCGAAGAAAACCTAGACTCACCGATCGCAAGTGACGACGATCCGCTCTATGCACATGCCATTAGCTTGCTGACCGAACAGCGATGCGCAGATTTTGAGCCAGTGCAACGCGCTAGACAGCAACAGCCTGTCCAAGCGCCGTCCAAAGATCTGCAACGCTGGTGGCGTCCGGATCTTTAAGAGCCCCGGGTAACAACATCTGCGGCACGGTCCCCGCAAATCGTACGGACGGTTTGCAAGGAGACTACGACATCGAGGCAGTTACTTGCCTTGATGACCGCATCGGCGGGATCATTTATTGCCCATAAACGACTGCAAAGCCGTATTTGGCCTCATTTACTTGCGTATCGGGGGCAAGCCGCAACATCAGTGACCACTTTTTTGCCGGAGACCACCCCACATTCACACTTTGCTGATTCAAGTTGGCGCCAATGGATAAATCACGCCACCGCCGCCCAAGCGTCACAGAACCATTGGTGATATCGCTGTTGTGAATCGTCGCCCACCAGTTTGAACACGCCGCAGATAACAACCAGGCGACCGGCAATTTATCACGATAGCTCTCAACCACACTGCGACCACTTAAGCTCGGCTGGCGTTTATCAACTTGATAACGAAGATCGGCCTCGGTACGTCTGACATTCTCTATCGAGAATGACGACCACAATGCGTCAACTGACACGCCGTAATCGCAACTGCCGCGCTGAAAATTCCAAGTAAGCCCAAGGTCAAAACCACTGCCAACATCATCTTGATCAAAGTTCAGGATGGGGTCCTGCTTGTTCGTCAGGCTACTTAGAGCTCCTGTCGCTGTCACAATCTCAGCGTGCGAGACATCAGCCAAAAGCCAATAATCATCAAACTGCTTAATCCTGAGAATCGCTGGCTCGAAAGTAACATCTCCATACTCAGTGTGCCAGCTCAATATCAATCCGACGCGATCAATATCGTAACGGCGATAGTCAAATACCAAGTGATCTGTATTGCTCAACTGCTCATCGATTTGCTCGAATTTCTGATAAGCCTCATAGGTATCAACGGTCGACTGCAGCGTTAAGATAGATTGCCGTTCAATAAAAAAGCGCTGCCAACCCAGCCGAGTCCGCTGATCCGCATAAACATCAAGCTGCTCGGCACGCTCATCAAGGTGTACATCATACTCCGCTGCAAAGCGTATATTTTCAGCTGCCCGACTGGGCGACGAGCACAAAAAAAACAGGCCCACTATGGAGCCTGCCTTTAATCCACACTCGAGCCTAGAAAAGCGACTCAAACGTAATTTCTCCGGATGATGAACCGTCGCCCCAGTAGACAATATTGTCGTCGATAGTGCCTACCAAAGTCTCGTCATACCAAATTTCACCCTCGACCACGCCATGCGATTCGTCCAACATCAAGATCATACTCGCATCGCCCTGTGCCACCTCTACTGCGGCCAACATCGCGTATTCAGTCCCGTAATCACATACAGTATCTTCATCATCATTCTGCGCGCACGACGCTCCACCCCGCGCCTCTTCTGTAACAATGATGTGAATATCAGCCCCCGGGCGATCGATGCGTACATCCAATGTAGGCACATCCTCAACACTATCCATAAAGGCCAAACCAGAGATCACGTCCGCATCACTCGAACCAGTCGCCACTTCGAAAACCACATTCATCGCTGCGGGTTCATTGACGTTTTCTAACAGAGAGATGCTATAGCCTACCTCCACGAGCACCTCATCGCCCCATTGGTAGATCCATGCTGAGTAATCGAAAAGTTCCACATTATCAGGTACATCAAACACTGCGCGTACCGCAGCGTCCAAGCTGACAGGCTCACCATCGATATCTAAGAGATCAATTATGCCGCCTTCGGCGTAACAATTGAGTGCATCTCCAAACCAGCTAACACTGATATCACTCTCGCACAGCGTGTAGTTAACTGCACCAATTTCAGCCATTGCCTCTTCAAAGCTTGGGAATACGAATCCCTTATATACACGGCCCTCGATGTCGTCGAGCGACAATCCACCCTGTGGCATCTCTATCAACGGAGCATCAGCAGGAGAGCCAATGCTGATACTAACGCCATCTGAGCGTACAACGGACACCTCGCCTGCCAATGCGGTGAGGTGCAATGTAGTGGCATCGTCATAAGCCGACCTAGCCCACTCAGGCCGGGCCACCATCTCGAATCCCAAGCCATCGACGACCAACTCAGCAGTCAGCGTCCGGTTATCACCATCCATCGCATAACCTGACAGCGTCAACCCTTCTCCAAACGTGAGCGTCGCAATATCTAGATCCGAGTTATCGCTGTTTGGCATCAAACCGAGTGTCACCTGCACATCACTCACAGTTACCAAATCTTCCAAATCTGGGCCCTTGACCGCCAAATCTAATGTGGCACTGATATCCATCGCAGTGGCCTCGATGCCGCTGTCGATGTTGTCAAATTGTTCCGCAAGCTCGTCAAAACTGTCGATCTCCAACACCATTGAGGACCCATGGTCAGTTTGCGCTTCAAAGGCCAAAACCCCGTCTAAATAAGATGTCGTTAGACAATCGTCGAACCAATCTTCTTTGGTCAGGTTTTCATTAATACACCCCTCCAAATCCGCCTGAATGGTGGACAACATCGCGTCAACTTCAGCAGCAACCACATGACGATCAAACACCGCTTCGACAGCTGTCATCGAGCCCTCAAGTGTTTCGAGCAAACCAACTCGATCATCAGTTAAAAACACACTTGCGCGCATGTCTTTTAGAAATTGCTTAGCGCCATCCACTTTAGAGCCCACAGCGGTGACGACCTCTTCATTGACTTCACCGGGCTTTTCTTGGAGTGCATCGGCAGTGTTTGATATCGCAATCAAATCCTCTTCATCGAATAAATCCGAGAGCGATTCATTGTCAGCGATTTCCTGTACAGCGTTGCCTACAGCTTTCGCTAAGGTAATGACAAAATCCTCATCTACAGCACCAGACCCAAGCAAGGTCTCGGCGGAAGTCATCATTGCCATAACATCTACAACCTGCGAATCGGATATATCACCGGACTGCTGAGCTTGCTGCGCTATCGATGCAACGCTTTCCAATGTCGCTTGATAGAAGGTTACCGCCACTTTTTGCTCTTTGCTGGCACCTGCTACCTCGTCGATGTTTGTCATATCAATTGGCTCAACCGAAAACACATCTACTCCACCGCTCATCACGATTGCAGAGCTTTTAAGTTGTTTGACGGTGTTCGCTGAGACGGATTTAAACACCTCAAGAGTGCGTTCGACCTGCGAGGCGACAGAATGCGTGGTCACCGTCACCTGGATCTCAGTGGTCCCATCGGATTCATCCAACTGTTCACTTACAGACTTCAGAACAAAATTGCTCGGCAAAGCAATTTCAGTCGTTCCGTCATCACAACCCGCAACGGCCACATCACAAACCATCTTGGTGTCAGCGTTTGCCTTGACCTCAACAAGCACCACGCCCGACTGATAAGCACTCGAATCAACCTCAACCTGATAACGCCCGTCGGCACCTGATTGCGCGGAGCCCAGTAATACTTTGCTCCCATCTCTGAGCTCAAAGACGTCAACCGTCGCGTTCTTGACCACACCTTTGACGGCGCGACCAACCACCGCTAAATTTCGTGTATCGTTATTTTCGGTACTCTGACCGGTACCATTTCCGCCAGACCCGTTGCTCTCATCAGAGGCTGGTGAACCACCGCCTCCACAGGCACTCAAAGCTGCGATACCAAGAATACATACTGATATAAAGGGCTTCATGCTCTCTCCGATCATTATTTAATAAAAACTGGTTTAATGAAGATGTTTCAAAAAGTTAAACGAAACCTTCCAAACATATTTACCCCCAAATATTACACCGAGACAATACGAAAAAATACTAAATCACCGTTATATTTTTTTTCAAAGCCTTCAGCAGCCGATGAATCAAAAGCAAAACCCACTTCCGTTATGCTTTTTTCCAGATGGAAACAAAATAAATTACTCGAAAGATTTTTGATAACATTCAAACATATAGGCAATCAAGCGAAATTATGGACCGACGCCAGTAAACTCGACAGCCATTACCACTCCCCACGTACTTCAAACACCACCGATAACGATGAAACCTAAGCAGACAAGCGAGTGTATACACGCAACCAAACGACTGCCATAGGCACACTTGGCCTTGGCTCTCAGCTTTTAACAGCGGGCTATAAATAGTCGACCCTGCTCAACATTAAATCGTAACTACAGAGTGATCTGACTCAATACCTCGAATGGCAGTGCCCCGAATTTAAGCGGCGTTTAAGACAAAATTCTGCCGTTTTGGACTCAAAATCTCTCT
>JABXHR010000096.1 GCA_013373515.1 Gammaproteobacteria bacterium | reverse complement strand
GCATGTAGGTATTGGTCATGCGCGGCATGGGCAAATGCGCATAGCTCTCACGACGACCATTGCCGGTCGGTGCCACGCCCGATAGGCGTGCGTTGAGCTTGTCCTGCATAAAGCCCTTTAATATGCCCTTTTCGATCAGCACATTGTGCTGCGTCGGGGTGCCTTCATCGTCGACCGTCAGTGAGCCACGACGACCCGCCAAAGTGCCATCATCCACCACGGTACAGAGCTCGGAGGCCACCTGTTCGCCAACGCGACCGGCAAAGGTCGACGAGCCTTTGCGATTGAAATCGCCTTCCAGCCCATGGCCCACGGCCTCATGCAACATCACGCCGGGCCAACCACTGCCCAACACCACCGGCATGGTGCCCGCAGGGGCCGCGACCGCCTCTAAATTGACGAGTGCTTGGCGCACGGCCTCTTTGGCGTAGTGTTCAATCACATCATTGGCGCTGAGCTCAAGGTAGCCATAACGGCCACCACCGCCCATCGATGCGGTTTCGCGTTTACCGTTACGTTCGACAATGACCGAGACATTGAAACGAATTAAAGGCCGAATATCAGTGGCCAGGGTGCCATCGCTCGCAGCCACCAAAATATGCTCGTGAGATCCAGAAATCGACGCAATCACTTGCTTAACGGCTGGGTCTTCAGCACGCGCGATTTGATCGGCTTTTTGCAGCAGCTTAATCTTGTCGTCATCACTCAAGCTGGTCAGCGGGCTGGCCTCATCGTAGCGACTGAGCGCGCGTGTACGATTAAACGCTTTTACCTCTGCGCTATGACCACTGCCCGCGATCGCACGCGCGCTGTCTGTGCAGCGTGTCAGCGCTTCCATGGTGAAGTCGTCTGCATAGGCAAACCCCACCTTGTCGCCCGTCATGGTGCGCACACCGACGCCTTGATCGATCGAAAAGCCGGCCGACTTGACGATCCCATCTTCAATCGACCAGCTCTCACGTTGCTCAATTTGAAAGTACAAATCGGCCGCATCGAGCTGGTGTTGCATCATTCGACTCAGTGCTTGATTGAGCCGATCTTGGTCTAAACCATGCTGATCGAGAATCAAAGACTCAGCGGTTGAAGTAGCAGACATCGCCTAATTCCTTGTGTTGTTGGAGAACCGCCATTTGCTGACGAATCTCGTGTAAAACCGTCATTTCTAAACTAACAATTTGCACCCCGACCTCAGTGCCCAAATCGGCGAGACATTCGCCCCACGGATCGAAGGCCAGTGCATGGCCAAAGGTCTGCCGCCCATTGCCGTGAAAGCCTGTCTGTGCGCTTGCCACCACAAACGACTGTGTTTCAATGGCCCGCGCTCGAAGCAGAGTATGCCAATGCGCTTCGCCAGTGGTTTGCGTGAAAGCCGAAGGCACCAATAGCACCTCGGCGCCTGCTTCAGCCATTTTTCGATATTGCTCGGCATAACGCAGGTCATAGCAAATTGACATGCCAAGAGTCGAAAACGGCGTGTGGCATATCGCCATATGGCGACCGGCACGCGTGTAGCCCGATTCCAAGTAGCGCTCACCGTTGGCTAACGCCACATCGAATAAGTGCATCTTTTGATAATAGGCCACGCATTGGCCGCTCGGGTCGAATATCAGCTGCGTCTGCGCAGGTTTTTCATCGTGGTCGAAACGAATTAACATCGAGCCGACCACAATCCAAAGCCCATGACTTCGTGCCAAATTGCCCAGTCGCTGCTGCAATTCGCCATGGGCGAAAGGCTCGGCAATATCTGCACGCTGCACCTCATCACGCGGCATCAGCAGGGTGTTCTCGGGCAGCAATAACACATCGGCCTCGCCAGCCACCGCAGCTGCGGTCTCATCGATCCAGGCGAGGTTGGCCGCTAGGTCATCGCCGCTATTTTGATTACAGATTGCGATTTTCACTGCTGAACCATTTGTGGATTGTCGAGCGTCCCCGTGACTGAATAACGTTGGGCCGCCACCTGATTAAAATCAATACCCGCCTCGCCCAACAGTCTTTCAACGATAAATGCACCAATCCCCGTGACCGGCCCACCGGCCAACAATCCAACCAGCGGGACGCTACTGGTCAGCGACGGCACCACCAGTACCTCTTGCAGCACTTGCTCACTATTGAGATCGGTGCTGCCACGCATTTCAACCACCGCGACCGGCCCCTGAATGACCACAGGATCGTTGTAGGCAAAGCCAGGCACCAACTGCACTCGTGCCGCCAGCTGATCAAAGGTAAACCCTTGCTCCAAGTCGGACACAGAATTGGCGAACCGTGCAGGCAGCCGTGCAATATTCAGCAGCGCCAGCAGCTTACCTGCGCCGGGATCAACATCACGCAGTGCGCCTTTTTTAAGGTTGACCCGAAGCTCACCGTTTAGACGGTTTTTGTCCACTTGCCACGGAAAACCAACCCAACCGAGTGTCCCTTCAGCCTCACCTTGGCCGCTGATTTGTACCGAATAACCCAGTTGAGTCAATGCAGTTTGTGCATTGTCAATGTCGGCAGACCACTGCACCGACGTGCGTGCTGAAGTGCCACCTGAGACCAGCCCAGTTGCACTGAAACGGGCACCTGCCACTGCCGCCTGCGCCCACTGGATATTCCACACTTCGCCATCGGGAATGGCGCTGAGATTGACTTGCTGCAAGGGGTAACCCGCGACATGCGCCGAATCGATACCGAGCGTCAACCGTGGTAGGTCGGCACTCGACAGTGCATCGCCGATGCTGATGTCCTCAGCGGTTTGCCAAAAACGCGTATCCATGTCGGCAAACCGCGCCACCACCGCGCCCGCTGCATCGACACCAATGCTGCCATTTAAGCCATCCGCATCGACAGACACTTGCACAGCGTTTTCAATAAATAGCTGCGCGGTTGGATTAGGGATGCGCTGATTGCCCAGCGCCATCTGATCGCAGTCAACCTTCAATTTCAGCGACAAACCAGCATTGCCCCCACCGCCGGCAAAGAACCCCGCCCACCCTAGCGGGTCCAAGGTACGGCAGGAAACGCTGCCGTCCCATTGATTGCTGCCCAATTGGGTGAGCACCACATTGCCATTTGAATTTTTCAACGCAAATTTCAACTGGCCATTTGTTTTAATTGCACTGAAGGTTTCAGCGGCCGCCTGATTAGGGTTCAGCTTGCGCGCCGGTGCAGGCCATCGCCGTGTCACACCGGTCAACGCGGTCGATACTGCCAGCTCAAAATCACCGGGCTTCTTTGCCAAATCCATCGACAGCGCAATTTCGACCGGCGTTTTACCCGTCACACCCTTGGCCAAAGGTTCAAACCACTGTTTTAGAACACGCGACAAATAGGCCTCGCCAGCGGCATTCGCTTCAAGCACGCCGTCTTTCAGCTCGAAGTCGCCTCTAAACCGCTGGCCCAGATAGTTAAACGCCAAGTCCTCTGCATACACGCGCTTGGGGACAATCTCAACAGCGCCGCTTGAATTGACCAGAGAAATATCCGCCGCTTTAAGTGTAATATCGGCCCCTTCAAATGCCGTCGTCACTCGAAAGTCAGGCGCACCTAAGGTCTTTTTTAAGGGCTGACGCAGCACGATCTTGGTGTTCAGTCGGGCCGCGGTATCAATTGCTGACAACGCGCCCTCCACTTTGCTGGCCAAAGGGCTACGGCGCAAAAATGCAGCCTGAGCGGCATAGCTGCTGTCCACTGTGGTTTCAAAATCGAGCCAAGGCGCTTTGGGGTTTTCAATCTTTGCCTTCACTGGCCCCGACACCAAGTCATTCCCCAAATGAATGCGCTCCCCGGTAAGCGTGATCGGCCCCCCTTTGCTCAGGCGCAAATTAAACTGATCGATGGGTAAGCGCGACCATTGCACTGCCGGTTTTAGCGTCATGCGCGGCGCGATG
>JABXHR010000174.1 GCA_013373515.1 Gammaproteobacteria bacterium | reverse complement strand
GTGACGCCGCCGGTGGCCCGCAGTTTACACACGCCGCAAGTCATATGGCGTGGCATGCGGCAGTAAACGGTTTGTTTGGTATGTTCAAACAATTCACCGTCGATTACAGCGACATGCCAATGGTTACCTACACCCATCCCGAGGTGGCCAGAGTTGGCCTGACCGAAGCCGAAGCACAAACCCAAGGCATCGACTACGAAATCAGCGAACACCACATGAGGCACGTCGATCGCGCAATTACTGAGGCAGAGCAGCCCGAAGGCTGGATCAAACTCATCACAGCTCGCGGCAGCGATAAAATTCTCGGGGTCACCGTCGTCGATGATCAAGCGGGCGAGCTGATTCAAGAATGGGTGCTTGCTAAGCGCCACAAACTCGGCGTCAATAAAATTCTCGCCACCATTCACGCCTACCCCACACGCAGTGAAATCAACAAATACGTGGCCGGCAACTGGAAAAAGGCCCATGTACCACAACAGGCCTTGAAGTGGTTGGGCAAGTGGTTTGCTTGGAGACGTGGTTAAATACAGGCTCTGCGATTACAGGAATGCGAGCTTGAAAATTTTGGTGGTTGGTGGAGCCGGTTATATCGGCTCACATATGGTGAAGCGCTTTGGGCAGCTTGGCGTCGATGTGGTGACGCTGGATAATTTGGTTGGTGGCTATCGCGATGCCGTGACTCACGGCGAATTTGTCCATGGTGACATCGCCGACAGGACACTGCTTGATCGTCTGTTTTCCGAGCATCGTTTTGATGTGGTCATGCACTTTGCCTCCTATATCGAAGTGGGCGAATCCGTGCGCGACCCGGCCAAGTACTACCAAAACAACGTCGCCAACACCCTCACCCTGCTTGAGGCGATGAAAGACCATGGCGTCCTCAAATTTATCTTCTCGTCGACCGCCGCCACATTTGGCGAGCCGCAGTACGTGCCCATCGACGAGGCACACCCTCAATCGCCCATCAACCCCTACGGCCAAAGCAAGCTGATGATCGAGAAAATCCTCGCTGACTTTGACCAAGCCTACGGCATGAAATCGGTTTGCCTGCGCTATTTCAACGCAGCAGGTGCAGATCCTGATGGGCAGATTGGCGAGCGGCACAATCCCGAAACCCACTTAGTGCCGCTGATTTTGCAAGCCGCCTCTGGCCGTCGTGAGGCCATCTCTGTATTTGGTCGCGACTACGACACAGACGATGGCACCTGCGTGCGCGACTATATCCATGTGATGGATTTGGCTGAAGCGCATTGGCTTGGTGTCCAGCGATTGGTCGATGGCGGGGGTAGCGCCTCATTTAACCTTGGCAACGGACAGGGCTTTTCGGTGCAAGCGGTGATCGACGCGGCCAAGCGCGTCACCGGTCGTGAGATCAAGTTGATCGATGCCCCGCGCCGAGACGGTGATCCGGCACGTTTGGTTGCCGATTCGACCGCCGCGCGTCAGCAGCTGGGCTGGCAGCCTCAATATGCAGACCTAGACACCATCATCAAACACGCTTGGGACTGGGAGCGCAAACACTTTAACTGAACCGTTAAAACACGCCTCTCAACTTGTTCCCTACCCCCTAAAGGCGCTACCATTGCGCCTTTATTGTGTTCTGCCCCATCGCCATGCAAAAAGTCTTTATCAAAACCCACGGTTGCCAAATGAATGAGTACGACTCGGCCAAGATGCTCGATGTACTCAATGCCCGCTATGGCACCGAGCTGACGGACGATATCGACCAAGCCGACATTCTGCTGCTCAACACCTGCTCGATCCGCGAAAAAGCGCAAGAGAAGGTATTCTCCGAGCTTGGTCGCTGGCGTGAGCGCAAGACCAAGAAAGACATCATCATCGGGGTTGGCGGCTGCGTGGCCAGTCAAGAGGGCGATGCGATTCGCCAGCGTGCGCCCTATGTCGACCTGGTATTTGGGCCGCAGACGCTGCATCGACTGGGCGATATGGTCGAAGAGGCGCGCACCACCAAACAATCGGTGGTCGATATATCATTCCCCGAAATCGAAAAATTCGACAACCTACCCGAGCCGCGCGCCGAAGGCCCGACAGCCTTTGTATCCATCATGGAAGGCTGCTCAAAGTACTGCACCTTTTGCGTGGTGCCCTACACCCGTGGTGAAGAAATTTCGCGCCCGCTAGAGTCAGTATTGGCAGAAATCGAGCAGCTCGCCGAGCAAGGTGTACGTGAGGTCAATCTGCTGGGCCAAAACGTAAACGCCTATCGCGGCGAAACCGAAGACGGTGACCTCTGCGATCTAGCGCTGCTGATTCATTACGTGGCCGCCATCGACGGAATCGACCGCATTCGTTTTACCACGTCGCACCCGGTCGAGTTTAGCGAATCGCTCATCGAAGCCTATGCCGAGGTTCCCGAGCTGGTGTCATTCTTACACTTACCGGTACAGGCCGGGTCGGATCGCGTGCTCGCCATGATGAAGCGCGGCCACACTGTGCTTGAGTACAAACAAAAAATCCGCAAACTACGACAAGCGCGTCCGGAAATCACGATTTCCTCAGACTTTATCGTCGGCTTCCCAGGTGAAACGGCTGAAGACTTCGAGAAAACCATGCAATTGATTGAAGATATCGGCTTCGACACCTCGTTTAGCTTTGTCTACAGCGCCCGCCCCGGCACCCCAGCCGCGAGCATGGCAGATGACACCGATATGGACACCAAAAAAGCGCGTCTTGCCCGATTGCAAGCCAAGATCATCGAACAGGCGAGCGCCATTTCCCAATCGATGGTGGGTAGCACACAGCGCATCTTAGTCGAGCGCAAAGCGCGCAAAGACGACAAAGAGCTTGCTGGCCGCACCGAAAACAATCGCGTGGTCAACTTCCCTTGCGCTGACGAGCGTTTAATCGGCCAATTCGTCCATGTGGTCATCACCGAGGCCATGCCCAACTCTTTGCGTGGCAGACTCGCCAGCGCTTAATCTAAGTGGCTCACGCGCTTCAACTCAACGAGGCGCATTTTGCGCAGACGAAGTGCCTGAAGTTCACTAAGATGACAGGTACTACAATAATGCCAGTGGAGCCTCTCCAATGAAGTTGACTGTTGACGGTCAGACGCACGAAATTGATGTTGAACCCAATATGCCCCTGCTCTGGGCATTGCGCGACGAGATCGGCCTAACCGATCCTAAATTTGGTTGCGGTATGGCGCAGTGCGGCGCTTGCACCGTACACATCGACGGCAATGCAGTGAAATCTTGCGTCATGCCGGTTTCTGCCGTCCAAGGCGAAGTCACGACGATACAAGGACTTGGCGACGCGGATGCATTGCATGCGGTGCAACAAGCGTGGCTCGATCATCAAGTGGCGCAATGCGGTTACTGTCAAGCTGGCCAAATGATGGCCGCAGCGAGCTTTCTTGCAAAAAACAACAACCCATCCGAAGAAGAGATAGACGCCGCCATGCAGAGCAATCTCTGCCGATGTGGGACCTATCCTCGCATCCGCCAAGCCGTCAAGAGCGCGGCCAGCGCAATGCGGGAGGCTTAATCATGGGCAAACTCAAAACCATCACCCGACGTGCATTTTTGGTCGGCACGGCTGCCGTGGCCGGTGGCGTGACCTTTGGGACCTACATGGTCAACAAGCCACACGACAACCCTCTTGCAGACGATCTTGCCGACACAGAAGCGAGCTTTAACCCCTGGGTTAAAATCAGTAAAGACGGCATCACGCTGATCACACCGCACGCCGACATTGGCCAGGGCGCAAAGCACGTGCAAGCGCTGCTGCTGGCAGAAGAGCTAGACGTCAACCTAGACCAAATCAAGACCGATTTTGGCACGCCAAGCCCCGCTTATTGGAACACAGCCATGGGGAATGAAGGTGCGCCCTTCCTGTCGACCGATGAGAGCATCGGCGCCACCGCTGCCCGCAGCATGATGACGGCGCTGATCAAAGTGCTGGGCATGCAGATTACCGGTGGCTCGAGCACGGTTCCAGACAGTTTCGATAAACTTCGCCAAGCGGCTGCCTCAGCACGTGAAACCCTAAAATTGGCCGCTGCCAATCGCACTGGCATTGAGGTCGATAAACTTCGCACTGAAAATGCCCAAGTGATCCTGCCAGACGGCACCGCAATGAGCTACACCGACTTGGCTGCCGAAGCAGCATCGTTTGAGCCGGTGCAAAATGTCAACTTGCGAAACCCAGATCAATGGCGTCTTATTGGCAAACCTACCGAGCGACTCGACACCATCGCAAAATCCACCGGACGCGCGCAGTTTGGCATCGACCTGAAGCTTCCAGGCTTGGTTTACGCGGCCGTCAAAACCAACCCGCGCCAAGGCGCACCTATGAATAGCTTCAATGCCGATAGCGCAAAATCCATGCGCGGTGTAAAGCAGATCGTGCCATTGAGTAACGGCGCTGCCGTCGTCGCTGACAACACCTGGCGCGCTTTCCAAGCCGTCAACCAAATTGAGTTCGATTGGGCAGAAGCCGACTATCCTGCCAATATGGACGGACACTGGGAGCTCGTTGAATCAAGCTTCCAAGAGTCACGCCTCGACAAACTGTGGCGCGACGAGGGTGATGCTGTCACCGCTTTGGCCGATACCGCCCCCATCACTGCGAGCTACAAAGCGCCCTATGTGGCGCATCAGCCCTTAGAGCCACTGAATGTCACCATTCAATTTGACGGCAAAACTGCTGAGGTTTGGACTGGCCACCAGATTCCACAAATGGTGCAACAACAAGTGGCCAATGTACTGGGTATCGAGCCCACCGCAGTGGCTTTCCACAACCAAATGTCTGGCGGTAGCTTTGGCCATCGCCTTGAGTTTGAACACATTAAGCAAGCGGCAGAAATCGCGCTCGAGCTTCAGAACACGCCAATCAAGCTGACCTACAGCCGAGAAGAAGACTTTGCCCACGACTTTCCGCGGCAAATCGGGATGGCTCGCGCACAAGGCAAAGTCAGCAATGGCCATATCGAAGCGATTGACATCCAAGTTGCCACGGCGTCATCGTCACGCTCGCAAATGGGGCGCTCAGGCATGGCGCTCGCGGGGCCCGACTCGCAAATCGTGGCTGGGGTTTGGAACTTGCCCTACAATATCGAGCACCTGCGCGTGCGTGGCTATGCGGTCGAAGGGGTCGCCCCCACCAGTAGCTGGCGCTCTGTTGGCGCCTCAAGCGGCGGCTTTTTTATCGAATCGTTCATTGATGAGCTGATCCACGCCGCAGAGGCCGACCCTCTGGCAGAACGCATTCGTTTAGCCAACACCTCTGTTACACGCCAAGTGCTTGAAGCCGTCGGCGAGCTCTCAAACTGGGGCAGTGAAATGGGGGCGAACCGTGCGCGCGGTATCGCTTGCGTGGAGTCATTTGGCGTCACTTGCGCACAGGTTGTTGAAGTCAGCTTGCAGGGCGATAAAGTGAAAATAGATCGCGTCTACGTGGTGGCCGATGTCGGTCAAATCGTCGATCCAGTCAATTTTGAAAACCAAGTCCAAGGCGGCGTGGTCTGGGGCTTAGGCCACGCGATGAACTGCGAAATCACCTATCAAGACGGCATGGCGCAGCAAAGCAATTTCCATATGCACACCGGCATCCGTATCCAGCAGTGCCCAGAGATTATTGTCAAAGGCCTTGAAAACGCCCAGCAGGTCAAAGGTATCGGCGAACCGCCAGTTCCACCGGCTGCGCCTGCATTGGCCAATGCAATCTTTGCGCTCACTGGCCAAAGACTGCGTGAGATGCCGTTCAACAAATCGATCAGCTTTGTTTAGGAGTCGCGAATGAAACGTGTATTGATCATGGTCACAGCCTTGGTGATATTGATTTCAGCGGTATTGCACTTGGTCGCCCCCGTGGTCAGCCGACTGTCAATGGAAGGCCTAATGCTGGTACCCGCTGCGCTGATTTATGGTTTGTTGGCGCGCGCAATCTGGCGTGGTGCACGCTGGGCGCAGTGGTTGACATTGTTTGTCGCCTTGTTTGGCATTGCGGTGTCGGTACGGGGTTATTTAACCGCTGGCGCAGTGCCAAGCTGGGTTTACCTTCAAATCATCATTGCCGATGCTCTAGCCGCTGGCTTGTTGTTTGTTCTGCTCTGGGGAGAGGCCCCTGCAGTGAAAAAGGCGGCTAAAGCGAGCTAGTCGCCAAAGCGAGCAGGCGGTCAAAATCAATGACCGCCTCAAGCTCATCGGCAAGTTCGTCTAGCGCGTTTTCGACACCTTGCTGATAGTGATGCTTACTGCCAACGCCAAGCCACTTTACTCTAAAGGCATCATCCGCAAATAGCCCATGCACATAGCTGCCCTGCACCAAGCCATCGCGCGATATCGCCCCGTCTAGTCGATTCTCAATGCGAAACATCGGCCGCTGACAATCTGCGCCAGTGGTATGTCCAATGTGAATCTCATAACCACTCAGCTCAAAACCAAACAGCGCACTTTTTGCGAGCACCGGCGTCACCACCTTCTGTGATTGCAGCGTGGTTTCCACGTCCAATAGACCTAGCCCATCGACACTGCCCGCCTCGCCCTCAAAGCCCTCAGGATCGTGGATGCGCTTTCCCAACATCTGGTAGCCCCCACAAATACCCAACACCCGCTTACCCTGCCGATGATGCGCATAGAGATCATGATGCCAACCCTGTGCGCGCAGAAACGCCAAATCCGCCACGGTTGATTTGCTGCCAAACAGCACCGCAATATCGGCATCCTGTGGGATATTCTGTCCCGGCTTGATCCATTCAAACGTCACACCGTCGTGCTGGCGCAAAGGATCTGCATCGTCAAAGTTGGCGATACGTGAGAGCATCGGCGCAACAATCTTGAGCGTGCCGTGTCCGGTGGTCACGCTGTGTTCTAACACCACCGCATCCTCAGCGGGCAAGCGCGCTGTGCTTTTAAGCCAAGGCACCACCCCAAGACTCGGCCAGCCGGTGCGGGTTTCAATCACGCTGAGACCGTCGTCAAACAACCGCGGATCACCCCGAAATTTGTTGATCAAAAACGCTTTAATTTGTGCATTGTCGACCTCGTCAAGCACCGCCTGCGTTCCCACGATGCTGGCAATCACCCCACCCTTATCGATATCGCCAACCAGCACCACCGGCACATTGGCGGCAACCGCAAACCCCATATTGGCAATATCGCCCTTGCGTAAATTGACTTCGGCGGGACTGCCAGCACCCTCGACGATCACCAATTCAAACCGGGCGCGCAATGACTCAAAAGAGTCGAGCACGGTGGGCAGAAATCCGCCGCGCGTCGCCATATAATGCGCCGCCTCGTCGGTTTTCAGGGCCTTGCCTCGCAGCACCACCTGAGCGCGTCGATCGGATTCTGGCTTAAGCAACACCGGGTTAAAGTCCACCTCCGGCGGCAGACCACACGCCATCGCTTGCAATGCTTGCGCGCGACCAATTTCGCCCCCATCGGCACAGGCTGCGGCATTGTTGGACATATTCTGCGGTTTGAACGGCGCAACACGGATGCCGCGCCGCTTGGCAATGCGGCACAACCCCGCCACCAGCACCGATTTGCCCACATCTGAGCCGGTGCCTTGCAGCATAATGGCGCCGCGCACTACACGCGATTCCACGGGACAAAAATCGGTGTATTGTCCACCAAGGCACGATAGGCCCGCACGCCAAACACATCGTGCACAATGTCATCTGTGAGTGCTTCAGCAGGCGACCCATCTGCCACAATCTCACCGCGAAACAACACCAATATTCTTGAACAATACCGAGCAGCCAGCCCCAAATCATGCAGCGAGGCCATCACTGTTTTGCCGTTGTCAGCCAGCGAAGCCAGATGTTCCATGGCATCGATCTGGTTAGCCGGATCAAGCCCTGCAATCGGTTCATCGGCAAGC
>JABXHR010000091.1 GCA_013373515.1 Gammaproteobacteria bacterium | reverse complement strand
TTGAAGTTATCAGTTGCGAAAGTGGCGTCTGCAGTGTCTGCTGGCTCAAATGGGGTATCCAACGCGATAACCAACAAGCCATTGTCGCGCGCTTGCTGCACCACTGGCGCCAATGCACGTGAATCGGTTGGGGTAATCAAAATACCTTTTGCACCGCTGGCGATACAAGTTTCAACCGCTTGCACTTGCGAATCGACGTCGCCGTCAATTTTGCCAGCAAACGTTTGCAACTTAATGCCATTGGCCTCTGCGCCAGCGATGGCACCTTCTTTCATCTTAACGAAGAAAGGATTGGTATCTGTTTTGGTGATTAAACAAGCGCCAACGCCATGGTTGTCGGCGTAAGCTGCGCCAGAGATTAAAGTGGCTAGCGACAAGGCAACTGTACTTAGCGATAGGTGTTTCACGGTCTTCTCCAATAAGTGTTTTCAATGACGACTCGATTGTTTGCAATGAATCGATCGCCTTCCCTTATAGGAAAACGCAAAACACGCCCACTTGTCAATAATTAAAAATACTTTCATTAATTAACTTTTGTGCATGCCAGTTCCGCAGTTGCGTGCCCTCTGATGCGAGCATTGCAGAGTGATGAAGCGCTAATGTCATGGGTGGCGTCGATTTCGTTGCGGGATTACTGTTTTCGTCGATCAGAATTGAGTGGCGATAATCTAGCGATTTTTAGCGCCGCGACATGTTCAGCATCCTCAGTATTACCGTGCCTATTTTTCTAATCGTTGGCGTTGGCTGGCTTGTCGCTAAGCGGGACGTCATAAAGCTCGAAGCGGTGCCGAGCCGCGGCGCAGTCATCCTCTTCGCCATGCTTTTTTTGCGCCATTCGCAAGCTCGATCTAAGCGCCGATATCGACATCACACGATGTCGATTTATGCCGCGACAGGGTCAATTTTGCTGGTCTTGAGTTGGCTGTGCTTTCGGCGGATCAGTAGCCAGCCATCAAAACAGTGGGCATCGTTACGCCACCATCTTTATTGGTTTCCGCAGGTTGATGAAGTGTTTTAACGACGATATGACTGTAGCCGTGGCGATGACCGTAACAGTCGTAAATCTGTTATTGATGCCAATTCAGCTATCGATCGTCGATATCAGCCATGCGCAACACAAAAATGGCTTTACATGTTGGCTGTCGTGCGTCAAGCGCGTTGCTAGCAACCCAATTATCCTTGCGAATAGCGAAGGGCTTGCGATCAGCCTCGTCTCACCGCCCTTGCCCGAGTTTGTTGAACAATCACTGGATATATTAAGCCGCGCGTCTGCTGCCTTGGCGCTGCTCTATATCGGAGCATCACTGGCTCTGGCCGACACAAAGAAGCGGGCGTTGTTGATTATTTGTGCAGCGACGATGTTTAGTATCTAACCAGTTCTGGCTGGAAATTACCGCTAGAGCGCCAACACCAGCGATACGCTTTTGATTACCACCGTGACGAGCTTCTTTGCTATGACAAAAATCTGCTCTTTGCGGATATGAAGAACCCCGAAGTGGCCCGCTAACCCGCGAACTTTTCCACGAGCCCTTCCATGGCGAGCCCATAGCCTTTGACACCAAATCCAACCACGATCCCAGCGGCAACCGGCGAGAGGTAGCTGTGATGCCGAAATGCTTCACGTGCATGAACATTTGAAATGTGAATTTCGATTGTCGGGACTTCAGCCCCGACAATCGCATCGTGCAGTGCGACGGACGTGTGAGTGTATGCGCCGGCATTGAACACCACACCCAAGGTTTCACCTGCTTTGCATTCACGGCCCGCACGATGAATCACCTCAATAAGTTCGCCCTCATGATTGCTTTGTAAAAATTCAAGCGCATAACCGAGCTCGGAAGCCTTGGTCTCGCAAAGTACTTGCACATCCTGCAAGGTGTGCGAGCCATACTGAGCCGGTTCGCGTTGACCGAGGAGATTGAGATTCGGACCGTTTAAGACGATGATTTTTTTCATGAGGCTGCCAAAGGTGTGATGCACAAAGTGTATTGACTCACCGCTTGTCAGACAATACCGATTGCATCATTGCCAGTGCGACAGAAAGATGGTGAATTCAGGCAGATGGGCAACGCCATAAGACGCAAGAAGGAAAACAATCGTCGCGAACGCTACATTTTAGTGAAAAAAACTAGATTCAAACGCATATGCAACGAGTTAATTCTATTTCCAACTAATTTTTTAGTAGACAAACCCACCGGGGTGTTTGCTAATCTGTAATGCGAACCCACGATAATCAGATGATCTAAACAACCTTATGGCATCAGGCACCGACGCATTCGTCAAATTTGATAAAGTCCAAAAAAGCTATGATGGCGAAACGCTAGTCGTCAAAAACCTAAACCTAGACATTGCCAAGGGCGAGTTTCTAACCATGTTAGGCCCCTCTGGTTCGGGCAAAACTACCTGCCTAATGATGCTGGCTGGTTTTGAAACCGCGACTCACGGCGACATCATCCTCAACAACGAACCCATCAACAACGTTCCGCCTTACAAGCGCGGCATCGGCATGGTGTTCCAAAACTACGCATTGTTCCCACACATGACTGTGGCCGAGAATCTCGCCTTTCCGCTTGAAATTCGCAATATGCCAAAAGCGCAGCGAGACAAAAAAGTGCAAGAAGCTCTGGAGATGGTTGAACTCGGCCAATTCGGTAATCGCAGACCTTCTCAGCTCTCAGGCGGCCAGCAACAGCGTGTCGCTGTGGCACGTGCGCTCGTATTCGACCCTGCACTGGTCCTGATGGATGAGCCACTCGGCGCGCTGGACAAGCAGTTGCGTGAGCAAATGCAGTACGAAATTAAGCGTCTACATGAAAAACTAGGTCTCACCGTCGTCTACGTCACGCACGATCAGACCGAAGCGCTGACCATGTCAGACCGCGTTGCAGTATTTAACGACGGTGTCATCCAGCAATTGTCCCCACCAGATGAGCTCTACGAGCGTCCGCAGAACTCTTTTGTCGCGCAATTCATTGGCGAGAACAACAAACTCAGCGGCGGTGCCTCAAACATTAAAGACGGTTACTGCGATGTGACGCTAGCCGATGGCACTGTGCTAAAAGCGGAGGCAACCAATGTCGTAGGTGACGGTGCAAAGACCACAATTTCACTGAGACCTGAGCGCTGTGAACTCGCGCCACCTCAACCACTCGATAATATGGTCAATGCGACCATTCGAGAGGTTCTCTATCTTGGAGATCACTTACGCGTGGTGGTAAGCCTCGCAGGTGAAGACGAATTTATCGTCAAAGTTCGTAACCGTGCTGACAGACCTGCCATTGAAGTCGGTTCGTCAGTTCAGGTGGGTTGGCTTGCAGGAGACTGCAAGGCACTCGACCCAGTTGCGTAATGCTATGGCTATCTTGGATAGCTTTTTACTACTAGGAGATATGGATGAAATTTAAATATGCCAACCCTTTGCTAGCTGCAATGATCGCATCGATCGCAGGTACTGCAGCGGCAGATAACCACGGCTGTGAAAACTGTGCAGACAGCATGACAATTGTCTCATGGGGTGGTGCATACTCAGCATCACAAAACAATGCCTATCACTTGCCATACCAAGAAATGACGGGAATCACAGTCGTTAACGACGAATCTTCCGCAGAAGCTGTCGCCAAACTTCGCGCGATGAACGAAGCCAACAACGTCACCTGGGATCTGGTTGACGTGGTTGCTGCTGACGCAATGCGTCTGTGTGATGAAGGTCTTGCCGAAGTCATCGACCATGACAACGATCTTGCTGCGGCTCCAGATGGCACACCAGCATCTAAAGACTTCGGCGACCTAATTGTCTCTGAGTGCTTCATCCCGCAGATCGTTTACTCAACCACACTTGCCTATCGAAACGATGTTGAAGCTTGGGGCGGCAACTCGCCGGACTCGGCTTGTGCACTGTTCGACCAAGAGAATTTCCCAGGTAAGCGTACTCTCGAGAAACGTCCTATCAACAACATGGAATGGGCGCTTCTTTGCGACGGCGTACCAAAGGCAGAAATCTATGATGTCCTCGGCACCCCAGAAGGCGTAGACCAAGCACTTGCAAAACTCGACACCATTAAAGCAGACACCATTTGGTGGTCAGCCGCCGCTGAACCTCCACAGCTGCTGGCTGATGGTGAAGCCGTCATCGGTTCTTCTTACAACGGTCGTTGGTTCTCTGCCATCGAAGAA
>JABXHR010000266.1 GCA_013373515.1 Gammaproteobacteria bacterium | reverse complement strand
GCTTGGATCAGCGCTTTGAGATTAGAGACGCCGTGGCGGCGCAAACATCGATCAAGGCCGGAGCGCGAGACCGTATTGTTGATAAACTCATGAGTAACGACTGGTAGATCGTTAAGCGACAGCAAGAATACCTTGCGAATCTCGACAACCAAAAGCTCTTGCGTTGGCGTCAGTTGGGTGTAAAGTTTGTGCGGTCGACGCGGGCCGTCCTCGGTGCTTGCTCGTTTGCGCCATTTGCGCACCGTGATTCGATTTAGCTCGAGACGCCGGGCTAACTCATCGGTGCTAATTGATGCTGGCGCTTGTTGAATCTCCCGGCGAATCGCAGGTGTAGTTCGTGCATTTTTGTGCAATTGAATATTCATCGATTTACCCCACTATGGCTGACTGCTTGGACTTCACGAGTGTTGCCAGTGTATCTCTACACTGCATCAGTCTGAAGCTTCGTGCAGGGATATATTCACGCGGGATGCGACAGTTACAGAAATTCGATACCATATCAAAACGAAATTTACAGGTTATAATTGCCTTATTGTGACTAATGGAAATTCCTTCTCGATGAGCTATTACATTCAAGATCCCCACCGATTAATTAGGTTTTCTGGTTTAATTTTAATCCTCTGTTGGGTAATTCTTGTTTCGTATTGGTATGATGATTTTTATCAAAATTTTTTGAATCTTCGGTCAGTGTTTTGGGTTTTGTCGCTGGGATATTATGGTTTATTGTTTCTTGCAATAAATATTATTTTTTTTCCACTTTTGCTTATTAAGTCTTTCCGTCCAATCTATCTTTCTTTAAATGTTGGTGCTCCATTCGTTCTTGTACTGGACAGAGTAATATATGAAAAGTATATGTTTCACATAAATCCAGTGATGATTGACTTGGTGATTGCTGACTTTGCAGGAATGGGATTGCCGATAATTGTATATTTATTTTTATCAGTTATCGCCTTGGTTTTGGGTGGGGTTCTATATTTTTTATGGTTCTTATCGAGTCGATTTACAAGCTCAGTTGTATATTATTGGGTTTTGGGGTTGGTTTTTTTATTCTCACTATTTTATTATTTGGTTAGCAGTTGGGCGTATGAGTTTAATCGAAGTGATGTGATCGGCCAGGTTAATAGACTGCCCTTTTACACAGAGGTTACAGATGAGGTAATTGCCAAAAAATTGAACGCATACTGGCCTAGTGTTTTTTCGGCTGAATCCATGGGTGAAAGTGGCCTTTCAATGGCATTGGGTGGTAAGTTTGATTACCCGAAGTCAGATGTTAATTGCGAGTTTCAAAGCGACAAGAATATTTTGTTGATAGTGGTTGATAGCTGGCAGGCTTTTACACTTGATCCGGAAGTAACGCCGAACTTGTATAAGTTTGCGAATGAGCGTGGCCAGATTTTTAGAAATCATTATTCTAGTGGCTCTGTTACAGTGACAGGGCTATTTGGTTTGATGACTGGCCTTCATGGAAGCTACTACGAACTTTTTCGCTCAAACAACCATAGGAGCGAATTTTATGCGGCAATTAAAGGCACAGGGTTTGTGCAAAACATTTTGACCACCAACGACATGAGTCGTTTCTCGCTTAGGTCGATTCTTTTTGATGATATTGATGAGGGTTACTACTTTAATGAAAGTGACAGTGAAGTTGTGAGTCAGTATTTGGGAAAATTGAAAATTCGTCAGCAGAGTTATTCGGGTTATTTTGATATGATTTTTCTGAGCTCGCCGCACTCACCATATAAATATCCAGATGAATTTTCAAAATTTAGACCATTGCCAAAGATAAAAGGCGGTTACGCAGTTGATTCGGATGCTGATCGTGCACCGTACTATAATGACTATAAAAATAGCATTTTTTATGTAGATGATTTAATTGGGAAAATGCTTTCTGCAATTAGTTTAAAAGATGGATTGGAAAATACTTGGATAGTTATTACAGGGGATCATGCAGAAGAGTTTAATGAGAATGAACTTGGCTACTGGGGTCACGGCAGTAATTTTACTCTCTGGCAGACGCAGGTCCCGTTTGTATTCTATGTTCCAGGCATGGAGTCTGGAGAGTTTTTTGAGAGATCGACTCATCAGGATTTAGCACCGACATTGATGAGTAGGGCGCTAGGGTGCTCCTCCAGTTTTGATCAGTATGCAAATGGTTACGATCTGTTTAATTTGCCTGCAGACAGAGATCTAATCTTTACATCTTACTTTGATAAAGCTTATCTGATCGGAGATTCGGTCTATGAGTCAGTCGCAGGAAGACGCTATAAAATAGATGATTTAGACGGATTGGCCCAACCACTTGATGTTGTTAGATTGAGAAATTTAATCGCAGAAGAATCGCGTTTTTTGGGTATGCACTAAATTCAAAATCACTCGCCAGAGTTTGTGCGAGTGATTTTGAAATTTCGTACTATGCCATTTTTAGGGCAGGGATGATTTGCTTTTTACGGCTCATAATGCCTGGCAACACAACGGTATCGGTATCGGATTCTGCATTGAATGACGCCCTGGCCATGGTGCGCACCGTATCGTTTGGCAACAACAAGGTGGCTTCTTCATTGAGGATATCAACAACGAATAGCAGCACTTGTTCAGCGCCATCTTCGGCGGCGACGCCGGGCATACTGGCCATGAGGCTGTCTTTGCGATCTAGGACGAGCTTTGGTGCCGTCGTTTCCAGCACTGAGACGCGGCATTGCATGCCATCGACCGCGTATTCTTTTGAGTCCATGCGCAGTAGTTCTGAGTCGCTAAACGCAGACACGTCCGATTTGGCTTCGAACATGTCACTGGCGTAGGCGTCAACGTCGACACCCAGCTCGGCGGCGAGCTGATTCACCACGGCTTTGTCATGTTCGGTCGTGGTCGGCGAGCGGAAGCCCAGGGTGTCTGAGATGATGCAACTCAGTGCTGCGCCTTTAATGGACTCCGGCATCTTGGCGGCGTCTTCACCCATCAGATCAACCATGATCGTGGCCGTGCAAGCCAAGGGACGGATGGTGATATCGATGGGGCCTTTGGTCTCAAGGCCACCGACCAATTTGTGGTGATCGATAATGGCTTGCACATCTAGGCTGTTGATATTGGCAGGGAGCTCAGCCGGGTTGTTGGTGTCCACCACAATGCAAGGCGTTCCCTCGGCAAACTCACTGCAAATCTCTGGCTTGTCGAGGTTCCAGCGTTTTAATACAAACGCCGCTTCAGTGTTAGGTTCGCCCAACAACTTCGCCTCGGCTTGGATGCCTTTGATTTCGTTGAGATACCACGCCCAAACGATTGGCGATCCGGTTGAATCCGTGTCGGGGGATTTGTGTCCAAAGATTTGTACAGTCACGATAGGCTCCGTGGGCGCAGACAATTTCAAACCCGTTAGTTTAACGGGCTAGAACTGCTTATGGTAGAGAATTGTGCGGCGCACCGTACCGCCGCGAGCAATGGTTATGAGTAGCTACAACAATAATCAACGGGCTCGATGACCTTAACATCAAACGAGGCATTGGCTTCGATGGTGAAAGAACCGCCAGCGCCAACGGTTTGCCAATCTTGGCCCGGTAGTTTTACCTCTAGTTTGCCTGCGGTGATTTCCATCAGCTCGTGCTGGCTGGTGCCAAAGGTAAACTCGCCCGGCAGCATCACGCCGAGTGTTTTGCGGCTGCCATCGGCAAAATGCACATTGCGACTGGTGACTTTGCCCTCAAAGTAGAAATTGGCGGCGACGTCGACCGACACATTGTCAAATTGGCTCATGGTGTTATTCCCAAAAAGCGCGATAGTAGCGCAGTTCTCGCGTTACTGTAATGCGCTGTATTCGCATTTAACTAAGACAGGAGACGATTAATGGATTTGGGCATCAAAGACAAACGAGCATTGGTCTGTGCTTCCTCAAAGGGACTGGGTAGAGGCTGCGCTGAGGCCTTGGCCGAGGCAGGTGTCAATTTGGTGATCAATGGGCGCGGCGAAGCGGCGCTGGCGCAGACTGCGGCAGACATTCGCGAGCGTTATGGGGTCGAGGTCATCGAGGTGGCTTGCGATGTTACCACCGAGGCTGGCCGAGAAATGCTGATCGCGGCGGCGGGCGAGATCGACATTTTGGTTAATAATGCCGGCGGCCCACCGCCGGGGATGTGGAGCGATTGGGATCGCGACGATTTTATCAAGGCGCTCGATGCCAATATGCTCACGCCGATTGCGTTGATGAAGCACTATCTGCCGCAGATGATCGATCGGGGCTGGGGGCGTGTTGTTAATATCACGTCACAGTCGGTCAAAGCGCCGCTGGCGGTATTGGGCTTGTCGAACTCCGCGCGGGCAGGGCTTACGGGTTATGTTGCAGGCACTGCAAGGCAGGTCGCAGCGCATGGCGTAACCATTAATAATCTATTGCCGGGCATCCACGACACGGACCGCGCCACCGCTTTGGATGGCGGTGCAGCGAAAGCGCAAGGTATCACTCCTGAGCAAGCGCGCCAGCAGCGTGAGGCCACGATTCCGACCAAACGTTATGGTACGGCGCAGGAGTTCGGTGCAGCGTGTGCGTTTCTATGCTCGCAACATGCGGGGTTTATCGTTGGTCAAAACTGGTTACTCGATGGCGGCGCGGTCAATGCGACGCTGTAAACGCTGCGCACAGAGTTTCTAAACGGCTTTTCAATGGGTCAATGTGTTGGATTTGATAGGCATTGGCCCCGGCCCACAGTGATTGATATGCCATCAATCCATTGGCTTTGGCATGCTGGCGCAATGCTGCAGTGGCGTAATGCATATGCGGAAAGCCGGGGTTGTTGTCGAGCACCATATTGGCAATTGCATTCGAGAGGCCACGCGCTGTTTTGCCGGTGATGGCCGTGGTTTGGCAGGTGCGATCATGGCCTTGTGAGATCAGCGCTTGTTTATAGCTCTCAGCGGCGCTGCTCTCGACGGTGCTAATCAGTGCGCTGCCGACTTGCACCCCAGCATAGCCTTGCTGCATGTGTTGGCGAATGTCATCGGCGCTTGAGAGGCCACCCGCGTAGATCACGGGAATCGACAGATCGCTTAAACGCTGCGTAAATGCATGAATGTCACTATGCCCCGCCTCGCTAAAGCCGCCTCGATGGCCGCCCGCAAGCGCCGATTGAAACACCAATGCGTCACTCTGTTGTGTTTCCAACGCGGGCTCGATTTCACCAATGTGATTGACGGTGGTGAATAGTTTGATCGCCGCTGATTTTAGTGCGTCGACATGTTCGCCACTGAGCAGCCCAAAGGTGGTGCTCACCACCGGCACTTCTTTTTCCAACATCAACGCAATCAACGCATCCATCGGTGGTGCTGCTGAGAGCTGATAGGTCTGCGGTGCATCGAGTCCGGCCTCTTGTTCTAAGGCAATCAGGCCATCGGGTTTTCGAAATGTGGTTGTTGGGGTGGATCCATAATCCACGAATAAATTCACCGCGAATGGTCGATGGGTTTGGCTTTGAATCTGGTCGATCTGCTCGGCAATCACCTCAAGCGATAAATACCCAGTGGCCAATGAGCCCATCGCGCCATACTCACACACTTGTGCCACCATACTTGGCGGCACAATGCCGCCTGCCATTGGCGCTTGAATCAGCGGGTAGTCGATTCCAAGTTGATGGCAAAAAGTGTTCACACGGTGGCCTTAGTCGGTGGGCATCCGCGTGTATTTCTCGGGAAATCTTGGCGTGATGGTGTTGTAGAACGACCAGATCGAACGCATGTCTTTGTCGTAGTCGCCGGTGGGCTCAAATAGCTGACCGACACCCGCTTCTTTTTTGGCGTAATCCATATAACCCAGCAAAATTGGAACGCCCGCGTTGAGCGCCACATGATAGAAGCCAGTCTTCCACTGCTTGACCGCAGAGCGCGTGCCCTCGGGGGTGACGATCAAGGTCATTTCACTGGCGTTGCGCAGGTACTCGGTCATTTGCTCCACCATGCTCATACGTTCGCCGCTTTGGGTGGTGCGGCTGCGGTCGATTGGGATTGCGCCGAGTCGATCCATGATTCCGGCAAATGGAAAACGCATCCATTCCTTTTTGATCGTAAAGCGGGGGTTGGGTAGATTGAGTCGGTCGATGACCGACATTGCATAGACAAAGTCCCAGTTGCTGGTGTGCGGCGCTGCGATGATCACGCAACGTTTGACGGGTTGATCTGGGCGAGCGCCGATCGTCCAACCATGCCGGTCGAAGACTGTATTGCAGAGCGATTTAATCATTGTGGAATATAGGGCTGTTTTACTGACTATATCCTAGGAGAGGCTGCTGCGGGAAAGACATTGTGGCCCGCAGCGCGCTTCGTTAACGATCTTGGCGCTTGGCCAACGCGACGGGTCTGTTTATCCAGAACCCTTCTGATGCTTGGTGGAGGCTGCCTTTTTCGTGATCGAATGCACCATTGAGATTGTTGCCCACCACGTCTTCGAAGCGTGCGTTTATCTGCAAGCTGTGAGGTTGTTCCTGCCATGGCATTTGCGGTTTGAACTCGATCTGAGTCGGCGCAAGCAGTCTCCAAACCCCCGGCAGTTCCTTGCCCTGATCGTCGATGACGAACAAATAGCTCTGGATCGACATATGATCGACCGCGCGGTCCGTTTGAATCACAAGTGGCTGCGTGGAGTCGGTGGCAGGGGCGTTGAGCTGCCAAGTTCTGGCGTCAATACCGTGCATAACCTCTGGGGTCGCGGTAAAGACTTTGCTGTAGCGCGCTTGCAAGGGCTGACCGTCCAGCCCACGCCAAGATTCGAGTACCGTCAGGCGGTATTGGCGGCCTGCAATAAACGCGCGACCTTGTGCGTTGTGTGCCTGTAAGCCGGTTTTGACGCGACCGGGATCGACCAGCAGTGTGAGTTGTTTGCGATCTTTAGACCACAGCTCGTATTGGTTGTCGAAAAACACGCCGGTTAGGTCTTCGTCCAAGCTCAGGTCGTGCAGGCGAATGTAATCCAAGAAATTGCCCTCGCGCATCGGGCGATCGAACTGGATGTAGAACCGCAAAATATTCTCGGGTAGCGCATCACCTAGGGGGTATATACCACTGACTTGCGGCGCGGGCTGTGCTGCTTTTTCGAGTTGAAAATACGCGTTCTCGCACTCGTTGGCCTCGACTCGGTATTTAACGTCAGCGCTCAGCGCAAACTTCGGCACAAACTGCTGATCAACAACTATGCCTGCGATGGCCGTCGTGGATTGGCCGACGTAAACGCGAGGTTGTTCACCATAGTGAACCGCGTCCGAGGTGGCGTCGAGCGTGCAATCGGCGGCAAAACTGGCAGCGCTAAAGAGCGCTGCCACTGCCCCGAGAATGGGGCGTAAGGTCATTGGATGATGTACTCCGGATAGCCTTCGTCAGTCTTCAGCATGTTGTGAAAGCCCTGCATCATTTCTTGGCCTTCGCCATAGCTGTAGTTCGGGATTTCGTATTCGCTTTGGTAGTCCGACAAACGCATGTACAAGCCTTTGGTGAACGAGGCCAGTTCTAGATCACCGTTCTCGGTGTCGCGGCGCACGGTGGCGATGTGTGAATCACCCAATGGCGTGGTTTGTACCAAACCTGACATTGGATATTCCACGCCGCCCAGTATGCTGCGTCTGAAGAAGTTGCCATCAAAGCTGGTGATGCCTTCGCCTTTGACTGCTTCGGCGATATTTTTGAGCGGGATCACTTGTGCCATTTGGTTCTTATTGGACACAAACAATGCCGGCTCACCGCCGCCTTGGAAGTCTGGATTGAAAATGATGTCGATATCAATCGGTGTATTGCCATAACCAAGCTCGGCGATGGTTTTACCGTTGATATGCGCACCGTCTTTGATGTCGTCCAAAGGAATCGCCACCAGTGGGGTACAGGTATATGCGGCCAGCATCACGTCTTGGCCGTTGAGCTCGGTGATGGCCATGGCTCGTACGGGGGCGCGGGTTTCACGCTGGTTGTGCACATCGTGGTAGATCTCAACGGTGCTTGCGGCCACGCTGTTATCGAAGGGATAGCCTGCCGTCCATAGCGTGGATGCAAAGTCAGCATTGGATAGGCCCGCGATATAGAGTTTGCCCTTGTAGAAATCCATATCGGTAAAGCTCAAACGGCGGCCTTGATAGCGGTCGCGATAAAACTCGAAATCCGCCGCTGGGGCTTGCTCGATTTTGAGCTCTGGGTGGTCGGCATCGGTGTCGACAAAGCCGACTTCGCCCGCTTGGTTGATCACGGCAATTGCACTACTGTAATTGTCGCCATCCACACGGCTGACCGCCAAGTAGGCTTCTAGGCTGTCGGGGTGGATTTGCAGGTCGTTGATGCGCACATTGTCGCGGCTGGTGCCCATGGCATCGGCCAACAGCTGGTCGATATTCTCCAGATTGAACGCAGGCGCAGGGGAGGCGCTTGTCGCGGGAGTGATGTTAAAGGCATGAACGACGCCGGTGTAGCTATCGGCTGCGAACAAGGTGTTGTTTGGTCCAAATTCCAGCACATTGATCATTTCAACTTGAGCAGCAGCGTTGGTACTGGCAATGATCGCGGCAGCACATAGGGTTTTCTTAAACATGGTTTTGTTCTCGTCCAAATAAAATGTGCTGGCAAATATAAGGTTGCATCCTTGTTAGGCAAATCAACGCATCGTTTCCTGATTCACGCCTTTTGAAAGCCCGCGATAGCGCGCATTCTGGCGACTTTTGCGCAGACTTCGCGATTTATGCCGGTTTAAGCTGACGCGACATCATAAGGAGACAAACCGATGCAATTACTTGAAAACGAAGTGGGAAAGCTATTTGAAATCGAAGACGGCAAGGCATTTCGAGTAGAAACCGAAATCACGATCAACGCGCCTGCAGACACGGTTTGGGCGGTGTTGACCGATTTTGATAAGCTCAAAGAATGGAGCCCAAATTTTATTGGTCTCGAAGGGCCATTTGAAAAAGACGGCGATGTCACCGCCCTATTTAAGGTGGAAGCCATGGGTTTTAGTAAGGTGATTCGTGCGCGCCATCCCTTGGTGTATTTCGAGGCCGGTCGTAAGTTCGGCTGGTCAGCGCCATTTGGAATGGGCCTAAGCGACAATCACCTCTACGAAGTCGAGCCTCTAGAGGATGGCACCACGCGCTTCTATCAGTCGGATGAAGTGCATGGTGGTGTGATGGAGCATCTGATGGGGCACACCGTTGCCAAGGGCATGTTAGATGGCTATTTGGCGTTTAACCGTGCACTGAAAGCGCGGGTGGAAGGCGAGTAAGTTCACCACCCAGTGGAGCGGGACATTAGCGTCCCGCTTTTTTGGCCAAGGTCTGGATACGTTTTGATGAGGCGACATGATGTTCGCCGATATAGCGTTCGTGATTCTTGGCGATATCCGCTTTGACATAGCGGTAGTTGACCATCACCCCATAGCTTTGTTGATGGCCCTTCGCAGAGCTATCGGCCATCTCGTGGACATCGTAAATCTCGGCACCATTGCTTAAGTGAAAGCGCGCCACGGCATCGAGCGGTTGTCCACGCGAGTTCTTTTCGTTGGCCAAATATTGGGCGGCCAATGCCAGCAGATTCTGGGGCTCGGGGTTGGTCTCGTTTGAGTCTGTCCATTGTCTAAAACCGGGAATTGGCGACAGGGTCATAAACTGATTGATGCTCGGAAATTGCGACGACAGCACCGACACCACCTGCTTGATCAGGGAGTTGCCAAAGCTAATGCCGCGCAAGCCGACTTGGCAGTTGGAGATCGAGTAAAACGCCGCGGTGTTGATCTTGTCGAGATCGCAAGCATCACCGCGCAGGATCGCATCGATGGAGTTGGGTTGTTTATCGAGTAACGCCACTTCGACAAAGATCAGCGGTTCATCGGGCATGGCCGGGTGGAAAAACGCAAAGCACAGCCGATCATCGGGATCGACGCGGCGTCGTAAATCGGCCCAGTTTTGGATCTCATGGACAGATTCATAGCGAATGATCTTCTCAAGCACATGTGCTGGCGTGCGCCAAGAGATCTGCTCTAAGGTCAGAAATCCTCGATTGAACCAAGAGGTAAACAGATGCTGGAAGTCATAATCCACACGGGAAAGCGCCTCGTGGGTTTTGAGGTGCTCTAGTAGATCGCAGCGCATCGACACCAAATTGACCGTGCCGCCGGGCACGCGATTCAGCCGGCGAATCAGCTCGCGGCGCGAGGGTTCGGCTGCGCGCTGTAAGCGTGCAAAATGCTTGGCCGAGGGCGCCTGCTGATAGGCTTGGTTGGCGCTGTCGATTTCGCTTGAGTCCACATCGAAGGTCTCGGCAAGCGCCAAGAAAAACGCAAATTTTTCATCACTGTGTGCAGATTGCCATTGCTCGAACAGCTCGGCACTGAGCGCCAGCTCAATATGCTCGGCCTGCTCTTTGAGGATCTCTTTGGCAACCTTGATCATCGCGTCAGCATCGCTTTGATTGGTGTGCTTACTGCGCCTGTCCATCAGACTGGCAACAAAATCTCCAAATGGCCAAGATCGAACGGTTTGCAACGATGTACTCCTTAGGTTGATGCTGGGTTTCAGACGTTTGTGATCATTCGTTGACCCTTACCGCTTAAGCATACGTGATCTGGGGCCTACTTCTGTTCAGGGGTCGTCTTAAATGGGTCAATCTGTTGATGCGCATGTCTTGGTGAAGTGACAGGTCGTCGTGCACGCGATAGGCAAAAAAAGCACTAACTCATTGGTTGAGTTAGTGCCAAGATGAACTGAATCAGAGATTAGTATTTTTGGACGCGATCGCCCAGCACTCGGACTTCAGCGAGGTTGAGGTAGCCGCTCTTCGCACTATAAATGCCGACATAGCGGCCCCAAGTTAGATGGGGAATGTCAATGCTGATCGGAGTTGCTTGGGTGTCTTCAATGGCAACGTGAGTCACCGTTAAGTTACCAACGGTGGCTGTGTCACCTGCGCCAATGTGATCGAAGCTATCAATCGTTTGCGGCAGAGGCTGTTTTGAGACGGCGACGTATAGCTCTTCCAGGCGTTCGTCACAGCATTCTGTTCGGGGCCAAACTTCAACCCGATCGACCCGCTGTATTGCTTTGGTATCGACCATAAACCAAGGATTGACGTCCCAGTTGGTGTGAGCCAGTTCGCCAAGCGCGTAGCGCCCTTCAGTGTTACCGTCAATGCCGTTCGCTGCGAGGGTAGTACCATCATAAGTTGAGCTCTGTGAGGCCGCATAGGGTTCAGCGTCCACGAGTACTTTGATTTCTGAGAGCAAAACCTTGCTAGTGTCGCTTTTCTGTAAGCGAATATACTTTAACGTTTCGTTGATAGGGATTCTTCGGCTGCTCCTAGATCCGCCGTTGTTAATGTAACGCGAACTTACATCTGCACTTGCCAGAGCCTCTGTTAGATCTCTCGGAATGGGCTTATTTGAGGTTAACAAATAGTAGTTTGTCATTGGAGCGCCCACCATTAGTCCGACGACTTCAATGTAGTTAACCGCTGTCGATTCACCTAATTCAAGGGCAAACCAAGGTTGGTATTCCTGGTTCGTCAGCGCTAGATCTTCATAGGTACCTTCACCCATGCCGTTAACCGCTAGTGATGCATCAAACGTCTGTGTCGTACCGTCAGATAACACCCGAGAGTGAGTTGAGCTTTGGCTGACCTTCACGTTTGGTGATAAGGCAATGTTTGTCTGGCTCAGGTAATCGCCAAGATCCTCCATCGTCTTAACCAGTTTGGGTGGGATCACGCCATTGATATCAGGCCCAACGTTCAGCGTAATGGTGCCCCTTCCGTTGTTTGTGGCTTTATTGATTAGCCCAAGAAAGTGGTCGACACCATACCAATTTCTAGATGGCAGACCGTGACCCGGTCTGTAGTGCCAGGTGTCAGGGCCCATCGTGTAATGCGCTTCCTTCGGTCTAGACTCCGTCGCGGGAGAACCTGTCTGCTCACTGGCGACATAATCTGAAGTAATTGTGTTGTGATTCATGTCGTTGTTAACGATGGCCGTTGTTGGCGATAGGTGTCTCAAGAAACCTCTAAGCTCGTTAAATGGCAGATATTCATAATCGACATCGTGGCCACGTTGACCATGCGTCCAACCCCAGCCATCGATCCAGAGCACTGGGATATGCCCATAATCCACCATCAACTCCCGAAGCTGATTCTTTGTAATCAAATTCCCCGGGTTTCTGCGATCCCATACCGAGAAATAAAAGCCCGGTACTACGCCCTTTTTTCGGAAGGAATCTACATATTGTCGAACCAGATCGGTGCCGCCAATATAACCGCTCTGATCGATGCTGTATCCATCGGCATACTTCGAAGGCCAGTTAGCAAATCCAACATGATGCTTGGCAGTGAGGAAAGCCTGAGTCATGCCAGTTTTGCGTGCGATTTCTGCCCAGGCGTCGGTATCGACCAAACCCTCTGGTGCAAACACTGATGCATCAAGCGTTGGATCAGGCCACCAAGAGTTGTCAAGCGTTTGCGCAGTGGTCATGTCATAGTGAATAAACATGGCTAAGCGATGATCGAGCCCACGCTCCACATCAATGGGCGCAATGACTTCATCCCCAAAAACCTGCACCTCGGCCAAGGAAAGATAATCGCGACCGTTGAGCTGCACGCGGATGTAGCGATAGTCACCGTCTAGGTTCACAACATATTTGTCACCGGCGGGTTGCGGCTCAAGGTGGATAAATTCGGCATCACCGCCATTGCCGTTGTTGAGAATGGGGTTTTTCGAAGCCATCACCCTAAAATTTTTCAAGCGAGAGGTGCAGCAGTCGGTTCGGTTCCACAGCACGATTTGCTTGACCTTTTTGACCTCCCGCAAATCAACTTGCCACCAAGGCCGGTCTTGAAGCTCTGTATGCGTCACTATCTCCTCGCTGTAGTTACCGTTGGTGACAAAATCGATGGCTGCCTCGGCCACGCCGCGTGTACGCGTTGAGCTTTGTGTGGCGATTCCCGCAATGGCCAGATTTCTCAACTCGCCATCTTGGGCTGCTTCGATTGCACTTGCGACTTGTGCGAGGCTCGTCAATCCAAAGCACAATGCGCCAGCAATGCAACGAACTTTGAAAAAGGTTCTTTTTCCGAGCATATTCGCTCCTCCAATAGTATTTATATATAAATTGCAATTTTAAATGCAAATTCAATTAGACCATAGCAATCACCCGTGGTCAAATCACAGATTGATTCTCGCGCTTCACATGCATTGTTGGGGGGTATGACAGAATGGCGCGCACAGTCTGCGTGCTTCGATTACAAAGCCAATCGAATGGATAGGGTTGGCGGAGAATGAGTCCTAATCGATAGGCAGACTTAGAGCCGGCTTGTGTTTTTCGATCTTTGTCTGCGGATGCAAGCCTTATGTAGGAATCGTTAGCGTGAGCAACTGCTTAGGCGGACGTCTACTGATCTCATCATGTACCGTCGCCTGTGTTTAAGGGGCTTTAAATACCGCGACGCCTAGGCACAATGACATTGGCAAAAATCAGCCCTGCGATCAATGACATAAAGATCAGGAATATCTGCGAGCCCAACGATTGTTGGTTCAACAAAACTTCCCCCGAAACAGCAGCATTAAGCCCAATATACGCCTTGCTGCCTGGCACCAAAATCACGATCCCTTGCAGCATCACAATCGAGGCGGGGGCATTCATCCATCTTGCGTAAATATTGGCGTAAATCCCAACCGCCAATGCGCCGAAAAACATGCCGACATCGCGCGAGAAGTAAATCATCGCCACCTCGGCCACGGCGTAGGCAATAATGCCGGCCAGCAAACCCCATGGTGCATCTTTTAAACGGGCGCGAAAAACGATGACCAAACACATTGACAGAATGGGTACTGCGGCAAAGTGTGCCCATTGATTCACAGGCTCAGCGGGCAAGTAGCTACTTTCGCCAAACATCGCTCTGCCGAGGGTAAAACCCAGAATAGCGCCGAAATACAGCTTAAATAGCAGCATGGTGGCATCCATGATTCTGGCCGTGCCCGAGATCAAATCTCTTGCCGCCAGCTCCGCTAAGCCAATGGTGAGCGCCAAGCCCGGAATAAATATTATGATGCCAGACAGCACTGTGACAGGGATGTTGATCGCAGGCAGAAAGACCGCCGCCGCGCAGCCTAGAAAAGCGCAAACCATCGCCGCCAATGGTTCTAGCATCTCGCCAACGCGTACCGAGCGCTCGGACCAAAACACCAGTAAATACACCACAGCACCTAAGGCGCAAGACCACATGACATCGAGCCAGCTAGCCTCCATGAGCATGGCAAACGCGCCTGCAGACGCACAAAAGGCAATCCCAGTTAGAATCGGTCCATATGCTGGAGGCTGAGACTGAATTTCTGCTAATCGCACAATTGCCTCTTGCAACGCAATTTGCCCTGATATCAGCTGATTGACCAGTTCATCACATTGCGCCAATGCACCCAAATCAATATCCCCAGGTTTTACGCGTGCAATATGGTTGTGTTCCAAAGGTTCTTCTGAATGGCTTGTATCACTCCCGAAGGCAGACATCACAAAGGTCAGCGTGGTAGGTGAGACCAAGAAATTACCCCGTACCCCCAGATGCTCCGCCACGTTGGTCAAATGGCCCTCCAATCGATAAGCCGGTGTACCACAGCGATGCAGCGCTTTGCCCAGTCGAATGATAAAGGCGCGCTTTTTGGAAAATTCCTGTTCGTTCAATTGGGTTGCCTTTGCCTAGTCGGCGTGTGGATGCCGTGGCGTGAAGTCGTCGAGGCGCATAGTTTAGCGTTGTCGTGCTAGATGGTTCAAAGCTGCTTTAAAGCCATCTGCAATTTCTCCAAATTCACCTTTCCTTGTGCCCCTAGCTCTTGCGCAAAAATGGCCACGCGCAGCTCTTCGTATTTCCAACGGATAGCTTGCCAGCGCTCTAATGCGATGCGGTCTGTGCCGCTGGGTTTGGCTGCTTTGATTTGCTCCCATAGAGGCAAAATTTCGCCACGGGTTTTGCGATCTTTGTCGGGGGCGCTGTCGATCTTTTGCAGGCGTTTGTCCATGGCTTTGAAATAAATCTCTAGCCGTTTGGCTTGGCCGACGGGTAGTTCGGCGAAGCAGTTGGGGAAAAAGAAATGGGCGATTTGGTCGCGCATGTCGTTGGCGGCTTCGACCCAAGCCAGCGAGATATTGCCGGAGATCTTGCGGGCGACTTGGCGGTGTGCTTCCAAGGCGCGGTGAATGTCTTCGCCGAGGCGGTTGGCTGTGTCGATAAGTTTGGCTTTACCAGCGCTTAGGGCGGCTTGATAGTCTTCGCGCGTTCGTGGAATGGGCTGGTCGGCGAAAGCTGCGTAGATGCTGGCGGTGACCAGATCGTTTTTGAGGGTTTCGGTATCGCCGAAGGGGGCGAAGCGCAGGGCGATTTGGTTGAGATAGGGCAGTTTGCGCTTGAGGTACTTGCACTCTTCTTTAAGTACGCGGGCATATAGCGCGTGAACGCCTCGGTGCATGTGATAAGCCGCTTCGCCGCGCTCGGCGTAGACGCGCAGTGCGATATGCTCTCCTTCGACCGTAAGTGCAGGGTAGCCTTGAAGCTTGACGCCGTCTTGATCGAGCTCGACGGTTTCGGGAAGGTCGCCAAAGTTCCAGTCGTCTACTTGGTCGCGCTCGAAGGCATTGCTGGCGGTTTGCTTGAGCCTTGCTTGGTTGAGTTTGGAGAATTGCGTTTGTAGCAAGGCTAGATCGCGGCCAGCGCCCAGCACTTTTTTGCCATCGAGAACTTCAAAGCGCAGCTTGAGGTGTGGGCTGAGCGTGGATTCATCCCATTCGCCGACGGTGACACCTGTCATTTTCTCGAGCTGGCGGGTCAGGGCGGCAAATAGCGGCTCGCCGTAGAGTGGCATGGCGTCTACACAGGCAGTGGCATAATCGGGCGCGGGGACGAAGTGTTTGCGGGTGGCTTTGGGTAGGGCGCGAATCAGCTCGATCACGCGGTCCTTGAGCAAGCCGGGCACCAACCAAGATGCGTGACGATCGTCGATGCGATTGAGCAAACTGACGGGAACCAGCGCGGTGACACCATCGTCTTCGCTGCCCGGTGAGAAGTGATAGCGCACTGGGAATACCGCCCCGCCGAGCTCTAGACTGTCGGGGAAATCGGTGGAAACATTGCCATCGACATCGCGTTGTAGCAGGGCTTCTTTGGCGAAATACAAGCCACGAGGGTGTTCGGCCTCGAAGGGTTTGCGCCATTTTTCAAAGGCTGGGGTGCTGCAAATACCCTCCGGAATGAGGGCGTCGTAGAAGGCGTAGAGTTCTTCGGGGCTCACCAAAATATCGCGGCGGCGTTGTTTTTCTTCGAGTTCTACGATTTCTTGGACCAGGTTTTGGTTGTGGGCGTAGAAGCCGCCTTTGAAGTTAAAGTTGCCATCGACCAGCGCTTGTTGGATAAAGATTTGGCGGGCTTCTTCGGGAAACAGGCTGCCGTAGTTGATGTTCTTTTTGGGATTGATGACCAGCCCATAGAGCGTGACCTTGGCGCGTCCGCCGACAAAACCTTTGTTTTTTAACCAAGTGGGCTCGTAGTAATCGAAGTTAACCAAATGTTCGGCGAGTCGTTCTAGCCACTCTGGCTCGATTTTGGCCACGCCGCGCGCGTACAAGCGGCTAGTCTCTGAGATCTCGGCGGCCATCATCCATTTGGGCCCTTTGCCCGCCAACCCGCTGCCGGGGAAGATATGTAGCTTTCGGTTACGGGTAGCGAGGTATTCGGCGCCTTCTTGCTTCATGGCGATATTGCCAAGCAGGCCGGTGAGTAGGGCGCGGTGCAGGCTTTCGTAACTGGCCTCCTGCTCGTTGGGCGTGTGGCCAAACTCTTTCATCATCTGCGCCAGCTGGGCGCGGACGTCGCGCCATTCGCGCAGGCGCAGCCACGACAGGCAGCGCTGCTGACACATTTTGCGGAACTGGCTGTTGGATAGGCGTTCGCGCTGGACGTCGACAAACTGCCATAGATTGACCATGGCGAGAAAGTCGGAGTGTTCGTGTTGGTAGTCGGCGTGGGCTTCGTCGGCCTGTTTTTGGCGATCCATCGGCCGCTCGCGGGGGTCTTGAATCGACAGCATGGCGACGATGGTCAGGGCCTCAGAGAGCGCATTCTCTTCGCCAGCGGCGATCAGCATACGCGCAAAACGCGGATCGACGGGCAGCTTGGCCAGTTGCTTGCCGAGCTTGGTTAGGCGACGATGTTCATCGACGGCACCCAGTTCGTGCAGCAGGCGATAGCCGTCGTTGATAAAGCGGGCTTCGGGTGGCTCGACAAAGGGGAATTGATCGATGGCTCCAAGGCGTAGGGCTTCCATTTGCAGGATGACCGAAGCGAGATTGGTGCGCAGGATTTCGGGCTGGGTAAATTCGTCGCGGCTGTTGAAGTCTTCTTCGGAATACAGGCGTACACAGATGCCGGGCATGGTGCGGCCGCAGCGACCGGCGCGCTGTTTGGCGCTGGCTTGTGAGATGGCCTCGATGGGTAGACGCTGCACTTTGCTGCGCACGCTGTAGCGGGAAATTCGTGCCAAGCCTGAATCAACGACATAGCGAATGCCGGGCACCGTGAGCGAGGTTTCGGCCACATTGGTGGCCAGCACGATGCGCCGGGTATTGTGCGGCTGGAAGATTTTCTGTTGTTCGCTGTTGGACAGACGCGCAAGCAACGGCAGGATTTCCATGCCAAGCAGGGCCTTGCTGCGTGCAGCGGCTTTGGATAGCGCGTCTTGGGCTTCGCGGATATCGCGCTCGCCGGGTAAAAACACCAATACATCGCCCGGGCCGTCGCGCTGTAATTCTTCGCAGGCTTGAACAATCGCCAGCGGCAAGGGCAGCTCGTCATCGTCATCGTTCATCTCGGCAGGCGGGCGATAGCGCACTTCCACTGGGTAGGTGCGGCCTTCTGCAGTGATCATCGGCGCGCCACCAAAATGGCGTGCAAAGCGCTCGGGGTCGATGGTGGCCGAGGTGATGATGAGTTTGAGGTCTTTGCGCTTGGGCAATAGGCGCTTGAGATAGCCGAGCAAGAAGTCGATATTGAGGCTGCGTTCGTGAGCCTCGTCGATGATTAGCGTATCGTACTGGTTTAGAAAAGGATCGCGCTGGATCTCGGCGAGCAGAATGCCGTCGGTCATCACTTTGATCAGACTGCGCTCGTCGCTGACATCGTTAAAGCGCACCTTGTAGCCTACCGCTTGTCCCAGCGGCACTTGCAACTCTTCGGCGATGCGTTGGGAGACGGTTCTGGCAGCGATGCGTCGTGGCTGAGTGTGACCGATAAATCCGCGAGTGCCACGGCCTGCTTCAAGGCAGATTTTGGGCAGTTGCGTGGTTTTGCCCGAGCCTGTATCGGCACAGACGATGATGACTTGGTGCTGCTTTATCGCATCGAGGATCTGATCGCGTTGCTCGACAACCGGTAGCTCTGGGTAGCGAATGGCGGGCACAGAAGCGGCACGCGCCGCAACCTTGGCGACTGAGTCGTCAAGGCGGGTTTGCAATGCGGCCAACGCTGGTGCGTCTAGCTTTGCCTTTGGGTTGAGTTCGCGCAAAAACTTAGGGTAGTCGCGGCATAACACCTTAGACAGCTGGCTGCGCAGTGGGGCGATGGGGTTGGTCATCAATTACTCGGCATTGGCCATGGCAAACATCACGGCTTTTGCCACATCTTCCATTGTGGGCAAGGGTGAGACCAACGCAGAGGAAATAAATAAGCCAATCGGCAGCGAGGTACCGTTGAGCTTGAATGTCCCCGCTTGTAGGGTGGCGTTGATATCTAGCCCATCTCGACTGCTGCCCAGCATGACCGCGATGGTGGGTGGCAGCTCACCCAAGATGGCTTCTCCTGCGACTTGTGATGCTAACTTCATATTGATGTCTACATCCAGTGCTTGATAGATATCGTTAACCGTGCGGTAGTTGGACCAGTAGATCGGCAAATCGGGTCGAAAATCGACCGTGGCATTGACGCTGCTCGGCTGATTGTAGGCGTTGAAGTCAATGTCAACCTGCGTCGTAATGCCGTTTTTAAGCCATAAATTTCGGAGTGAAGTCAGTGACTCGGTCAGTATGGCGGCGTCCTGCTGGTTCAAAGCGGCGTCAAAAGCATCAAAGGCAGGTAGACTGGCCACGTAACTTTCAGCATCAAATCCCGAGATGGCCGTGTTCAGATTGACGGCATTGAGGGGCGTGTCGGCGGCAATGTTGGCCGCACCGTAGGCGTTGATGATTTCGCCAATCCCGTTGTCATTCCAATTCAGTGCCGAGTGTGCGTGTAGATCGCGCAGCACAATGTTGTCGCCAATGCTCACAGTGTCGACGGCGAGCCGGCTATCGAAAGTAGGGCGCTCGGGTTGATCGTTGTTCCACTTGACGCTGAGCGCTGTGCCCGCAATATTGCTGGTGACGCCTTGGGTCAAAAGGTCGCTGGGTTCAAATACTAGATTCAGCTCGCCATTTTGATGGATGCCGGTGACCGTGCCAGTGGCGGCACCCAGTCGAAACATATCGTCTTGGCTATCGATTGTGATGGGAGCCAGCGAGATATCGGCGGCATAGCTGCCATCAAATTTGATTTTGGTTTGGGCCTGCAGGGGATTGTCACAGTTGCAGATGCCTTGGAGCTTTTGCCCAAAATCGCCCATCTTCTCTAGGTCGAGCACGCTGTCGATTCGCGCGACCGAATCGAGTGCACTGAGTAGGGGTGCGGTGTCGACTTGGTGGCGTACCACCCACTCTTGACTCAGGCCGTCGATGCCTTTGAATGTGTGGTAACTCAATAGATTGTCGCTGCCATCACTGGCGCGCTCAAGACGGCCGTCTGCTGCGTTTTTACTGGCAACGATCCAGTGCTGGATCAGTTCATCCGCTTGCTGCTCGCCATGCCGTTTGAGCGCTGCATAGCCAACCACCAGCATTGCGCCGACGATGCCCAAGATTAGGACTGGCTTTTTCATGTTGCGGTATCCTGTGGAATTGAGCCGTCAATTTTAACATTGCTATGTCCAACTCGCCGCTATATCAACCCCCCGCTGGCCTAGAGCTTGTCTATGTCGATGAGCACATCGCCGTTGCAAATAAGGCGTCGGGGTTGTTGACCGTGCCCGGACGCGGTGAAGACAAGGCGGATTGCTTGCAGTCGCGGGTGACTGCAGCGTTGGGTTTGGCATTGGTTGTCCACCGTTTGGATATGTCTACCTCGGGGCTGGTGATCTTTGCTCGGCATTCTGATGCACAATCTAAGCTGGCCCGTGCATTTCAGGAGCGCAAGGTCGAGAAGCAATACGACGCCATTGTCGAGGGCATCGTCACTGAGGACGAGGGGACGGTCGATCTGCCCTTGCGCTGTGATTGGCCCAACCGACCAAGGCAAATGGTGTGTTATGAGTGGGGCAAGCCTGCCATCACGCGTTACAAAGTGGTTGAACGCGGTGCTAAGGTCACCCAAGTGCATCTGTTTCCGGTCACGGGGCGCAGTCATCAACTGCGGGTGCATATGCAAGCCATTGGGCATCCGATCTTAGGTGACGAGCTCTATGGGGATCCCACTCTTGCCGATTCACTGTGCCTGCATGCACGATCTTTGCGATTTGATCATCCAGCCACTGGAGAATCGATAGCACTACAGTGCAATCGCCATTGAGTGCACTGAGTAGAGTCGCGTTTGAATAACGATTAGGCGTCAAAGCGTTGCCGAAAATTGACCCGCTTTTATGTGCAGCAGTGCCCAATCGGAAGACTTTTGTATACGATTCGACACTTCTTCCGTTGGCCGCCTGAATTAGTCCGGTTAACTGCCGTTACCTTCATTGAGCGCGCCTTTTGTATGCGCCGTGATATGACCATGCATGTAGAAGATGGAGAGTAATGTTGTTCGCCAAACGTCGTCAATTAGCCCTTATTAAGACTGCAGTGGCCGCAAGTGGGAGTGCGTTATTGATCAGTGCAAATGCGCTGGCCTCCTCTGGCTCGACACTTGCTGAGCCAGTATATGTCAGATTTGCACAAGTCACAGACGACGCCTATGTGCGCAGCGGGACTTATGCAAATACCAACTATGGTGATTCAAGCATCCTGCGGATTAAGAATTATCATTCTGACTTCGATCGGCATGCCTTGGTGCGCTTCGACAGCGTGGATCTGTCTGGCAGCAGTGTCATTGTCCTTCGAGCACCTTATTCGGGCGCCAGCCCTGAGGAAAATCGAGACACCAAGATTACTCAGGTCGATCCTAACTGGAATGAGGACACTGTCACTTACAACACCATGCCGGCTGACCTGAGCACCATCAGTGAGCAGTCGCAGTTTGCCAGTGCGGAAACGCTCTTTATTCAAGACATGTCTCAGGCACTGCAAGGGCATTCTGGTGAGCTCGCGTTTCGATTCGATATGATCGACTATGTGTCGGGCGACATCATTGAGATCCATAGCAAAGAGTCAGGACTTGGCGCGGTTGATCTGGCTTACAGCTATGGCGATGCGCAGTATAGCTTCGATGAAAACACCACCCTGAATTTTACGCTCTCCGCCATTGATACCGATGGTACCGAAATTTCGAATTACGCCATCGGCAACTCGGCCAGCCACGGCAGTGTGACGGTCGATCCAACCACAGGCGCTGTTGAGTATGTGCCCACCACAGATTATGTGGGTGCCGATACATTTACGGTTGTGGCCACCGGTGCGAACGGCGTAACTGTCAGCAAAACAGTCAGTTTAACCATCAATAACATCAACGTTGCACCAACGATTTCTGGATCTCCAGAGACGACGATTGCGCAAGATAGCGCTTATCGCTTTACTCCGACCGCGAGCGATGCAGATTTTGATGTTGGCGATACGCTGACATTTAGCGTCAGCGGTAACCCCGCATGGTTGAGTATTCATCCCACAACGGGTGAGTTGTCAGGTACGCCGAGCAATGGTGATGTGGGTACCAGCAGCGGCATCGTGGTAAGCGTCAGCGATGGCATTGCCACGATATCTTTGCCCGCGTTTGATTTAACGGTGACCAATGTCAATGATGCACCGTCGATTTCAGGTACGCCGATCACCTCCGTGGCAGAGGATAGTGCTTATTCCTTTACCCCAACCGCCGATGACATCGATACCGGCGACTCAATCAGTTTTAGCGTGAGCGGCAACCCTGCTTGGTTGAGTATTCATCCCACAACGGGTGAGTTGTC
>JABXHR010000092.1 GCA_013373515.1 Gammaproteobacteria bacterium | reverse complement strand
TTAGGTGTTTGATTGGGGGCTAATCCTTGCAGTATTTAGATATTTCAGAGTCGATTTATCTCAGCAAATGCCCTTCACGGTATCAACAAATTTGATGAACGCTAACTAGCCCGCAAAAGCGATCTTTCAATCCATCGCTTCCACAGACTCTCTTCCCAGTCACCAGTCCGTACCGTTTGTTATCAGATTATATCTATCTTAGCGGTCAAGTGTGCTGACTTTTTTTGAAGCTACTTCCATTTCATAGCGAAATAAGCCTTGTGGATATGAGACCGATTGCAGATTGTCTGACCGGGCTCCTCTGCCATTTGGTTGAGTTTGACACCCAATTAACGTAAACAGGACAACCAAAATACAAACTAACTTCATACGAATAGTCTCACTGGCAGCCTCGGGATACTCGAATCAAAAAATACTCGTTCGGCAATCTCATCATGATCAAGACCTAGAGTGTGTGTGAGTATTTCAGAACAGATCGATCTCGAATCAATCGTCGACATAAGATCGCGTCCTTCAAATCGATCCGATTTTTCCAGACCAGGCCAATCAGCAATGACTGCTCCGCCGTTTACTGAACCACCTCCAACAAACATGGCACTGGCGTAACCATGATCAGTACCAAAGCTACCGTTCATTTTTACAGTTCTACCGAACTCAGTAAGCGTCATGAACGTTGTATTACTCCATTCTCCGCCTAAGGTCGTCCTCAAGTTGTTTATGCATTCATCAAGAGTTTTGAAGTTCTTTTGGAGTCTATCTCCTTGCTCCCTGCCTTGACCCGCATGCGTGTCAAAACCACCGATTTTTATGACGGCGATTGATGGTCCATTTGGCAGTGATAATGCTAGCCCCGCCTGTCGACTTAATCCCTGAGGGGTTCTATCTCTTCCCGTAAAGTATCGCTCTTTCGTTTTGTCTTGCAAGACTTTGTTGACCACCTGCCATTCCGGAGACAACTCTGTGTCGAGGGCGTTCAATAGTTCTAGCGAAGGTGTTGGAGTGTTTGGGATAGCAGAAGGGAAAAAATTGTCTAGCGCGGTGGCCCCTCTCAATATCAGAGGAGTATCTAAACTCATTGCGCGCCCACCGAGACCAGCGAGGTCAAGTGCACGGCCCAGCCATCCGGTTTTTTCGCTAAAGGGCGATGAGCCCCCGCCTTGGATAAAATTTTGCCCCTCGAAATGTGATCTAAGCGTATAAGGAAAGTTTGTGGCATGTATTGCCAATGCATGCCCGGCTGAAAAAAGCTTGTAAGTACTTTGAAACGCTGGATCTAAGGCCCAATACCGAGACAACGTCAAATGGTCACGTGGAACTAATTCTTGCCTGTAACTCTCTAGTCTCCCTTCTCCAATTGGGATTACTGCTGACAGTCCATCCATACCTCCCTCGAGAATAAAAACAACTAACTTTTTATTCGTTAACTTTGAACTTGACTGCGCCGGAAGGTAAGCGAGTGCAAGAGACGCTGTGGCAAAGCGGAGTAGATCCCGTCTTTTCATGAGTGCACCCCCATAAGCCATTGATTTGTGCACAAGCTCACAAATTGCTCAGTTGCGTTGTCAAAGCGGCTCATGTACCCAACCATATCTTTCGATAGGCGCAGGTTTTTTGAGGCTTTTAACGCTATATCTGTATCCCAGCATCGGGTTTTTACTGACATCGCAAACCTAATTCTGCGATCGAGATGTTCTGAGCTAACCCAGTCGCTCGACTGAAGGGAAAACCCATTTGGTTGGCGTTTCATCCAGAAGCAATTCCCTAGCTCTCGAAATTTCACCCCCGCATCATCATCGGCGAGTTTAAAGTTCGTTATTTGAGTTGGCGTCAGAAAATAATTCGAGCCTGAAAATCGAACGATATTGTAAAGCCAGTGACTGGGCCAGAGAAGTTTGTACTCACCATGGTGCCAGGCCAACTCTAGAACTTTCTCGTGGACCTTTTGCAAATTGCCACTCGTATCCCGCCAAGTTGATTCAATCGCGTCAGTCACGCGTTTTGATGGATTGTCGCTGATAAAGTGCGTCGCTAACTTGCGTGATATGTACCTTCTTGTTTCCGGGCGTTCACTCAAATCTTTCGTCAATGATTTTAATGCGCCAGGTCCTCTACCGTACTCCTTTCCTAGAATGAGCTTTGTTCCAGGATCCGATTTGACCGCTATAAATGGTTCCTCAACACTCTTCAATTTGCGCCGAGCATTAATGTTCAACTCTCCAACACCCCAGCCCGCGAGTACCCTTGCTGTATTATGTATGTCGGCTTCAGTGTAATTTGCCAGCGGACTGCAGGAATGCAATTCTAGTAACTCCCTAGCAAGGTTATCGTTAAGACCCACATGTTTTCCGGCGCGACGTCTATCTCGCCCCTCTTTCGAGTCGGGCGAAACACTATTGACATTGTCCAAGTAAATTAGCATCGAGCTATGGGAGATAGCTGAGTAAAGGAGGTCCGAAAACTGCCCTTCAAGTCCAGGCAGAATACGTGACTCAAACAAATCACCAGCGGTCCTAAAAGCTGGATAGCTTCCAATTGTAAAATGATTAAACCAGAAATGACCGAAACGCTGACGAACTGTATCGGTTCCATACACGGAGCGCATATTCATTCGCGACAAGTCTATCCATCGACAGTCATATTTTGTGAGTATTTCAAACTTAGCCTTGTCTCGAACAAATTGGGATGATTTTGCATGCTCGCGCCTAGAGGCTTTAATAGCCTGATCTAATTTTGCTACATTTTCGAGTCGAGTTTTCTGAGTCCAGCCATAGCGATCAGGAATAGGCACTAGTTTTGGCCTACCGTCTACCCATTCTTCTGGCATTTGAGCTATATCTTGGCTGTGTAATTGCTCAATCGCCCAGCTCAAAGGGTCATCAGGAATTGCTTCTTCAGATCGTGGAAGAAACCCAACCCTCATCATAAAATCTAGAGGTTTAGTTTTTGGATTTTGCACAAATATTCTGCCCCTCTCTAAATCGAAAATGGTTCGAGAAAGCTAAGCAAAGAGACTGCTCTGCCATTCACAAACCTAAATTTCAGTCTAGACGCAAATGACCACGCCCGTCGAGAATGGCCTTCATGATCTCGCGAGTGATGTATTCATCGGCAGGTTACTAGTTTCGTAACCACATTTCAGTTGCATGACAAAGGTACTGTTACTGTGTCGTTATTGTTGTGGGGAGTACTATGTTCGAACTTTTTGAAGGTCGGGAAAGGGCAAGTAGCAGGCAT
>JABXHR010000054.1 GCA_013373515.1 Gammaproteobacteria bacterium | reverse complement strand
GATGGCCACGCGCTGGCGCTCACCACCGCTAAGCTGGCCAGGCAAATGTCGCAAGCGCTCACCGAGACCCGCATCGACCAATAGCTGCGATGCCGCCTCTTTGGCTTCGTTCACGGGTTTACCACCAATCAACGCCGGCAGCATTACATTTTCGAGCGCACTGAGCTCCTTGATCAGGTGATGAAATTGATACACAAATCCAAGCTCACGATTGCGTAGATCGCCGCGAGCCTTCTCTGAGAGTGTCGCAATACCACGCCCGTGAATGGCCACACTGCCTGATGTGGGGGTATCGAGCCCACCGAGTAATTGAAGCAAGGTACTTTTACCACTGCCCGATTGACCGATAATGGCAACGGTTTCACCCGCCATCACTGTCAAATCAATCTCTTCAAGGATGGTCAGTTCGGTCTCACCTTTGCCAAACCGTCGACCAAGGCCATTAGCCAAAATAACTGGCGTATCACTCATAGCGCAGTGCCTCCGCAGGGTTTGTTCTCGATGCAGACCAAGCAGGATAAAGCGTTGCAAGTAAGGTCAGTCCAAACCCAGTCAATGCCACCACACCAACGTCGGTCCAAAGCAGGCGCGACGGAATCTCTGAGATTTGATACACCGTCGGATCAAAAATGTGGCTACCGCTTGCTTGCTCGACAAACTGAACAATTTCAGTCACGTTCAGCGCCATAATCGTGCCGAGGATCACACCGACCAGTGTACCGAGTATGCCAATCACCGCGCCCTGGACCAGAAATACCTTGAGCACTAAACTTTTCGACCCACCTATGGTGCGAATAATGGCGATATCGCTTTGCTTGTCATTAACCACCATCACCAAGGTACTGACAATATTAAAAGCGGCCACTGCAACGATCATGGTCAAGATAATGAACATAATGGTTCGCTCGGTCTGCACGGCTTTGAAGTAGTTGCTATTTTGTCGAGTCCAGTCCGTGCCATACAACGTCCCCTCACTGCGACCGATTACCTCTTGCACTACTGGATAAGCCCGCATCACATCTGCGAGCTTGAGTCGAACACCTGTCACGTTTTCGCCCAAATGCACCAAAATAGCCGCATCTTTTTGTGCAGTGAGCACCACACCCATATCAAAAGAATACATGCCGCTTTCAAAAATCGCTGCGATGGTAAAGCGCTTGTTGCGCGGCGTAACGCCCAGCACATTTACATTGGCTTCAGGCGCGACCACCGTCAGCTTATCGCCAATTGCCAAACCTAAGGCATCCGCCAATGCTCGGCCAATGACCACCTGAAAGCGTGCTTCTTTTAATTGATTGATATCACCCTCGACGATTTGCTCGCTGATATTGGTGACCGAGGGCTCAAGATCAACATCAATGCCACGCAACAAGCCGCCCTGTACGGCACCGGCGGACATAAACATCACCTGGGATTCTACAAAAGGCGCAGCGCCGAGCACTTCAGGATTGCCAAGTGCAAGATTCACCACCTCGGGCCAGTTGTCTAACCCGCCGTCTGCTGCGAACAGCGTTCCGTGAGCTGCATTGCCCAACATGCGATCGCGCACCTCGGTCTGAAAGCCATTCATCACCGACAGCACAACAATTAATGCCATGATGCCAAGTGTGATGCCGATAATGGATATGGCTGAGATAAACGACACAAAGCCAGAATCGCGTTTGGCCCTGAGATAACGCAGCCCGAGTGCAAGTGATAGTGGATGAAACATAGGTGCTGTTCGTTGAATTCGGCGTAATCCTGCCACAAAATCTCGTTATCGACGTGGCTATTTGCCTTGATTTGCAAAAACATGCCAGACACAGCACATCCACAATTGGTTACACTTTGCGGTTTTATTTGCGCTAGAACGAATGCTGTTTAACGCCCAACAACTCAAGCTACCCGCAGTCGGCGGCCTGTACGGTGCCTCGATGGCACTCTACATTGCACAGTACGCAACGCAATCCGAAGGGGTTGTCGTGGTGGCAACCGTCGACATGCTCAACGCAAATCGTCTGCTGGCAGAGCTAAAGCCTTTGCTACCAGACGATGTGCCGCTGCTTGATTTTCCAGACTGGGAAACCTTGGCCTATGACCCCTTCTCTCCGCATGCCGATATCATCTCTTCGCGCTTAAAAACACTCTATCGACTGCCGAGCACGCACCGTGGCGTACTGGTGATCCCCGCAATCAGCTTGATGCAGCGTCTTGCACCGGCGAGTTTCACCCATCAACACACGTTGCTGATCAACGTCGGAGATATTCGACCACGCGATACTTTGATTGAACAGCTGATCAATTCGGGCTACCGCCGGGTCAATCAGGTCTATGAGCACGGCGAGTTTTCTGTCCGCGGAAGCCTTCTAGACCTTTTCCCCACTGGCGCTCAAACCCCGTTCCGAATCGACTACGATGACGACGAAATCCTAGAATTACGCACCTTTGACACCGAAACTCAACGCTCTGCTGATAACATCGATAACATCACCCTGCTGCCCGCCAAAGAGTTCCCTACCGACGAAGATTCACTTGGTAAATTTCGCCGTCAATATCGCGAGGCCTTTGACCGATTCGATCCGGCGCAACCCATTTACAAAGAAGTATCCGAAGGTCGAATGAGCGCTGGTATAGAGTATTTCCAGCCACTATTTTTCGACGAAATGGCGTGCCTTGCCGATTACCTGCCGAGCGATGGCTCATTGTTGTTTGTCGGCGATATCCATAGCGCAATGCAGCGCGCATTTGAGTCACTCGAATCACGCTATGAGATTCATCGTCATGATATCCATCGGCCCGTCCTGCCGCCCTCTCGGCTATATCTTAATGAGCAAGAGGCCTTAGATCGGTACCAATCTTTAAATCATCATCAGCTCTGGGCCTCACCACCGCCAGACCAGCTAAACTTACCGATCCTTGAAACCGTCGCAGGTGAAAAATACCCGCTTCAGCCTCGCGCCGAAGACCCAATCTCCTTACTACGTACTTTTTTATCAAGATTCGATGGCCGTGTTCTGTTTAGTGCGCCCTCGCCCGGTCGGCGTGAGACCTTTATTGAACTGCTCCAATCACAGCGCATATTTGTCACCCCTGTGCAATCGCTCACCGAATTTGCAAAGGGTACAGTTCAATACGGCATGGCCATGCTGGGGTTTGAACAAGGTGTGGTTTTAAAGCGCGAAAATCTGGCCATCATTACCGATACCCAATTGCTGGGTGATCGAGCCAAGCAGGCCTCGTCGCGGCGCAGCAAACGCCGCCCAGCAGAAGCCATTATTGCCAATCTTAGCGATTTACAAGTAGGCGCGCCGGTGGTGCACATGGATCACGGCGTGGGTCGTTATCAAGGTTTAATAACCCTCGATGTCGGCGAGGTTAAAACTGAATTCCTGCTGCTAACCTACGCGGGCGACGACAAACTTTACGTCCCGATTGCCAATCTACATCTGATTTCGCGCTATACCGGAGCGGACGTCGATTCGGCGCCGTTGCATAAGCTTGGCGCAGAGCAATGGACCAAAGCCAAGCAAAAAGCGGCGCAGCGCGCACGCGACGCCGCTGCAGAGCTACTGGCCATTCATGCAAAACGTGCCGCACGACCGGGCACAGCGCTTCCCATCGATGAAGCGCAATATCACGCATTTGCCGACAGCTTTCCTTTCGAGGAAACGGCAGATCAGGCCTCAGCAATCGAGGCGGTGTTAAGCGATCTTCGCGAAGCCAAAAGCATGGATCGGATCGTATGTGGCGATGTCGGGTTTGGCAAAACCGAAGTTGCAATGCGAGCAGCATTTGCCGTTGTGAGTGCAGGAAAGCAAGTGGCCATGTTGGTGCCCACCACATTGCTTGCCCAACAGCATGCACAAAATTTTCGTGATCGATTCGCCGATTGGCCAATTACCATCAAGTCGCTGTCAAGATTTCAGGGCAAGAAAGATCAAAACATAGTCATTGACGATCTCAAGGACGGCAAAGTAGACATCGTGATCGGTACGCACAAGCTGCTGCAATCCAGCATCAAGTTTGAGCGGCTCGGCCTCTTGATCATTGATGAGGAGCACCGTTTTGGCGTCAAGGACAAAGAACACTTCAAAGCACTGCGCTCTGAAGTCGACATCCTTACACTCACCGCAACGCCAATCCCAAGAACACTCAATATGAGCCTTGCGGGCCTGCGCGATTTATCGATTATCGCAACACCGCCGGCAGCGCGTCATGCAATCAAAACCTTCGTTTGCGAATGGAACGAGGCGCTGATTCGCGAGGCCTGCCAGCGCGAACTCAGCCGAGGTGGTCAAGTTTATGTATTGCACAACGATGTTGCTAGCATTGAGCGGATGGTGCGCGATCTAGAGTCGCTTCTACCGGGCATTAGCGTGGCATTTGCTCACGGACAAATGCGGGAGAGCGAACTCGAGCGTGTGATGCTCGACTTTTACCATCAACGCATCCAAATTCTGGTTGCCACCACCATCATCGAGAGCGGAATCGACATTCCAAGTGCCAATACCATCATCATCAATCGGGCTGACAAACTCGGCTTGGCCCAATTACACCAGCTTCGTGGCAGGGTTGGGCGTTCGCATCATCGCGCTTACGCCTACATGGTAATACCGCCGCGTAGCTTGCTGAGCACAGACGCAGAGAAACGCTTGGCCGCCATAGAGCAGCTCGAAGATTTAGGCGTTGGATTTATGCTGGCCTCACATGATTTAGAGATCCGTGGCGCGGGCGAAATGTTGGGTGATGAGCAATCAGGGCAGATTCAACAGATTGGCTTTGCCATGTATTCGCAACTGCTGGAGCGCGCCGTCAAAGCCATCAAATCAGGCAAATTAGATTTAGACCCCAGTGATGATCCCGATCAAACAGAAATCGATCTGCACTGTGCCGCCCTACTGCCAGAGGACTATGTTACCGATGTGCACACCCGACTTGTGATCTACAAACGCCTATCGAGCTGTGAAAGGGAGGAAGATATTCGCGACATCGCCGTCGAGTTGATCGACCGCTTTGGCATGCTGCCCGATGCCGCAAAAGCTTTGCTCTCCGTCCATGAAATAAGAGTTCGCGCCTCAAGACTTGGAATCAATAAAATTGAGGGTAATAGCGCGTTCATTCGAGTTAACTTTGACACCCCAACAAAGGTTGACCCAAGTCGCATAATTCAATTTGTCCAATCCAATGCCGATACCTGTAGCTTCGCAGGAAGTGCCGCCATCATGGTGAAAAAGCCGACAGAGTCGGCACTTGAGCGGGTTGAGGCCGTACAGGACGTTCTGGCACAATTGATATAAACTTAAACGCTTGTTTAGTTTATTCAGTTAAGTAAGGGTTCAAACGTCATCGGCATACTCTTACGATCAAGTCGACTACCTGTTCGATTTGAGTAGGTATCACTAGGGGGATCCATGCGATCAATGATTGGGCGCCAAACACTATCCGCAGTAGCTGCAATAACGCTTGCAGCTATGCTGTATAGCGAGCCCGCCCATGCAGAGTTTCCACCAGTGGACGACGATTACTTGCATACTTCGATTATCGAACAATTAGCGCTCGAAGACGGGCAAACATACGAAATATTGGCAGTAGATGAGTCTGTTGAGCCATTAATCGTTAAGTTGTTAATCGACAGCAAGACCGTTGTGATATTAGAAATTGATCGAGAGGATTAATGCGCGATGCGTATCTTAGTAATCGAAGACGAACCACAATTGAGAGAGCAAGTAGCCGCCAGACTGCAAACTGAAGGCTATGTCGTCGATCAAACTGGCGACGGCACAGAGGGAAAATTTTTAGCCGAAGAGCTGCCGTTAGACCTTGCCATCATTGATCTAGGCCTGCCCAATGTCGACGGTTCTGAGATCATCAAACACGTTCGCACAATTGGCCGTAACTATCCAATTATCATTTTGACCGCTCGCAGCAGCTGGGATGAAAAAGTTCGCGGACTTGAAGCGGGTGCCGACGACTACATCACCAAACCATTTCATATTGAGGAATTGATTGCCCGTGTCCGTGCGGTAATCCGTCGCAGCGGCGGCTGGTCTGCAAGCACTTTGGACTTTGATGGCCTGTCAATCGACACTCAATCGCATCGCGTCACCGTCGATGAAAACTCAATGACCTTAACCGCGTACGAGTTTAGAGTACTCGAGTACTTAGCCATCAATGCTGGCAAAGTGATTTCAAAGTCTGAGTTGACCGAGCACATTTATCCCGACGACGAAGATCGGGACAGCAATGTACTCGAAGTCTTCATTCGCCGCGTGCGTAAAAAAATCGACCCTGACAACACCAAAATGCCGATTGAAACCTTGCGTGGGCAAGGCTATCGGTTCGCTTTGACCCGTAAAACTAGCGACTAGGCACTTGCTCAACTCCATTCAAACGCGCCTGCTGCTCACTGCATTAGGCGTGGCGCTCCTATCAGCCAGTGCGGTATCTTGGGTGATGGGGGAATCCCTGTCAGTGGCGCTCAGGGATGCCGAAGAATCTAAAATGCGTGGTATGATCTATCGCGTTCTGGGCATGATGGAAGTCTCTGCCGATGGCGCAGTCTCACTTGAATCCAATCAGCTCACCTTTCGCCGTAACAGCCAATCTATCGAAATGGTAAGAGTGTCCTCAGACCAGGGTCACGATGAATTTCTGGTGGACACCACTGGCGGTAAACTCGAGCTTGCCAAACCACCCATTGATTTATCACCAGGACAATGGATTTTTGAACACCTCAAAAAAGATGGTGTCTTCCGCTTATCCTATACGGTCACATGGGTAATCAACCAAGAGCAGCAGAACAACTACACCATCCATTACTTTATCGACGATAAAGGCTATCGAGCGTCAATCGCCGAGTTCTATTCGTTTATATCGGTGATATTGCTGTCAATCGTGCTCAGCATTTTGGTGACATCATCGTTCGGAAACCGCTGGGCGGTATCGCCAATCAACACAGTCAACAAGCAGCTATCTGATCTTCATGAGCGCAAGCGGGACAAACTCGACGTCGACTTAGTTACTGAGCTCAATCCACTCCTAACTTCGTTAAATAACGTGATTTCCTCCGAGCGTGCACGCCAAACACGATTTAAAAATGCGCTCTCCGATCTTGCACACACGCTGAAAACGCCGCTGGCCATACTGATTAACGAAACGGACCGAATGCCCAATGGCCCTAGCAAGCAAACCTTCAGTGAACAACTTCAGCGCCTCAATGCCATCATTACGCAGCAATTGGCTCGTGCAGCAGCCACCGGCCAACGCGAAATCGCCAGTGGTACAAATTTGGCCATCAGCATCGAACGCATTACCAATGCGCTGCAAAAACTTTATCCGCATGTAAAGTTAGAACTTGCCATCCCCAGCAATCTGCACATCACATTGGATGAAGCCGATTTTATGGATGTATTTGGCAATTTAATTGAAAACGCCATGAAATATGGCGACGATTACGTTCGGATCACTGCAGTACGCAAAGCCTCGAATACGCCGTTAATCTTCATTGAAGACAATGGTCCGGGCTGGCCCCAAGATGCGGGCACAGTGATGCAACGTGGAGTTCGCGCAGATACAAAAATTGAAGGCCAAGGGCTGGGACTGCCGCTGGCCAAAGAAATATTGACCCACTACAAAATCGCAATGCGTCTGGCTTGTTCGTTGGAATTTGAGGGCGCATGCGTCGTCATTGAAGCCTTCGAGCCTGCGAGTGCTAGGGCATAATCAGCGACACCACTGCGTGGACGGCAATCCCCTCTTCTCGACCGACAAATCCCATTTTTTCTGAGGTGGTGGCTTTTACGCTAACTTGATCAATCGATGCATTGCATAGGTCCGCGATTGATTGACGAATCGTCGGCACGTGACGCTGCAGTTTTGGTCGTTCTGCCACTACCGTGGCATCTAGATTATTGAGAATCCAACCCTCAGCCCTGGCCGCATTGACAATCTCAGCATGTAGCTTCGAACTATCAGCGCCTTTGTAAGTCGCGTCGGTATCAGGGAACCAATGCCCAATATCACCCCAAGCCAACGCTCCCAGATAGCCATCAGAAATCGCATGTAACAATACATCGCCGTCCGAGTGAGCCACTAAACCGACATGATGCTCAATACGCACACCACCCAACATAATGTGATTCCCCGCCTCTGCAAATCGATGT
>JABXHR010000182.1 GCA_013373515.1 Gammaproteobacteria bacterium | reverse complement strand
TCCGTCTCATCAACGGACTCAGGCTCGTTGACAATCTCCGTCTCATCAACGGACTCAGGCTCGTTGACAATCTCCGACTCATCAACGGACTCGGACTCGTCTACAATCTCCGTCTCTTCGACGACTAGCCTAAGCAAGGTTTGAAGAACCTGCGGATCAAGTTCTTCTCCATTAAAAAATGTAATTCCCTGCAGGATATTGTTGGCGACCTGCTCAGTGTTATGCAGATCCAAGTCTGCGATGGGTACAGTCAGCGACGCTTGTTCATCGAAGACAAGCACAACCTCATTGTCGACCAGCGCTACGCTAAAATCATCTATTCGATAAACGCTCGCATCAATTTGAAGAGGAACAGCACCGGAATCCCCCCACTCAACCCTGTCGTGCCCCCCATATGAGCCGATAACTATCACATCTGCTTCATCAACATTTGCGTAGGTATCGTCACCTTCGCCCCCCATCAGAAGATCGGCCCCATCGCCACCCACTAATAAGTCGTTACCTTCACCGCCGAAAAGCTCGTCATCTCCAAGCCCTCCGTAGAGCTCATCGTCGCCTTTTTCACCCATTAAAATATCATTGCCTCCACCGGCTAGAAGCTGATCATCCTGATGACTCCCGCCCAGCGCATCTGCTCCATCCGTGCCATGCCAAGTTTCTGGTTGTGCAGCCACAATCGCATCAAAATCGTCGTGCCCCTCAATGGCGTCAATCGTGTTTGAGAACTTTTCGAAAAGGGCATCAAGCTCAGCGCGTACTGCGGCTGATAGTCTCAACGGCACTTCGTTGAGCAAACCCTGCGCATCAAGTCGCTTTAGTTGCACCAAGCTATAAAGCTCCGCGAATCGCTCAATGGAATTGGAGCCATACTCTGAAGGAGTAAACTCTGTATCGGCGATAAAATCTGAGGCCGCAGCGAAATCATCCAGCGTCGGCTCCCGCTCAATGCCTTGCGATAAAAGATAATCCTTGGCAAGTGCAAGTTTGAACGCATCGCTCCCGCGCACTCGGTGATTGAAATCGAAGCCATGACCCGCTTCATGTATCAGATAGGTGATCTCAGCTGACAACCTAGGCACAGTATCAACGCCTCTGATCTGGTGATTCCACACACGTTGATAGAGCTCGCCGCCAGCGAAAACCTTGCCAACCGATGCCGCATCAGGATCAATACTCTTGTCGATCACGGCATAATTTGCAGGCAGGTGATTAGCGGCCGAGCTTGGCAACTGCGCGATCACATTGGCGTGTTGAGTGGCCAGATCTAGCGCGACGCCATGGAGCTCTTCCAGCTCTGCGTCAGTAAATTTGTATTGCCCAGTGAGCTGATCCAGCCGACCTGAATACAGCGCCTTAGGAAGCGGTACAAAAATCTCCATCTTTTCAGTGCGATGTTGAAAATCAACCACAAACGTAAAACCAAGCTCGGAACCGTTCAGTCCTTCCGCAAGTTTGTCGGCAATGCTCGGGGCAATTGCAGAGGTCTCAACCAGATGTACCGCAGCATCTGCAGAAAAGGTAGATTCAGGCCGATCATCGCTTAAATTGAGTGTCGTGATACCCACAAACGCATTCTGATCATCATCGACAATCGCTACCGAAGGCGGCTGATGCGACTGACCAAAATAGACCATATTACTCGGCGCAGCGCCGTTGATATGGTAGGGCACTTTATTGATTAAATTTTGATCAATCAACGCATCGCCGTGAAGAGCGTCCAACATTGGCCACCTCGGTATTGTTTTTCAGTTGAAATACAGATACCTGAGATTTCCGGCCCACTGTAAGCCCGAATCAATCGTTCTGTGATGGCCATCATAGGGGGCATAAAAGAATTAAAGTTTTCACCGACTTTGCCAAAATCGGAGCGGTTCTTGAGCATTTAAATGACGCGGCTCACAATCCTATATAGACGGCAAAAACCATCAACAAAAAAGACACATTGTTCAGCGCTTAAATCCAAGCAGCGCGGCGAGCTAATCTAAGCCTGCAAGCATGCCGTTCGCGTTACACTTCACTCCCTTGGAAGGTTTTTCGCGATCATTGCCTATGAACATTCTGTTTATCATGTATGACCAGCTGCGCTTCGACTACCTCAGCTGCGCCGGACATCCCACCTTAGATACACCCAACTTCGATCGCGTCGCGGCCATGGGCTTACGCTTCACCAACTGTTACGTGCAATCGCCCATCTGCGGCGCAAGCCGAATGAGCACTTACACCGGACGCTATGCCTCCTCCCATGGCGCACAATGGAATGGATTTCCGCTTCGAGTGGGCGAAGTCACATTGGGCGATCACTTGCGCAAAGCAGGGATGGATTGCTGGTTGATCGGCAAGACCCATATGAAAGTCGATAGCGAGGGCATGGCGCGTTTGGGATTGAGCGCAGACAGCATGATCGGCGCACGCCAAGCCGAGTGCGGCTTTGATGTGTGGGTGCGCGACGATGGTCTATGGGGCGAGGGCCCGGATGGTTTTTATGACGACAAGCGTTCGCCCTACAACGAATACCTCAAATCCAAAGGCTATGACAGCCCCAACCCTTGGGCAGACTTTGCCAATGCAGGGATCGACGGCGATAACATCGCCAGCGGCTGGATGTTCGACAACGCCGACAAGCCTGCCAATATTCGCGAAGAAGACTCTGAAACCCCTTGGCTTACTGACCGCACCTTAGAGTTTATACAAAGCCAAAGCAGCCCTTGGTGCGCCCACGTAAGCTACATCAAACCACACTGGCCCTATATTGTGCCAGCGCCCTACCATGCCATGTACAGCAAGCAGGATATTCCGCCAGCCTGCCGCGAAGCACGTGAGCGCGAGAACCCTAATCCAGTCTATGGCGCGTTTATGGGCAACAAGATTGCAGCCGCCTTCCAGCAGGATGAGGTGCGTGAAAAAGTGATTCCCGCCTATATGGGTTTGATCAAGCAGTGCGACGATCAGCTGGGGCGAATCCTCGATTATTTAGAGCAAGCTGACCAGCTCAACAACACCATGATCGTGCTCACCTCTGACCACGGCGATTATTTGGGTGATCACTGGCTAGGAGAGAAAGATCTATTCCACGAACAATCGGTCAAAGTCCCGCTCATTATTTACGATCCTCGCGCCATTGCAGATGCAACCCGAGGTCAAACCTGCGATGCCTTGGTCGAGGCCATCGACCTTGCCCCCACCTTCTTAGAGGCCGCAGGCGGACAGCGTGCTGACCATATTTTGGAAGGACGCTCACTGAGTCCTTGGTTACACGGCCAAACCCCCGATTGGCGGCAGTTTGCCATTAGCGAATACGATTATTCGGTCACACCCATGCGCGATGTGGTGGGTGTGAGCATCACGGACGCGAGGCTGTTTATGGTCTTCGATGGCCGTTACAAGCTTATGCACGCCGAAGGCGGTGTACCGCCCATGTTATTTGATCTACAGACCGATCCGCAGGAATTTGAGGATCTTGGGCAACATCCAGACTATGCCGAAATACGCGCCAAGCTTTACGAACACCTAGCACAGTGGGGTCGACGGCTGTCACAGCGCGTGACCCGCTCGGATGCCGAAATAGAGTCCATGCGTGGGCGCTCTGCCCGTCGTGGTATTTTGCCGTTTTTAAAAACCGGCGATGAAGTGCCCGCCGAGTTGACCGTGAAGTATCGAGGCAAGATTGGCCAGCGTTTTACGTTTTAAAGAAAGTCGCCCTGACTTAGCGCCTTTGATACGGCGCTAGGGCGTTGCTGTTACACTGCCGCCATGAACTCAAACACCTTTGCCGATCTTCCTCTCAAGCCCGAATTATTCGAAGCATTGAGCCGCCAGTCCTTTCGCGACATGACGCCCATCCAAGCCCAGAGCTTGCCGCTGATTTTGGCCGGTCAGGATGTGATTGCGCAGGCGCGCACCGGCTCGGGTAAAACCGCCGCTTTCGCTTTGGGCATTCTCAACAAGGTGGACACTCAAAAGGGCTATCCGCAAGCGCTCATTCTATGCCCCACCCGCGAACTGGCCGACCAAGTGGCCTCCTCGGTGCGTCAATTGGGCAGCACCTTGCCCAATTTAAAAGTTGTGACCCTCTGCGGTGGCGTACCGAGCGGCCCCCAGCGCGCTGCACTAGAGCATGGTAGTCATGTGGTGGTGGGCACGCCGGGTCGCGTTCTCGACCACTTCAGCAAAGAGCGTCTTGCACTTAACAAAGTAAAAATCACTGTACTCGACGAAGCAGATCGCATGCTGGATATGGGGTTTAGCGATGACCTCGACGCCATATTGGCCGGTTGCCCGCGCTCAAGGCAGAGTTTGTTTTTCAGTGCCACCTACGACAGCGATATGCAAGCGCTGGCCAAGGCACAGCTGCAAAACGCGAGCTTTGTCCAAAGCGATGACGGCGAGCCGGTCGCCACCATTGAAAGCCATTTTTACCGAAGTAATGGCCAATCGGTTTTTACGGCAGCCACCCAGCTGATTGCGCACTTTGCGCCGCAAAGCCTAATCCTATTTTGCAACACCAAAGTGGATGTCGAGCAAACCCGAGCCGACCTCGCTCGTGCAGGCTACAGCATTGCTGCATTGCATGGCGACATGGAACAACGCGAGCGCGATTTAACCTTGGCCTGCTTTGCCAATCGCAGTTACGCGGCCCTAGTGGCCACTGATGTCGCCGCCCGCGGACTCGATATTCCAGACGTCGATTTGGTGATCAATCTCGATATGGCCAGAGACGTCGAAACCCATACCCATCGTATTGGTCGAACGGGCAGAGCGGGCAAATCTGGCATCGCCGTCACTTTGGTGAGCAAAGGCGATCAATACAAATTTAAACGCTGGGTGGACGATGGCATGATGGCCACGTTGGAGCCGATGCCCGAGGTGGCCAAAGCCAGCGTAAAACCCATCAAAGCCCCAATGCAAACCCTCCAAATTGCAGGCGGCAAAAAACAAAAACTGCGCAAAGGTGATATTCTCGGCGCGCTCACCCGCGATGGCGCAATTGCGGGCAGCTCCGTTGGCGCCATCAATAGCTACGAGCAGCACAGCTTGGTGGCCATTGCCAACGCAGACGCAAGCGCCGCATTACAGCAGCTCACCACGCGCCCCATCAAAGGCAAGATGTTCAAAGCGAGGCTGATCTAAGCACTGTGGTGGAGCGCAGCGGTCATTGCGCGTACACTGATGTTTTACGCGCCGACTGCCCATGCCTTTTTCGGATCTCGAGCTTTCTCAACCCCTCCTGGAGAGATTGCACTCGCTTAGCTTTGTCGAGCCCACGCCCATACAATCAGCTGTAATTGATGCCGCGATTGGCGGGCGCGACGTGCTGGCCACCGCGCAAACCGGCAGCGGTAAAACTGCGGCCTTTGTGTTACCGATATTAGAACGCTGGCGTGCCAACCCCAAAGCCGCGCGCGCCTTAATTCTTGCGCCAACCCGCGAGTTGGTGCAGCAAATCAAAGCCGTGTTTGACGAATTTATAGACGCGGCACCGGGCTGCAAGATGGTAGCCATCTATGGCGGTGTGTCTATCAATCCGCAGCTGATGGCCCTGCGCGGTGGCGCCGATATTATCGTAGCCACCCCAGGCCGGTTGCTCGATGTGATGCAGCACAACGGCGTCGATTTATGGCATACCCGCTGTTTGGTATTGGATGAAGCCGATAAACTGTTAAATGCGTCTTTTGCGGCCGAGTTAGACGAAATTCTCGAAAATGTCGCCGAGTCATGCCAGACCCTGATGCTTTCCGCCACCTTCGGCCCAAAGCTTCACGCCTTAGCAAAACGCCTTCTGCGTGACCCGCTGCGCATAGACATTCCCACCCAAGCACTAGATATCCAACAACGTGCCATCGAAGTAGACCAACGCCAAAAGGCAGCACTATTAGAACACCTAATCAAAGCCGCATCAGGCGACCGATTTTTGGTGTTCTGCGCCAGCAAAGATCGAGCAGATCAATTGAGTGACACCCTCGAAAAAGACGGCATACGTGCGGCCGCGCTATATGGTGGATTGAGTCAAGACCGGCGGGATTGGGTGTTGCGCCAGCTCAAACGCGGCAAGCTACAAGTGCTGGTGGCCTCAGATCTCGCCTCACGCGGAGTCGACATCCCCCAGCTCCCTGTTGTCGTCAATTACGATCTGCCCCGCTCAACCCAAGACTTCACCCATCGCATCGGGCGCACGGGCCGCGCAGGGGAAACCGGCCTCGCGATCAGCTTTATCGACGCTGACAGTCATGCCCACTTTTCGCTCATCGAAAAACGTCATCAATTTAACGTCAAACGTGAGCGAATCGAAGGCTTTATCCCCCAAGACAAACCCACCGAACGGTTACTCGTGGCCGACGATAATGGGGGCATCAAAGGCAAACGGCCCAGTAAAAAAGACAAACTCAGAGCAGCCAAAGCGCAGCAGAAGACAGAGCACTAAAAACGCACCTGCAGACCCTGCTTATCTGCACGAAATCCGCAGGCCTCCTAAAACGCTACATTCTCAGGACGCCCTGCTCCGGTTTGCAAAAACACTTTATACAAACCGGTTGATCGTCCGATGTGGATGGCATGGTGCATCATCGCTTTTCCGCTGCCTTGCCGCTGGTAATCCGGATGGAAAATAGCGTTTTCAATCACGCAAAATGGGCGTGCTGCACGCGCGAGATTTTGACAACAATACAGCGAGTAGCTTCCAACATAATCACCAGAGATTTGTCACGCATAAACCTCACCGCCCTGTGCACGAATGGCATCAAGGGCATCGGCGGCTTGCTGTTTGTAGATAGGGTCGTCTTCAGGTCGGTCGTCGCCACTGTAAAGGGCCACGACCTCTAAAACGCGGTGCGATTCGATCGGCTGAATGTCCATTTCTTCGTGTTAGTCTGCGGTTGTTAGCGACCAGACGACTGCGATGGCGTCAGCCTTTGAACATTTTACGCAACAATACTGGGGCCAATCGAATGCCAGCATTTAGCCGACGCATCAAAGATGGTGCAAACACAAACTGCATGGCATGGTGCAATGCCTGATAAGTTTGCTCATCAAACGGATGCCACCAAAGATTGCGTTTTCCCGGGAGGATGTCCCAATTGATGGCTTTGATATGCGTCATCTCAAGCAACCCTTCCGGCCCATGCGTACGGCCGATGCCCGACTGTTTCCACCCGCCCCATGGCATCTCAGACAGGCCGTGCGTGTATAGGTGATCGTTGATCGTGGTCACGCCGGTTTGCAGTCGTGCTGCGATTGCTTTACCTTTTTTCAAATCTTTGGTCCACACCGATGAGGTCAACGCGAGGTCAGATTGGTTGGCCATATCGATGGCTTCATCGATATGATGAAAATGCATCACTGGCAAAACCGGGCCAAACGTTTCTTCCTGTATCAGGCGCATATTTGCAGTGGTGTTGACCATTACTGTGGCGGGGAAAAAGTAGCCATTTTGCTCGCCGCTCGGGGTGGATCTCGCGGCAATTTGTGCGCCTTTTTCCAAAGCCTCTTGCACGTGGGATTCGATGGTGCGTAGCTGACCCGCGGTTGTGACCGAACCAATATCAATGCCGTGATCATCACGGTATCCATGTCGCAGCGCTTTGGTTTTTTCGATCAAGCGCATCAGAAAAGGCTGATACACCGCCTCGTGGACATAAATGCGTTCAACGCCGCCACAAGACTGACCAGCATTTTGAAATCCGGCCCAGATTGCACCATTTGCCGCCCGCTCCAGATCGGCATCTTCCAGCACAATCATTGGATCATTGCCGCCAAGCTCCAGCGACACAGGGGTCAATGTCTCCGCTGCTTTTGCCATCAACTGCTTGCCAACCCCGACCGATCCGGTGAAAAACAGTTTATCGATGCCATGCGACAGCATCGCCTCAGATACCGCACCGCCTGAGCCGTAAACCTGCTGAAATAACCCATCGGGCAGCTCGCCTGCAGCAACGATTTTGTCGATGGCTTGGCCGACACTCAGCGTCGCAGCTGCACTTTTTAAGATCACCGCATTTCCGGCCATCAACCCCATGACCACTTCGCCAAAGGGTATCGATAGCGGGTAATTCCAAGGACTGATAATCCCGACAACGCCAAGGGGAAGGTGCTGCATTTGTGTGCGCTTATTGAAGAACAAAATGCTGTCGATTTTGCGCGCTTTGGGCGCGAGCACCTTCGCGGCATGCTTGGCATACCACTGACACGATAGTGCAGATGGCAGCACCTCAGTTGCCATGGCATCCGTGCGTGTTTTGCCATTGCTGCGGCCAATAATGGTGGCCAACTCATCAGCATGCTCAACAATATAGCGCTGCATTTTCTCTACGTGTTTTGCGCGTGTTTTAAATGACTGTGATGCCCAATGCGCTTGTGCTTTACGGGCAATGCCCATCCGTTGAGCAAAATTCGAAAGATCGGTATCGACAACGCGCCCCACAATCTCACCATTCGCGGGATTGATGTCTTCGGTCGATTGAATGGTGTTTGAATCCACTGAGCCCAACATGATCTGTCCTTACACATAGCACTCGGTCAGTGTAAGGATGCAAACTTGAATAGGCTCTTCAGTGTTTTGCGATTATGGCTTTGTTTTTTGTTTATTGAGAAATCGCTCAATTTCTCGCTTTTCCCACTGACTGCGCAAACCTCTCAAACGTTGCGGCCACCAGTCAAATACAGCGATGGCATGAAACAGCAACCCAATACCCCATCCCAGTGTTGGAAAGATTGCCCATAAAAAGCTCGGGGAATTCCAAAGATTGATCATCCAGAGCAACAAGATAATGATCACGTATTGCGCTAAATGGCCATAAAAACCCCGAAGCTTTTTGACATGTTTAACCGCATCTCGCGGTGGGTGATCTGGAATGGCTGAATCGCCTTTGATCACCGCCAGCGACACATCCAGCGCTGCGGCAAGAGCGCGTGATGTCTCTAGCGATGGGGTCTCACCGCGCTCTACCCGTTGTAGTGTGCGCACGCTGATGTCTGCCATCTGTGCCAATTCTTCCTGGGTCAGACCTTTGCCTTCTCTGAGCTGCTTGATCACGGGTACTTCCTGTGTTGTTGAGAGTGAGGTCATCCTGACATTGCATCGAGAACAGTTCCACGACACAGACACGACTTTCACATGACTCTAACACGACAGACACACGACACCATGCGTTGGACGCCGAAGCAACTGAATTAGGCAGCGTCTGGATAAGCCGCCGATTTCATCACCTTAGCAATCAAGCGGAACCCATCAACCCAAGCTTGTCTAACCACTGGCGTAAACTCATCTCCCAAACCCTTCGACAACGTGGCCAACAGTGCATTGCCCACCGTGGTGTAGTCCTTGGGTTGCACCTGATATTGCACATGGCGTACCGCCAGCGCCTCCAAGACTGGCAAAAGTGCATCAAGGTTGCTTAGGCTCGAGACCGCCGTGTCGAGTGTGCGCATTAACTTCTCACCCTGCGATTTCATATCGCCGTGAAAAATCGATTCTAGGCTTGGGTCGTATTCAAACAATGTGTCATAGAATATTTCTGCCGCTTGCATGGCACTGGGCTTTACTTTGGCAAAGCTGCTCTGAATTAAATGAATTTGCTGTTGGGTAAGGCTCAAAAATCGGCTCCTTTGCCAAAAACGTAACTTACAAAAAACGCATTCAGAAAAGCGGACATCGCGCACAAATCTTTAGCAATTAGCCAACCAATGCACAGATTCATATTCAGCGATAGCATGGTGTTCGATGATATTCTTCTGTGCCTAACAACAACACCAATATTCCACATGACACGCTCCCCGACTCAACTACTCATTGCCATGTTGCTCATTGCCTTGTCTTTCGGTACAAGCGCCGATGAGACCAGCACGGCCAGCTCACCGATCGAGGTTCTATCCGCGCTCTCTAGTGTGATGCAAGGCGTTGATTCATTGAATCAAGAGATTGAACGCCTCAAGCAGGAGCTACAAAACAGCCCCGATGATGAAGCGCTAAAAGAGGAGCTGCAAAAACTCCAAAAACGTCGTGCCGAGCTAGAGCGCAATTTTGAGCAAGTCGCAGCTGGTGCAGATCCCAATCAATTTGATTCGGCAGAGAAAGTCTCCACCAGCTGGAGCGATGATCTGCATGAAATTGTCTCACCTCTGATAAACGAGCTACGCCTTGTCACGGCAGATTCACGTGAGGCTCAAAAGTTACGCCAGCTGTTAGAAACCCTCGCCAAGAAACGCGATGTCGCCGAACAGGCGACCGAGTCTTTGGACAAGCTGATTGCCAAAAACCAAGACGAGACACTGCAACTGGCCTTGGACGAGAGCCGCAAGCAATGGCAAACCCGACTAACCGAAGCGGTCAGCCAGATCGAAGCGGCGCAGCTGCAACTGACCGAGCTGACACGCAATGATTCTTCGTTTTTGGACGATGTATCAGCGGGTTTTGGCAAATTTTTCACCAACCGAGGCCGCAGTATTGGAGTGGCTATATTAGCCGTGGTCGCGGTAGTGATTGTCTGGCGCCTGTTGCACCGGATGGTGGTGCGCTTCGGCCCCCTTCATACCGAGGGCATGGCCAAAAATTTTGCTGCGCGTTTGTTTGATTTGGGATGGATGGCCTTCACCTCATTGGCCGCAATTGCCGCCGTGCTTGTAACCTTTTTCCAATTTGACGACTGGCTGCTGTTATCAATATCGATTTTGTTCTTGCTCGGCTTGGCTTGGGCAGGCAAAAACGGCCTACCTCGCTATTTTGAGCAATCAAAGCTACTGCTTAACTTAGGGGCAGTTCGCGAGGGTGAGCGTGTAATGCTCAATGGCATCGCTTGGAAAGTTGGCCGACTTGGCGTCTACACCGACCTGATCAATCCCGCATTAGAGGGTGGAACCTTGCGCGTCACCGCAACGGATTTGCTACATGTACATTCGAGACCATGTATCGATCAGGAAGATTGGTTTCCAACCCAGGTGGGCGATTGGATTTTGGCAGGGGACACCCATGCCTGCGTCGTGTCACAAAGCCCAGATTTCACCGTGATTAAACACGTGGGCGGTGCGGTGCAAAGCTACACAACCTCAGATTTTCTCGCGCTTGGCATCGTGAACTTATCGCGAAACTTTCGTGTCTCGGCCACATTTGGGATCGACTACCAACACCAAGCCAGCGCAACTACCCAGATTCCGGCTCTATTTAAAGACGGTTTGCTTCAAGGGCTTAGCGCACAATTTGGCCAGGACGCCATTGAGAAAATCAATGTGGAATTCGCCAGCGCGGGTGCGAGCTCACTCGATTTCGCTATTCTTGCCGATTTCAAAGGCAGCGTGGCAGACAAGTTCCGTCCGATCGAACGCGCGATTCAGCGCATTTGTGTGGACGTTTGCAATGAGCACGGCTGGGTGATTCCATTTACGCAAATTGTCGTGCACCCAGCGAATCAACCCACACCATCTAACTCACATGACGCCTAACTTGGCGTTAAACGACGCAGCAAATAAAAACCAGTGGCTCAATCTGAACGCTTTGGCGGTGGGTATGTGTTACAACAACACCAAAGACACTATGGAGATCAACTAATGCAGCAAGTGAGTTTCCGACAAATGCGAGACGGCACCAAAGAGGACTACGCCTTCTTGGACAAGCTCGAAAAGCAATACATCTCTGGCCTTCCAGATCGGTTGATGGCAAAGCTTGCCGATTTGGAGCACACACTCAGTGGCTATCAAGTCACGCGACTAGAGCATTCTCTGCAATCTGCATCGCGGGCCTACCGCGATGGCCGCAGTGAACAATATGTCGTGGCTTGCTTGCTCCATGATGTTGGCGACGACGTGGCACCCTATAGCCACAGTGAACTGGCGGCGGCAATTTTGCGCCCCTATGTTGAAGATCGTATTTATTGGATCATCAAACATCACGGCGTTTTTCAATTGAAATACTACGGCCATCATGTCGGGGTCGATCCGGACAGTCGAGATCAATTTAATGATCATCCGCTATATCACGACGCCATCGAATTCTGCGAAAAGTACGATCAGAACTGCTTTGACCCAGATTATGAAAGCTTCGATTTAGAGTTTTTCCGCCCAATGGTAGAGTCGGTTTTTGGTGGCGAACCCCTGGTCGCCGATCACTGACACGCCCCTAAAACCTTACCATTTAAAAAGGTCAGCACAAGCTGGCCTTTGTTTTGCATCCTACCTTTGCAAATAAGATCAGACCACTACGGTGGCTGACGATCCGCTGACGATTTGCAATACCTGCCAATCTCAAATTTGGCAGTAATAACAGGATGTTGTTATGAAGTCAGTTACTGCAGCGGCATTACTCACCGTATTGCCAGTCCTCTCAAACGCACAGCCGTGCGATCTCACCGCTGGTATTAACAGTGTTATCCGCGTCCAAGCCAATGGCGAAGGCAGCGGGGTCGTACTCGACAATGGCGATATCTTAACGGCCGCCCATGTTGTCGATACCGACAATCAAATCTATGTCGCCAACGACACACTCCGAGTCCCTGCGGATTTGATGATGATCGATCACCATTTAGACGTGGCTCTGATCCGAGCGCCCTATCGAATGGCCTCTGGCGTAAAACTCTCGGGCAGCGTGCCGGCAGAGTATTCAGACATTTGGACCGTCGGTTTTCCCTACGGCGGTGAAAAGGGCGTGTTTAATGGCCATATGAACTACGAATCTGAAGGTCTTTTGGTCACCAATGCATTTGTCGATACCGGACAATCTGGCGGTGCGTTACTCACCTGCCAGAACGGAGAATCTGTGCTGGCAGGGGTGATCCGCGGTTTTGCTGCCAAACGCACCAGCGAGGGCTTGGAGCCGATGAATCATGTCTCAATCAGTAGCTCAGCGGTGGCCATCCGTAGCGTGATTTATAACCTGCCACTGGCATCGAGGTAATCATCTGAAATGCGTTCAACTCAGGTGTGCCGATTCCGCCACTATTAAGCTCAGGCTTAGCATGTCAAAATAAGGCGCACCAAAAATAATTAAGAGTCGACGCATGCCTAAGCGATACCACGTTACCGTTATCATTGCCCATTGGCTGATAGCCATTTTAGTGATGGTGGCCCTATTTATGGGGTCAAACGTCTTAACCGAAATGGATAACACTGATCCCGAAAAAATCAATTCACTGCGAGGCCATATGATCGCAGGCATCGTGATCGGCGTGTTGTCACTCTATCGAATCGTCATGCGCTTTACCGCCAGCCGCCCGGCACACGCTGAAACTGGCAATGCACTGCTCGATAAGCTCGGCGTCATTGCACATTCTGTACTGAATTTGTTGGTGGTATTGATGGTGGCATCCGGCATTGGCTTGGCATTGCAATCGGGGCTACCCGCTGTGGTCTTTGGCGGTGAGGGCTCGTTGCCTGCATCATTTGATGAGTTTGCGCCACGTGCCGCACACGGTCTGTTGTCCAAAGCGCTGATGGGGCTGATTGTGCTGCATATCGCAGGCGCTTTTTTCCATCAGTTTGTGCTGAAAGACAAACTGCTCTCTCGCATGGGTATCGGCAAAACCAACTGATAAAGTCCCAGCCCGTCATAACAGCGCCCCATTGGCGCTGTTATTGTTTCTGCGCTATTTGACGGGTGATTTTATTCTCAGCCTGTTTGATCTCATCAATCACGGCCTGTAAATCTCTAGCCTGCTGTTCCAGCCCCGAACGTTTTTCCGACAGACGCTGCCGATATAGGCTCAACTGCTGATGGTCATCTCGTGTGGCATCATAAATATCGTAGAGCTCACGGCACTCAGCCAAGGTAAAGCCGAAGCGACGGCCCCGAATGGTCAATAACAAGCGCACACGGTCGCGGCGACTATAGATTCGCTTATTGCCCTCGCGTCGCGGTTTGAGAATGCCTTGATCCTCGTAGTGACGAAGCGCTCGCGCTGTAACATCAAACTCTCGGGTCAATTGCTGAATGGTGTATTCGGTTGTCAAAATGTCTCCACTATCGCCACTGTACATCGGCCAAAAATATGTACCCCGCACCGTAAATCGTCTTTAGCGTGGCCGGGTTTTTCGGGTCTTCACCCAATTTGCTTCTGAGCCGCGACACTCGGACATCCATGGCACGATCGAAACTCTCGCTGGCGGAACCTTGAAGCTTATCCTGCATTTGCGCGCGGGTAATCAACTGATTAGGCGCATTGAGAAATAGTCGAAGGACATCGGCCTCGGCTTTAGATACCTTGACCAAGTGACCGTCATCTCTGCGCAGCTGCAGCGCGGAAAAATCGGCAGTCCAAGCACCAAACTGTGCCAAAGACCGCTGCTCGGCATCTTGACCTCGACGCCGCAACACCACTTTGATACGGCCCACCACTTCTTCGAGATCAAAGGGTTTGACGATATAGTCGTCGGCGCCCAATTCAAAACACTCGAGTTTCACCGCCGTTTGCTCGCGACCAGAGATCACGATGACGGCAGCGCCTTTAGCGGCCGCCAAATCGACAATCAAGCTCTTGCCGTCTTTGTCTGGCAAGCTCAGATCGAGCAAACACACCGTGGGCTCCAATCGCGCAATATCGTCTTCAAGCTCACCCACGGTGGCATAGCAGCGTGTTTCGTAACCATGGTCGTGCAACACATTGCTAAGACTCGTGCGAATTTGTGGCTCGTCATCGAGGACCACCACCAGCGGTTTATGAGTCATGGACGTACCAAATCCCGTTGCAGCTGCTCGAGCAAAAACGGCTTGCGTAACACCTTGGCCCTTTCGCTGGCGGCAACAAATCTTGGGTCATCACTGGGCAAGCCCGTCATAAAGATCACCTGACAGCGCTGCAGGTCCTCGCCCAGTCGCTCATAAAGTGCCAATCCAACCTCTCCGTTGAGATCGATATCACTGAGCAAAACATCTGGAGACACCGCGTGGAATAACCGCTCTGCCTCATCAAGGTTGGAGGCCTCCACCACCGTATGCTGCGCTTCAGTCAGTTGGTTTCGAATGCCCTCGCGCAGCGCTGGGTCATCATCGACCAAAAGCAGCAGTAAAGGAGCCACTGCCTCGTTGGATGCGAAAATAAGCGGCAAACGTAAGGTAATTACCGCGCCGCCATCGGCGCGATTGGCCAGATGCAAATCCCCACCCGACAAATGCGCAAAATCATACACCATCGCCAATCCCAAACCCGCCCCCTCAGCGGCATTCTTGGTGGTGTAAAACGGCGTGGTGGCGTATTTGATTGCATGCTCATCAAAGCCATGGCCAGTATCTTCAACGATAAGCTCCAACCAAATATCGCGGGCTTGTATCGACACGCGAATTAAACCCTCTCGATCACCAATGGCATCGTTGGCGTTGAGTAGCATATTCAACAGCGAATCCTGCAAATAGCCCACATCAAGCAGTACCGGTTCAAGCTCGGTGAGCAAGTTCATTTCTAGCTTGATCGCGGGGCGCACAGTTGGGCGCGCAAGCACATACAACTCACGCAGGAATCGCTCCAGCGACACAGCGGTGGGCATGAGCTCTCGTGGATTGGATATGCCAGAGATTCGGTCGAGTAAAGCGCCGCCTCGCAACGCTGCAGCCTTGGTGGTACGCACCAGCTCCAGCGCATCGACAGACAAATCGCTGCGCCGCTCAAGATCCGATTGCAACCCCATAATAATGGTCAACAAATTGGAAAAGTCATGCGCCAATCCTCGCGTCAACTGTGCGGCCAATCGACGCTTGCGATTCTGCATCAAAATCGTACGCGACCGCGTCTCCTCGGTGACATCCATCGATAAGATGTAAATACCGCTGACTTTCTCGGCGGACGATTGCGGCGTCAACGCACAGCGGATCGTGCGCTGACCGTTGGAATGCTCAAACTCAAACACGCATTCCTCGCCCTGAAAAGCCCGATCAAAATAAGGGGATATGGCCGCATAGGCCTCTTCGCCCAGAGCATCTCGAGCATGCATCCCTTCTATGGTTTCTGGCGCACCCAAAATCACCTTGTTTAATCGACGGTTGGAGTAAGTGTAGATGCGCTGGTGGTTGAGATAAGCAATGTGAGCGGGCATCATTTCAGTGGTCGTTCGCGTCCGTGCCTCTGCTTCGATCAGCGCATGCTGCGCCGCCGCCAGCGCTTGATTGCTCGCGCGCAGTTCGCGATTGCTACGCGCCAGCACCTCTGCTTGGCTCAGCAACTCATCGTGCAATTGATCCGACTTGGCTCGCAACAATTGTTCGTTGCGCTTTACCTCGGTGATATCGGTGTACACCGTCACCCAGCCGCCCTGTCTGAGCGGACTGCCCTCAACCGAAATGGTTCTCCCATCTGCACGGGTGCGCTCAAAATAATGAGCGGAAAATTCACGCGCCACGGAGACTCGCTCTTCGATAAATCGCTCCATATCGTCGAGTGAACCGTATTCCCCACGGTTGGCGAGATAACGAATGGTTTCGGCAAAGTCAGCGCCCGATTGCACCAAACGCTGAGGCAATTCGAATAGCTCGGCAAAGCGTCGATTGCAGGTGACAAGCTTCAGATTTTTGTCGTAGATCGACAATGCTTGCTGAATCAGATTCAACCCAGATTGGGTCATTTCGGCCACCGCATCAAGCGGCTCTAATGGGGTCTGCACAGAAATTGTTTCACCTTGCAAAAATTCAGAAACATTTAGCGGTTATGTTCCGATCTCGAGAAATGATTTCGTCTAACACGATATTGACGTTTACGTTAACGTAAGTCAAAGTGATAAGACACCAAAAAATGCACTCATGCAAACCGATACCAAGGGGGATGCCATCTCGTGACCACCACGACGCATCAATCAGTTCCTGCCCTGCTGGCACGCAATGCACAGCAATACGGCGACCAAGCGGCCTTCCGCGAAAAAGAATTCGGGATCTGGCAGAGTTGGACTTGGTCTGAGGTCCATCAACACGTCACAGATTTCGCACTGGGCTTGGCCAGTTATGGACTTGGCGAGGGTGACCATCTGGCCATCGTCGGCACCAACCGTCCACAACTCTATTGGGCGATGACCGCCACACAATGTACCGGCGCCGTGCCGGTGCCGCTATACCAAGATGCCGTCGCCGACGAAATGGCCTATGTGCTCGAGCACTGCGGCGCAAAAATCGTTGTGGCCGAAGACCAAGAGCAGGTGGATAAGGTGATTGGCCTGATCGACCAGCTGCCCAACCTCGAGCGCATTATCTTTCTTGATCCGCGTGGCCTTCGCAAATATGACCGCACAGCACTGCATAGCTACGAAGACGTCTCTGCCATCGGCAAAGCGGCCAGCGAAGGTGACCGCAAAGCCATGCAAAGCACCGTCGACGGGCTAACACTCGATCACACCTGCGTGATGCTCTACACCTCCGGCACCACGG
>JABXHR010000276.1 GCA_013373515.1 Gammaproteobacteria bacterium | reverse complement strand
GTTGAAGGTCACTGGCTTTGATGGTTTCGACCAGCGCGGCGAGTTGATCTGCATTGGTGTCGATATCCAATGCACAGACATCAACGATGACCGGTGCATGCTTGAAAAACTTGGGCGCTTGGGAAATTCGGTCTTCGAGCTCTAGCGCGAGTTTCGCCGGATCTGTGCTCATCAGGTGCAGGGTCATTAGGGTAACCGACCCCCCTTTAAACTCGACCGCTTTTGATTGAACCACGCTGTCCTACTTACTCAAAAATTTGCGACATATTACGCGATTTTAGATCGAATTCACACCTGTTGACACCGACTTTTTTCTACTCAGTAATGTACTTATCAGCGAGCAAATCGTGTGCGCGATTGAGCCGATTTTGTGCTGTCGCCTGATCGCGACATGCCAGTGCAATGGCCAGGACATCAAGCACAGCAAGCTGTGCCAAACGGGATTTAACCGGTGCATAACTGTCTGAATCTTCCACCACATCGACGGCCAATGTAACGTCAGCGGCCTCTGCCAGCGGGGAACCACTGGCGGTAATGGCAATGACTTTGGCACCAACAATTTTGGCGGTCTCTACCGACTCAATCAACATGCGTGTTCGGCCCCCATGAGAGATGGCGACCACGACACTGCTCTCATCCAACAGTCCCGCCGCCACATGGTGAATATGGGGATCGGAATATGCCATTACCGGCTTTCCCAAACGAAAGAATTTTTGCTGCGCATCCAGTGCAACCACGCCAGAGCCGCCGAGCCCATAGAACTCAATACGGTGTGATTGTTCTAGGATCGCCACCGCCTTCTCGATAGCAGAGTCCTGCAAGTTATCGCGCACCTGAACCAGTGAGGCAATGGCGCTATCAAACAGCTTGTGCGACAACTCGCTCATTGAGTCATCAGGCGACACCTGCGAGTGAAAGAAACGCTCACGTTTGGCTAAGGACCGTGCCAGCTTCACCTTAAAGTCGCCAAAACCACGACAGCCCAGTGCACGCACAAAACGCAGCACGGTAGGCTCACTGACGTCTGCAACCGCCGCTAGCGCCGCCAGCGAGATCTGAGTTGCCGATTCAGGCTCCTCGATGACCGCATTGGCAACTTTTTGCTCGGATTTACGTAGTGAGTTTTTTACGCCACGGATTCGATCTAACATTCGGAATTCTCCCAAATTCGCGCGCCCATTGGCGCTTGGGTCAACGCCGCAATGGTGCCCTTGAGCGCACCAAATTCAGCATTCACCAAATACACTGGAATCTCTTTGATATAGCCATCGACCACGCCTCTGCCATGCAAACGACTGAGTACCAAGCTAGGGCTGATTTGCGTCATCAGCTTTGGCAACACGCCGCCAGCGATGTAGATTCCACCGCGCGCGCCCAGCATCAATGCATAGTCGCCAATGATGCGGCCAAGATTGCTAACCAGCAAATCTACTGCCTCGACCGCCTGCGCATCGCCTTGGCTCGCTTTGGCGACGATGGTCGCCGCATCGCTGGCCTCTGGCGAGAGCCCATCAATTTCGCGAAGCGCCGCGTAAGTCATCTGCAGCCCAGTGCCTGACACCACATACTCAAATGCGACATGCGCTTGTCGAGCTTGTAGTTTGTCGAGCACGGCGAGCTCGCGCGGATTACTGGCCGCAAATGTGGCATGCCCGCCCTCACCGGCCAGTGCGATGTAACCCGTGGCCGAAGGAATCAATGCAGATACGCCTAATCCGGTGCCAGGGCCTATCACTAATTTCGGTGCATTGGCCGCTTCACTGGCCGCGTACAAGGTTTCGCATTCCCCAGTCTCTAGAGAGGTAATGCTTAGCGCCTGAGCCGTAAAGTCATTGATCACAATTAATCGCTGCACCCGCATCGCGGGGCCAAGTTGCTCTGGAAAAAATCGCCAATGATTGTTCGAAAACACCAGCTCGGGAGTTGTTGTCGCCCCTGCCATGGCAAGACATGCCTCTGAGGGCGACTCAGCGACCCGTTCGAGATAATCCCCCACACAATCGGCCAGCGTGGCGTAATCGGCCGTGGGTAACTTTTCAATGGTCTGATGCTGCAAAACGCCCTCTTTGGCAATTGCAAATCGCGCATTGGTGCCGCCGATATCCGCGACAAGGGCTGTGCTATTCCGACCAGTAGACATCCACGGGCACCTTGTCTTGGTTGAGAACCGCTGCGACGGGCATCGACAGATAATCCTTGGCTTTACACGCTTTTTGATACACGGGCCATTTATCCCAGCCGCGAAGCATTAAAATAACCTGTCGCGTGTGCAATAGCGTTGGCAATGTCAGCGTCATACGCGCCTCTGTCGCACTCGGCGGATGCATCGGCCAGCACATGGCGCCAGAATCCTGATCCATTGCGCTCTCGAGTTCCGGCGCATCGGGAAATAAAGATGCGGTATGTGCATCTCCCCCCATTCCCAGCAACACCAAATCGAAGGGCTTGCCAACTTCACGTATTCGAGCTCCAACAATGGCCTTGGCAGACTCTGGGCTCATACCATCAACATATAAGGGTACAAATTTCGCCTTGGCGGCAGCGCCGTGTAGCAACTTCTCAAGCAATAGCCCGTGATTACTGGCGCTGTGTGACGGTGGAACCCAGCGCTCATCGGCCAAGGTGACTGTCACTTTCTCCCAGTCGATGTTGCGAGTGTTCAAAGCCTCGAATAATGGACCCGGCGTTGACCCACCTGACACCACGATACGGGCTCTACCGCGCGTAACGATGGCTTGATTAATGTCTGCTTCCACTCGGTCGGTCAGCTGCCCAACCATTTCATCGAACTGATCTAGGCGATGTTCGTTGAGGGCCATGTGTAAAATCCTTGTCTGTTTATGTGTGCCGCAACTCGCGCTACAGCTTTTGTTGGAACAAAATGAACTTCAGACGTGTAGTTTTCCTACAATTGCCCAATAAATCAACCGGAATTTACCTCAAGGCACCATGGCAAAGCCCCTTTCGTCCCCGAGCGCGACGCTCATTAAAGTACTCAATCGCATCGAGCAACGCAGCAAAGACTTACGCAGCAACTACGAAGCGCGCATGCAACAACAAGCTGCGAAAGGCACGCAGCGGGGGCGCTTGTCATGCACCAATCTGGCACATGCCTACGCAGCAGCGCCATCGAATGACAAGCTCACGCTGGTCGAGGAGCGAGCGCCAAATTTGGCCATCGTGTCGGCTTACAATGACATGCTTTCTGCGCACCAGCCGCTGTTACATTTTCCACCGTTAATTATGCGTGGCGCGGCGCAAGCGGGGGCGACAGCTCAATTTGCCGGAGGCGTTCCCGCCATGTGCGATGGTGTGACCCAAGGCCAGCCGGGCATGGAGTTGTCACTATTTAGCCGAGACGTAATCGCACAGAGCACTGCAATTGCGCTGTCGCACGCGGTATTTGACCGCACCGCTGCTCTGGGCGTGTGCGACAAAATCGTCCCAGGACTATTGATGGGCGCACTCACATGTGGCCATTTGCCGACTTTATTTGTGCCTGCAGGCCCGATGACCACTGGCGCCCCGAACAAAGAAAAAGCTCGCATCCGCCAACTGTTTGCTGAAGGCAAGGTTGGACGCGATGCCCTGATGGACATGGAGATGAAGTCTTACCATGGCCCGGGCACGTGTACGTTCTATGGCACCGCCAATAGCAACCAAATGCTGATGGAGTTTATGGGTCTGCACCTCCCCGGCGCTGCCTTTATCAACCCGGGCACCGAGCTGCGCGAGGCGCTAACGGTCCGAGCAGGTCAGCATCTAGCCAAGTTAAATATGCCGCTTTGGAAGATTGTCGACGCCAAGTCGATTATCAATGCCATTGTCGGCCTGCATGCGACAGGCGGTTCAACCAATCACACCATTCATCTAATCGCCATCGCCCGCTGCGCAGGATTGATCATCGATTGGGACGATTTTGCAGAGCTATCGGCGGCAACCCCACTTTTGGTACGCGCCTACCCAAATGGCGATGCTGATGTCAATCAATTCCATGCTGCGGGCGGTTTGGGCTTTGTTATACGCGAATTGCTCAGTGCCGGATGTCTGTTCAATGATGTCAACACTGTCATGGGCACGGGTCTAGATGCTTACACCCAAGAGCCCAAGCTGATTGATGGCGAACTCGCTTGGCAGGATGCCCCGGCAGAGAGCCTCGATGACAATGTGGTGCGCCGCTTTGATTCGGCATTCGATGCTGAAGGTGGTTTGAAGTTGATGCAGGGAAACATTGGCAGAGCCGTGGTCAAGACCTCTGCTGTCAATTCGGAGCATCAAATTATCACGGCACCGGCGAAAGTATTTCATACGCAAACTGCGCTCAAAGATGCCTTTGATGCAGGGGAGCTAGAACAAGACTTTATCGCTGTGGTCCGTTTCCAAGGCCCCGGCGTCAATGGGATGCCCGAGCTACACAAGCTCACGCCATATCTTGGCGCACTACAGGATCGCGGTTTTAAAGTCGCGCTGGTCACAGACGGAAGAATGTCTGGGGCGTCGGGCAAAGTCCCGGCAGCGATTCACGTCAGTCCCGAGGCCAATCAGGGCGGCAATATCGGCAAGATCAACGATGGCGATATGATTGAGCTAAACTGCAAAACCGGTGTGCTGCGAGTGGTGATCGATGAGGAAACTTTGCAACAGCGCCCCATAGCCAGCGCCGATCTCGACGACTACCAACAAGGCCTTGGCCGCGAGCTGTTCGGCGCCATGCGCCGCGCAGTGACCGCCGCCGAAGAAGGCGCCATTGCTCTGTTTTAAAGGAAAGCACATGCAAGCAACTCATAAGGCTCGATTCAAAGCCGCACAAATCATACCCGTGATTGTCATCGATCGCCTACAAGACGCCGTGCCGATGGCTGAGGCACTCGTGGCTGGGGGATTGGATGTGCTTGAAGTGACACTGCGCACCGAGCACGGCCTCAAAGCCGTCGAGCAAATTGCCGCCAAAGTGCCCGAGGCGCTGGTGGGCGTCGGTACTGCCATCAACCAGCAACACATTCTTGACTCAAAGTCCGCCGGGGCAACTTTCGCCGTTAGTCCGGGCCTATCCGCCAGCGTCATTGATGCAGCACAATCCGTTGATTTGGACTTGCTTCCCGGTGTGGCCAATGCTGGCGACATGATGGTGGCACTTGATGCCGGCATCGATTTCGTCAAGTTTTTCCCTGCCGAAACCCTTGGAGGCATCAGCGCACTGAAAGCCTATGGCGGCCCATTTGCACAGCTCGAGTTCTGCCCGACCGGAGGCATCAAAGCGAGCACTGCCAAAGACTATCTAGCACTGTCGAATGTGGTCTGTGTGGGTGGCAGCTGGGTATTGCCCGCAGATGACATTGCGGCTGGCAATTGGCAAGCCATCACAGCGCTGTGCAAGGCCGCAAAAACCGAACTTTAACGCCCGGCCAGAATGTCGGCGATCTCACTTAGATCGTCGATCGCGAAATAAGGAAAGGACTTCGCATGCCAGAGTCTAAGATCCAGCTCATCGATCAACTGCGTCAAATCAATCCGCTCACTCCATGTCCCCTCCAGTGCGGCAATCATGCCATCGAGTTGCACGGTCATTTCGCGAAGGTTATCACTGGCCATTGAGCCGTCTGTAATTAACAGGGGCACTACCGTCGAAAATCTTTCTAAGGCTGGGAAATACGCTGTTTCGCGGTGCCTATATTGATGCGCCAGCAGCACCATCGCGACGCCAATTTGCGTTAAGCGCACGCCATCGTGTGGAGGGACATAAGTAATCAACCGTTTGCGGCTAAGTGCGCGAAAAATGGCATCCGATTCAATCGGCGTATGCGCCAGCGACTCGGACAACTCCCATATTTGAATGGTGGCATCAACCGAACCGTCCACCCATCGATATAGACGATCGAGACAGATGAACTCTTGCTCTGGACTAACGGCGGTGGTCGGCACGGCGGGCTCAGGGTTTTGAACAATGCCAAATTTTAACAGTCAGCGGGTCAATTGCCACTGTTTCTGATGCCACCAAGTGCAAGCCTGCGCCGCTGACAAATTGGTCAATTTGCGCGTCGGCAAAGCCAAGCCACTGGTGCGCCAGTTCGGCTTTGAGCGACTCCAAATGATGCGGGGCGAAATCGACAATAATCAAACGTCCACCGGGCTCTAAGACTCTTGCAACCTCCAATAGCGCCTGACGTGGCCGATCGAGAAAGTGCATCACCATATGCATCAGCACAACGTTATGCGCCCGATCTGGAACCGGCAACTGATAAAGATTTCCAGAAATAACAGTCAGATGCGTATATTGCGCCTTTGCCACCTGTGAGCGTGCAACAGCGAGCATATTGGAATTAATGTCCAAGCCAGTGCCTGCATCAATATATTGGGCCAAGTGCAGCAATTGCTCACCAGTGCCAAGCCCTGCATCCAATAAGTTGACTGGACCGTCTGGTAGATATTGGACTAGACGCTGCTGAACCGCTTTGTGATCAATACCGAGGGCCTCTAGCTCATTCCAATTCTGCGCACGATCGGCAAAAATTTGCTGTCCACGTTGGAAACGCCGCTCACGCAGCGCAGCGACTTGCTCGGCATCACGCGCAAGCATTACATCGTCGCGATCGATTAATTCTCTCGCTTGCTCGACTAAGCGACGGATTTGAACATCTGCAGTTAGGGCATAAAAGCTTTGCGCCCCCTCTGCAAAACGCACGAGCACCTGAGATTCACTCAGCAGCTTCAAGTGACGCGATACACGAGGCTGAGACTGCCCAAGAATTTGGGTGAGTTCGCCCACGCTGAGCTCACCTTGCGCACAGAGCAAAGTCATTCTCAATCGAGTGGGTTCGGCAATGGCGCGAAGCAGCGCAACGCTTTGATCGTAATCCATTTGGTTATTCTAAAGGAAATTTCTCAACGGTAACGCAGTTCGCTGATTTCCTCGGCCTCTGCGTCTTCCTTGGCCACTTGCGCACTGGCTGCACGCTTTTTGTCCTCATCGACCAAATAATCGAATTTCTCGACTTGGCGCGCCGCCATCAATTTGTCAGCCTCACATTGGTCGCGATTTGCCTCGGCTTCAAGTAGTGCTTGCTCTGCCTCACGCAGCGACTGCTCGAGTTCGTTGACTTTGCGCGTCCACTGCGCCAATTGGTGTTGGAACTCTTCAAACTCGGTACGGGAATTAAAGCGCCACAGGTGTTGGTCGTGCAGTGTTTCTCGCCCCTTCTCGGCCTGCTCGCGCAGGTCAGTCAGTTCTTGCTCGATACGCTCAACCTCTGATTGCGCCTCCGCGTAGGCCTCCTCAGCCTCGCGCAGCAAGCGCTCTGCCTTGTCAAAGCGCAACCGTTTGACCTTGAGTAATTTTTTAAGGTCTGGCTGCATGGCTTAAGCCACCAGCTCCATCAGGCGTTGAAGCGTTTCGCTCATTTCGCTAGGTTTGCGAAAATCTTGCCGCAGGAAGGCGTTGATTTCATCGATTCTGGAAATCGCTTGATCTGCCACAGGATCGGAGTCCATTTGGTACTCACCGATCTTGATCAACAACTCGACATCGTTGTATTTTGCCATCCACTCGCGCACCTGACGCGCCGCCTCGGCCTGTACCTCTGGGACAATCTGATTCATCACGCGGCTGGCACTGGTCAATACATCTACCGCTGGGAAGTGCCCTTTGGAACCCAGTTCTTTGGACAGTACGATATGACCGTCCAAAATCGAACGAACCTCGTCGGCAATGGGTTCGTTCATATCATCGCCTTCTACCAATACGGTGTAGAACGCGGTTATTGACCCTTTGTCCGACTGGCCGCTTCGTTCTAACAATCGTGGTAACTCGGCAAATACCGACGGTGGAAACCCGCGCCGAGTCGGCGGCTCACCCGCAGCCAAGCCAATTTCTCGCTGGGCGCGTGCAAAACGGGTGACGCTGTCCATCAGCAGCAACACGCGCTTACCTTGGTCTCTGAAGTACTCGGCAATTGCAGTGGCCGTATAGGCCGACTTCGCACGCTCAACGGGCGGCTTGTCCGACGTGGCACACACCACCACCGAACGCTTCATGCCTTCGGGGCCGAGATTGTGCTCAATAAACTCGCGTACTTCACGTCCCCGCTCGCCGATTAAACACACGACACAAACGTCGACATCCGCTCCGAGCACCAACATGCCCATCAAGGTCGATTTACCACCCCCTGCCGCCGCGAAAATGCCCATACGTTGACCGTAGCCTGTGGTCAACATACCGTCAATGACCCGCACGCCTGAGCTGAACGGGGTATCAATCAGTTTGCGCTTCATCGGATCAGGGGGCGCACGGTTGAGTTCGGCACTAGAGCGAGTACGCATCGGCCCCATAGTCGCCATGTCTAGGGGATGCCCTAATCCATCGACGACACGGCCCAACATTTCCTCGCCAACAGGCGTCTGCAAAGTTCTGCCGGTGGGGATCAAAATCGTCTCGGTGGAGAGGCCAACCATTTCACCTAAAGGCGATAAAATCACTTCGTCATCGTTGATTCCCACGACTTCAGCTCGCAAAACGTGGTCTTCGCCCTGATTGCGCAATTCGCACACTTCCCCCACCTTCACCCGAGTCGCACTGGCATAGATCAAGGTGCCCACAACGCGTTTAATGCGCCCGTAGACCTCAACGACCTTGGTACTCTCAACCAACTTTTGAAGATTGATTAAATTTTGAGGGATATCTGCCATTTTGGTCTCATTTTTGCGAATGAACTGCAATTCATTATCAGTATCGGCCAAATTGCGCCGCTATTGATCATATCAGCAGACATTTCGCGACCCAGACGACAGAAAAATACTCAATGACAAACGACGAGATTTCAAGACAAACCGCACTCGTGGTCGATGATGATCGAACCATGCGTGCGCTGATGCAGAAATCACTTAATTCGTCGGGCATTGACGTCCTATTAGCAGAGAACGGCGAGGAAGCATTTGACTTGATTCGAAGCCACCCCATCGACATTGTCATGTTGGATGTGGAACTCCCGGACACTAACGGATTTACCCTTTGCCGCAAAATCCGGCAATACCCTGCCACCGAGGCGGTGCCCATCATTATGGTCACCGCCCGCGAGGACTCGCAGGCCATTGATGCGGCATACCAAGCCGGCGCCACCGATTATTTCGCCAAGCCGATCAACTGGGCCATTCTCGGCAAGCGAGTCATGTTGGTTTTGGGCAGCAGCCGAGTGAGCGCTGACTTGCGCCGCAGCCAGTCGCACAATCAAGCCATTCTCAATGCGGTGCCAGACACGTTGATCACGCTCAGCAGTAAAGAGCAAATCATCGAGTACCGACCTGCGCCAGAAGACCGGCTTATGCCCGATGCAGAGTATGTCGGTCGTCGTTCACTGACTCAGCTCTTGCCACCACGATTGCTGGAAAAAGTGCGTTCTGCGCTTAGCGAGGCGCGTGCATCTGGCAGATCCGTGCAGCGCGAGTTTGACTTCAGCTCCCCTTCCCGTCGAGTCCATTACGAGCTGAGGCTCGCTGCGATCGAGAGCGGTGATTACGTTGCACTACTGCGCAACATCACCGAGCGTCGACAGGGTGAAGAGAAAATGCGCCAATTGGCCTATTTTGACAGCCTGACAAAGCTGCCCAATCGCCAATATTTTCACAGTCATTTCGCCGAGTTATTGCGCGAAGCCACGCTACACCACCAGCGTGTGGCCTGTATGTTTGTCGATTTGGACAATTTCAAACGCATCAACGACACGCTCGGCCACGATGCGGGTGATACATTACTCAAAGAGGTCGCCAATCGATTGACTGGCGCCGTGCGAACCACCCCGCGTGACATTGATCGCGGCAGTGACATGCTGTCGCGGCTCGGTGGCGACGAATTCACCATCTTGCTCAACGATGTTGGCGACCAAGGCAATGCCCATGTGGTGGCCAATCGTATCTTGGATCTGCTTCGCAAGCCAATCGATCTCGGTGAACAATGCGTCGTGGTCACCCCCAGTATTGGCATCAGTTTTTATCCTGAACATGGCGAATCAATCGACGAACTGATCAAAGCCGCCGACTCAGCAATGTACAAATCCAAAGAACTGGGCCGCAACAATTTCCAGGTATTCGACCCACAAATGAATTCAGACAGCAAGCAACGGCTACTGGTTGAAAATCGCTTGCGTGACTGTTTGGATAAAAATTCCGAATCGCTATTTTTGGTCTATCAACCGCAGTTCAACCCAAATAACCGCCAGGTGGTAGCGGCTGAAGCACTGATACGCTGGATTGATGATGTGCTTGGCTTTGTTTCCCCGGCAGACTTTATTCCGATTGCCGAAGAAACGGGCCTAATCTTGCCATTGGGTGATTTTGTGTTGCGTCAGGCGATTGCTCAAATCTCAAAATGGCAAGCACTCGATTTTGATATACCCGTTTCGGTCAATGTCTCCGCAGTGCAATTCGAACAACCAGACATCGTCGATCGAATTCGTAATCTGTTGTTTGAATATCGTGTAAAGCCCGAGCTGCTAACACTTGAGCTAACCGAGCGCGTCATCATGACCGACGTGACCAAAACCGTTGAGAAACTGATGCACCTCAAACAGCTCGGTGTATCAATTTCAGTAGATGACTTCGGCACGGGTTATTCGTCTTTGGCTTACTTGAAACGCTTCCCGCTAGACGAGCTAAAGATTGATCGAACGTTTATTGCCAATATTGACTCAGACGAAGACGATTTATCGATTGTCGATGCAATTATGGCCATCGCCAAGCGGCTAAAGCTCACCATTGTGGCTGAGGGCGTTGAGAGTGAATCTCAACTCAAGATTCTACAGTCGCGGGACTGCGATTTGATTCAGGGCTATCTGTTAAGCCGCCCCATTCCCTCTGCCGAGCTCACCGATTTGTTAACTCGGCAGTTTTCCCGCCAGCTCAAAGTGGTGAGCCGGCAGTCTAGGGTGCTGGATTAGTTGCGATTGAGGCGACGCAAAAGGCTGGAGGTGTCCCAACGGCCTCCGCCCATGGCTTGGACATCACCATAAAATTGATCCACTAAGGCGGTCACCGGCAGCTTCGAACCATTTTTCCGGGCTTCGGCCAGCACGATATTAAGATCTTTACGCATCCAATCAACTGCAAACCCGAACTCGAATTCATCCGTGGCCATAGTGCTCGCACGATTGTCCATCTGCCAGCTTTGGGCCGCTCCCTTGCCGATAACGTCGAATACCAATTCAAGATCTAAATTAGCCTTGCTTGCAAAGTGCACACCCTCCGACAAGCCTTGAACGAGCCCGGCAATACAAATTTGATTAACCATTTTAGTCAGCTGTCCGGCACCGACATCGCCCATCCGCGCAACTCGCTGCGCAAACGCCTCTATCGCAGACTCCACTTTGGCAAAGTCGGATGCTGACCCGCCGCACATGACAGTGAGCTTACCGTTCTCGGCGCCCGCCTGTCCGCCACTGACTGGTGCATCTACAAAACCACAGCCGTGTTGTGCGCACGCACCCGCAAGTTCAGCAGCCAGCTCGGCTGATGCAGTCGTGTGATCCACCATGACCGCACCCTTTTGCATGCCCGCCAGTGCACCGTCATCACCGTAAACCACTGAGCGAACGTCATCGTCATTGCCCAAACACATCATGACGATGTCAGCGCCGCCGACGGCCTCAACCGGTGTGGCACACGCTTTAGCACCGTGTTCGACGGCCCATGCTTCTGCTTTGCTGACGGTTCTGTTGTAGACGCAGACTTGATGGCCTGCCTTGACCAGGTGACCTGCCATGGGATACCCCATAACGCCCAACCCCAAAAATGCAATTGATGCCATTGCTGTTATCCGATTGTCGAAAACACTAGTGTAACCGCTTGCAATCCGTGCATACAGTGCCAAGCCAACCCAGCCCAACGTGAAGTAGATCTTTTTCGGGATACGAATTTCTGCACAATCTTAGCTAAAGATGCGAACCCGCTCACAAAACAGATCCGACGACGCGTCCAGCATCTAAAGATGCAGCCGCTATGGCCGACCTCCGTCTTAGGGTTTCTCCGTTTAAACGGGAACGTACTACAACTATACCGAGGCCAAAATGTCCCGAAAACTGAACAACTTATCAATTGCGCTCAGCACAGCGTTGTTATGCTACGGCAGCGCGATTCAGGCGCAAGACTTAGAGATGTATCAACACCGGATGTCGAAAGTCTCGCCCAATATCCTGTTTATTCTCGACAACAGCAACTCGATGAAAAAAGAGGATCCTAATGCAGCAAAGCCCTACGACCCAACCAAAACCTACTCCGGCGATTTCGATAACGACTACGTTTACTTTGGAATCGACGGCGCCCTTCCCGGCTCGCCAGTAACACAGTACAAAGTACTGGCTGAGGACAATCGCTGCAAAGCCTCATGGGACAAATTGGACTCAGATGGTGTTTACGCCGACCGCTTCGCCTCGCGTACCGTCGGCGGGGATCGCTGGGTTATCCTCAAAGCCTTGAGCGGAGATCAGCGCTTTTTGCTGGAGTGCCAGTCTGACAGTGGCGTACATGGCTTCGGCGACGGGGGTTCAAAAACTTACGCCAATAAAAAAACCACACTCGAAAGTGGTCAGTACAGTAAGTGGACGACCGACGCCACTGCAGAAATCAATTGGAAACTCTACCCTTATTTCGCGGTCTATTCAGCGAACTACCTCAATTACAAATGGGCCAAAGAAACCCTCGATCAAGACCCAGCTTCACGCAACCATACGTGGCCGTCTGACTCAAGATTTGCCACAGTCAGCCATGTGCTTGAAGATTTGGCAAAGCGAATATCTAACCCAAATTTTGGGCTACTAACCTTCACGAAGGAACAGGGCAACTCTGAAGTTCGGGTCAAGATGAAGCAAATTGCCAAAAACCGCGAGGCATTGCTGCAAGAAGTCACCCTGTTTCAGCCAGAAGAGACATATAACCCTCCTGACGACGAGCGACAATTTGACGGCATTTGGGGCAACACAACCTCGGAGATTAGCCGCCACAGTCGCAGTGAACTTGACTCCGCGCAAGCGTGGTCACCCTCCACTCGCGATACGGGACATTGGATCGAACTGCCGGTGCCAGAGAATCTCAAAGTCGTCGGCGTGACAACCCAAGGCCGCGCCAATTTAAGTCAATGGACGAAAACTTACTCCATTCGCACGCAAGACGCGGCGGGCAATTGGAGCTGGTTCAACAACCGCCAGATGTTTAGTGCCAATTCAAATCGCAACACCAAAGTCACTAACTACATGGACATTCCTGAGGGCACTGTCGCACTTCGGATTTACCCACAAACTTGGTATACCTACCCGTCATTGCGCGCGGGGCTAGCGGTTCAACCTGCGAGCATTGATGGTATCAATAACACGCATTTGGGCGACTCCCTACAGCTTGCTGGGCGGTACTTTTTAGGTGAGCGTGCCTACACTGACTCAGTTGACTATGTCGGTGCCAATCAACTGGGCACCACAGACCCTGGCAATCGATTTACATTTGACTCACCGGTTGCCGCCGAATGTCAGCCCAACCATGTCATCTTGCTCACCGACGGTATGCCCGCATCGGATGACGAATACGTGAATCTGCCGCGTTCGCTGACCGGCACAATCACCAGCGACTGTAAAACAGACAACAACGGCTCTTGCCTCGATGAGTGGGCCGATTTTTTAAATCAATCCCATGACATTACCATCGAGGGTACGGTAAAAACCATCGAACCAATTCGAACCTCGACAATGGCGTTTGACGCTGCGGCTGCCGAAGCCTTATTGCAAAAAACAGCCAAAAAAGGCGGCGGCAAATACTACTCGGCCGATCGCCCCATGCAGCTAGAAGAGGCGCTATTTGATATTTTCAATAGCTTCTACACTGAGTCCTACATGATGGCCTCACCCGGCAACCCTCAAGGCACCGCCAATCGATTCCAGTCATCAAACGTTTATTTGGCCCCTCTGTTTGAGCCAACCACCAGCCTTGCTTGGCGCGGAAATTTGAAGCGCTACAAACTACAAGCCAATGCCGATGGCACGAGTGAGGTTGTTGACACCAACGGTGACAAAGTCTTCGCTAAAGACGGGCGAATCAGACCAGGCTCCAGCAATCTATGGAGCGCATTAGGCGACAACGGCATGGAACTGACCAACGCAGACGGTACACCGCTGAACGATGGCAGACAAATTCTCGAAGGGGGCACCGCCAGCCGATTGACCGATGCCTTTGTGCAGCAAGGTCGCCGTATCCAAACCGACGTCAATGGCTTTGGTTCTTCGGCCAATCACAATTTCACCGAGCAATTGCCTGAAGTTGTCCGAGCCATGGAAAATCAAATGTCCAAGCACGGCGGAAATCCAAACAAAGCGTCTAGAGTGATCCAATGGTTGCGCGGCATTGATGTGCGCGATGATGATGCAGATGGTGACACCACAGATTCCAACCACTACATGGGTGCATTTCTTCATAGCTCACCGACCATGATCCGAATGAGTGCAAACATCCCCGCGGTCGAACAATCTGTAGTCGATGGCAAGAACTTCGGCACAGTAATCGTGGCAGGCTCTACGTCAGGAATGTTGCATTTTTTCAACGGCAATGGTCGAGAATTAGTGGCCTACCTTCCAAAACGTCACTTTGATAACGCCTACTGGCATTACAACCCAAGGCATGCCGCAGAATTTGCGTTTGGTTGGGATGGCCAGATTGGCGTTCTTCACGACGACCAAAACCGCAACAGCTTGGTCGATCAAGGAGAGTTTGCCCAGGTCATTGCTGGCGAAGGTCGAGGTGGACGCCAGTACACGGCATTTAACATTGATAATGTGTTTTCCAATAGCGTGACACCAATATGGAATTTCCCCAATAAAGACGACCAAACCTGGGATTGGATGTTTGAAAAAATGGGGCAAAGCTGGTCAAAGCCCCAACTGGTCAAGCTTCGCTTCAATGGGGAAACCAAACGCTTAGTGTTGATCAGTGGCGGATATGCCAAAACGATGGATTCCACATGGGCGCCCTTTGATCGTGGCAATCTAATCGTATTGCTCGATGCAGAGACGGGTAAGCCCTTCTGGTGGGCCGGTACGAATACCGATGGGCACGCGCCTAATCTAAACGTTCCAGAGATGGATTTCCCAATTCCAGCGACGCCAACACCTGTCGACACCGATGGCGACGGCACGATGGATGTTATGTTTGTTGGCGATACCGCGGGTCGAATTTTTCGATTTGATTTCACAGATACCGCCATAGATGAGGACGGAAACGGCGTACCTACTGTAGGCCGAGACAACGAAACCATTGCACAGGCCGGCGTTATTCTCGATACACCACGTATTGTGAGCACGACCGATCAGAAAAAGCGTATGTTCTTCCAACAAATTCGGGTGATGTCCAGAATGGTCGGCAAGCAAGTGGAGCTGGATCTAGTGATCGGTAGCGGCCACAAAGGCGACCCGCTCTCACCCGAGACCAACGATGCCATCATTATGATGCGTCAGTACGATGTGCTGGACTGGCCATTGAGCTATGAGACCATTAAACCGGGCAAGCTGTATGACCTCAAAAATGCCATGAATGGCGGAGGTAATTCGACCGATGAGGCGCTCAAAGTCAATGGCTGGATCTATAAACTTGATGATGATGAAAAAGTCATGACCGATGCCGTCGTGGTCAACGGGAAGTTTGCGGTATCGACTTTCGTGCCGACTCGATTTGACAGTGATGACCCATGCGGGGAATCGATAGGGAACACACGCAACTACCTAATGGACGTTGCAACCGGATCCCCAGCCATGGATAACGGCAATTACTATCAGGAAATCGTCGGTGGCGGCGTGCCGCCAGGCAATACCTTGTCAATGAAAATCCCGGCAAACAACGACGACGGTACCACCGACAGCGGAGCAAACGAGCAAGACAAGTGCGCGGTGGCACACATCGCAAACTTATCAAAGTCAATTGAAGAGTGCGTTGGCGAGCAGCAGGAACAAGTGTATTGGTCCAAGCGAATTCTCCCCAACTAATCAAAAAAGCCCGGTATCAGCCGAGCTTTTTTGTATTGGCTTTAGAAAGCGATCGCTGTTAACGCAGCCATTGAGGCGCAAATCTAAATGTGGATTTGGCCTCCAGTGCCAAATGCGAGTTAAGGCGTTTGTTGGCAAGGCCGAACAAAAACACAATGCACAGCGTCCCCATAATGAAGTACCCCCCCGCGATCGGATAGGCGATAAAGGGGTTAAAGGTTGTTTTGGCAAAATAACTCGCGTAATACATGGCATCGCCACTTTGTTGCCAAGTGGGGAAACTGGAGAAATACACCAATGCCGAGGCGTGGAACAAAAAAATCACCTCATTGGTATAAGAGGGCCAAGACAATCGAAGCATCGTCGGCCAAACAACACGTCTAAAGGTTTGAACTTTGTTCATACCATATGCTTTGGCCGCTTCGATATCGCCCTTAGGGACAACCTTCAAAGCGCCATAGAAGATTTCGGCGGAATAAGCGGTCGTATTCAAAAACAACACGATCACCCCCCCCAGCCACGCCTTGGTGAGCCACTGGGTCTGTGCACCAAACTCAATACCAAACAGTTCAAAGCTCACGCCTACCTTGGGCAACATGACGAAAAGCTCATAAGCAAAAAAGAACTGAATAAACAACGGCGAGCCTCGAAAGACAAAAACAAACCAACTCGCAGGCTTACTTAGCAAACCACTCGGACTCGCCTTAGCCACCGCAATGAGTGTGGCGGCAGCAAATCCAAATAAGACGGCAAAAAAGGTGAAATAGATATTCCAGACCAATCCCGAGCCAATCAGCGTCACTTGTTCGCATAGAGTAATATCGGTCTTAGGCAACAAGCGCTCACCGAAGCCCAGCGATCGCAAACCATAGTCTTGGATGGTTTGTAGACATTCATTCACAACTCACCCCCGACGCGTCCAACATTGACACGCTGATTGAGACGAATAAAGAATTTCTCGCTCACCCAAGTGGTCAGTAAATAAAACACCATCAGCGCCGCAAAGTAATAAGCACGCCAATCGGGGTGTGGATAATCGAAGCGATCGCTTTTGAAGCCACCGAGCTCCTTCGCCCAATAAACGATGTCTTCGATGCCTAGCAAAAATAGCAAGGGCGTCGCCTTCACCAGAATCATCCAAAGATTGGACAAGCCGGGTAACGCATATCCCCACATTTGAGGCAATTGAACGCGCCAAAACGTCTGGCGTTCGGTCATGCCGTAAGCACGCGCAGTTTCGAGCTGTTTTTCTGGGACTGCACGCAATGCGCCATCGATGGTATTTGCAGCAAAGGCCCCGAATACGATGGCAAATGCAATACAGGCCATCACAAAACCGTAAACATTGTGCACCCAGGCATCTGCGTTACCCAGTGGCAGTTTCGCCGCTGCACACACCACAAAATCGTTACCTTGGTAAATCGGATCAGTCACCTCAGGACATTTGATCTTGTGGCGAATCATTTCAAACAATTGATCCAGCGCAATGGGCACAAATAAGAAAAATATAAGATCCGGAATGCCCCGAACCATATTGGTATATAAACTGCCCAGCCAACGCAGCGGCAGTATTTTCGATCTTTTTGCCAATGCGCCGCCAAAGCCCATTGCCAAGGCCAAGGGAGCGACTGCGATCAACAACCCGATCACCACCAAAAAGCTCATATAGAATTTTTGATGCTTACCCGTCGACAGATAGCAAATCAGCCATTGAAACCCTTCTAGAGTTGATGGATCACCGCACATGGAATAGGCCTAGTCGAGTAAGCTGCGGCAGTGTGCCGCAGCAAGAAGAGCAATTAAACTCAGCAATCAGCTGGTTTGCCTTGAGGAAGTTCTGGGTACTCTGCAACCAGTTTGGCCAAAGAGCCGTCTTTTTTCATCGAGCAAATTGCGTCGTTGAATTTGGCTTTGAGATCCGCATCGCTTTCACGTAAACCCATACCGACGCCACCGCCGATATAGACCGGATCGCCAACAAATTCCATGTCGCCACCGTCGACCATTTCTGCCAAGAAAGCAGTATCCGCGAGCACAGCGTCAGCTTCGCCGTTGCGAACCGCATTGACGGCTTCGTCCGGTGTGGCGAACTCAACCAAAGTGGCGCCTGAAGACGCAACAAAACTTGCTTGGATGGTTGCAGATTGTGCTGCAATCACGCCGCCTTCGAGGTCAGGTGTGCTGCCCGCCAAAGCTGCGAACGCACTTGGATCCGGGGGTAAGTATTCTTGAGTGAAGTCAATCACTTCGTCACGCTCTGCAGTGATACTCATGCCAGCGATAATGGTGTCGTAGTTCCCTGAGACGAGGTTTGGAATAATCGAATCCCAATCATTTTTAACCCACGTACACGTTAAACCTGCGCGCTCACATAGCTCATCGCCCAATTTGCGCTCAAAACCGTCGATTTCGCCGTCATCGTTGACAAAGTTGTACGGAGGATAAGCCCCTTCAGTACCCATGCGAACATCTTGCGCTGCCGCAGTACCCGCGGCGAGTGCTAGAACGATTGTTCCCAATGCAATTTTTTTCATTTCCGATTGATCCTCATTTAATTAGGGTCTGCATTAATGTGCCGCAGTAGCACTTAGAAACTGTTGAAGGCGTTCAGATTTTGGATTATCCAAAACCTGACTTGGTGTGCCCTTCTCTTCTATGAGCCCTTGGTGCAAGAAAATGACCTCGGTTGCTAGATCTCTTGCCATGTTCATGTCATGTGTGACGATGATCATCGTGCGTCCTTCGCTCGCCAGTTCGCGGATTACTTTGATCACTTCTGCCTCAAGCTCTGGGTCAAGCGCGCTGGTGGGCTCATCGAACAACATGGCAGCAGGCTCCATACACAGCGCTCGGGCGATCGCAGCCCGTTGTTGCTGGCCTCCAGAGAGCTGGCTGGGGTATTTGTCGAGTTTATCGCCGATTCCCACTCGGTCGAGCAATTGAACCGCGCGTTGCTCAACTTGGTCTTTTGGCTGGCCGAGAACGGTGACAGGCGCTTCCATGACGTTTTGTAAAATCGTCATGTGTTGCCATAAATTAAACTGCTGAAACACCATAGAAAGGTTGGTGCGCATCAAACGGACCTGGTCCGCATCCGCAGGTGCTCTGCCCGCTCGGTTTGCGGCCCACTTGACGGCGTCACCGCGAAAAACGATATCGCCCTGCTCTGGCTGCTCGAGTAAATTTGCGCAGCGCAACAACGTGCTTTTTCCAGAGCCAGAAGAACCAATCAGTGCCACCACATCGCCTTTTTTCGCGGTCAGATCGACGCCTTTGAGGACTTCTAACTCATCAAATCGTTTGTGTATTCCTGACAGCTGCAGGATTACTTCACTGTGGGACATATTGGCTCTTAATCTTTTTATTAATTGGCAGGGCAGCTGCCGTTTAGCGTGCAATAAAATCACAAGTATCGTTGCAAATGCAACCTTACAAAGTCATTTGTACCATCGGCTGTGGCAGTGAAACTGAACAAACCTGTCCAATTCATAATGTAATTCAGTCGGTTAGCAATTTGACAGCGCCCACACGCACTGGCTGCTCGCCAGCGATTTTCGTCACCACGCTTCCACGGCGAACCCAATTCTTGATAGGCCGTCCGTAAATTAAACCGGTCTGATCAGCGAACACTTCTAACCACGTTTGCTCAAGTGGATCGTGGATACGCGCGACTCGCTCGCCAGTCAACACCCAATCGCCAATGTCTTTGTCGTATAGCACCATGCCGCCAGTCGTCGCCCGAATGATACTCATCGCCGTCAATGGGGCAATCACCGATCGCTTTGGCGCGGCATGATGTTCGACCTCGCCCTGATAGACACCAATGTCACTCAAAAAGCCCAATAGCGCTGCGGCATCTTGTTCGGCATAGTCAGGATTGACATCGTTCGACCCGCGAAACTCAACCGTACAACTATGGCAGCCCATCGGAATCTTTGTCTCGCCAAAGTGTCGCTGCAACGCTAACCATGGACGAACCAGCGCTTCATCAAAAGGATCGCCGCCCGAGACTTCGGCAAGCATGGTTGCCACAGAGCCGATTCGGTGGTGCAACGGCGCTAGCGCGGGCCAACTGCTATCCGAGGCATACAAATGCACCAACGCATGATTGTCGCAATGCAAATCCAGAACGTACTGGTGATTAGAAGCCACTTTGAACAATTGCCAACGAAGTTGATCGGCGACTGATAAACATGGATCATCGAGCGCTTGCTGCGCGATTGTCGCCATCTGCACGCGCACGAACGCGGCGTTGTCATCAGCACTTTCGGTCAGCTGGCCCTCTAAGCGCTCGATTAATTGCTCGTCAATTGCCACGTGATGCCGGTTGAAATTGAGACTGTCTGCAACATCAAACCGACCCTGATGACGGCCATTAATGAATTGACGCGCACCAATTGGATTGGCCATCGGCACCACTGTAACGCGACCACAAAGTTTGCCCGCTGATTCTGCAGCCAATAATTGCGGCTCCAGCATCGCTAGCGCTGCCATGCCCGGCAGTTCATCGGCATGAAGCGCAGCTTGCATATAGACCGATGGGCCTCCCTTATCAGAGCCGTATTGGCGAAGACGTAACGAGTAGGTCTCGCCGGGCACCATGCCACCAAGATTCAATGTAAAAGTTTGCATCGGGTCAATCCGTCAAGGCTCAATCAATCTAAGAATGGTAGCATTGCGTTTTAAACTCAAACCGGAAAATACAGTGTTCAAAAAGATTGCATTTTTAATGCTTTTGATCGGAGCCGCGCACGGCGAAATTTCCAAACACAATGATTGGCTTGTGGAATGCAAAGGTACTAACAATTGCCTAGCAGTCACCCAAGGCGACGGGATGGTCACGTTGATTGGCAGAGCCGAGACTGACAACTCTTTGAGGATCATTTTCCGAGTCGACCCCAACGCCACAGTCGATGGTGCGGCCACTCTAAGATTTAACAACGGCTGGCAAGCACCACTTCAGGTGACACATTGCACCGCTGAATTTTGCGAAGTCATTGTGCACCCAGACGGTGTGAATCAAGTCATCAAGGCAATGAAGCCGGTCCGTGAAGGACACCTCGCCTACACGCTGAACGGCGACCAAATTGCAATTGGCCAATTCTCATTAATGGGCCTTAGCGCCGCACTGGCAAAGCTCTGAGTACAATCACCATGCAAGCTGTTACCATTTACACCACAGCGCTTTGCGGATACTGCCATGCAGCCAAGCGCTTACTGAATGCCAAGGGCGTCGAGTACACCGAGATCAAGGTAGATGCCCAGCCTGAACTTCGGGCCGAAATGGTCGAAAAAAGTGGGCGCCGAACTGTACCGCAGATATTTATTGGCGAGCAAGCGGTCGGTGGCTTTGACGATATCTCGATACTGGATAGAATCGGGAAATTGGACACCCTGCTCAGAGGCGACGAATAGTCGCCATTCTGGGTCGTAATTCTATCCATGACAGTCGCGAGCAGACACAGAAATTTAGACTGTGTCGCTATAGTTCGCGCTTTGCTTGAGAACACAACATGATCAGCGCACTGAAGGGCACGTGGGCCCTAATGCTGGGCGTTTTACTGCTTCAGCTCGGCAACGGATTGCAAGGTACGCTTCTGGGCGTTCGCGGTAGCTTAGAGTCGATAGAACCAGCCACGATGGGTTATATCATGTCGGGCTATTTTGTCGGCTTTCTCGGTGGTTCCAAAATAACGCCCGAACTGATTCGCCGTGTGGGCCACGTGCGCGTGTTTGCAGCGCTGGGCTCGTTGGTCTCAGCGGTATTCATTCTCTATGCATTGTGGGTCAACGCTTACTATTGGTTTGTCTTGCGCGTATTGGTCGGTCTGTGCTTTTCTGGACTATATGTGGTTGCCGAAAGCTGGCTGAACGACTCTGCGGACAATGAAACTCGCGGCACGTTATTATCGGTTTACCTGATCGCACAAATGATCGGCATCATCAGCGGGCAAATGCTGCTCAACATTGCAGACCCTGCCGGACACGTACTATTCATTGTGATCTCGGTGGCTGTATCGGTTTCCTTTTTTCCAATTTTGCTATCCGTATCGCCTGCGCCATTTTTCCATGCTGCCAAGCCATTGACCATCCGCGAGTTATTTCACGCCTCGCCACTGGGCGTGGTGGGAACGCTGCTGATTGGTGCGATTTTTTCAGCGCTGTTCGGTATGTCTGCGGTGTATGCCTCTGAAGTGGGATACTCAGTTGCGCAAGTTTCGTATTTTATCGCAGCGATCTATGTCGGCGGCTTGGTGCTGCAATATCCCATCGGTTGGTTATCCGATCGTATGGATCGCAGACGCCTAATCATACTGTGCTCGTTAATCGGTGCATTGACAGCGCTGGTACCGATTATGATGCCGGTGAATCTGCTAGGGCTTTTGATGATTGCGTTTTTCGTGGGTGGCATGGCCAATCCCCTGTACTCGCTTCTGATCGCGCACACCAATGACTTTCTTGAGCGTGAACAAATGGCCGCTGCAAGCGGTTCGCTTCTATTTGTGAACGGTGTGGGTGCCATGGGCGGCCCAATCATCGTGGGTTACATCATGAATCAGGCCGGTGCACAGGGCTTCTTTATGTTCATTCTTGGCATTTTCGGGGCCATCGTTCTCTATGGCATTTATCGAATGACGCGCCGCCAAACCAACGACGAAACGGTACCGTTAATGGCAACCCTGCCCTCTCGAGGATCTGCAGTATTTGCTGAACTCGCGACCGAAGTGGTGATCGACGAAATGGAACATGCAGAAGAAGAGCAGCTGAGAGATGGCTCCAATGGAACAGATGCAGAGCGTCAATGAGTAGCGAACAAAAAACCTATTACACAGGTTTATGTGGCGGGTGTGACACTGTGTTGGCCATCGAGCATGGCCGACCCAGCGCCCAACGCTGTCCAATATGCCAAACGCCCGTCACCTCAGGAAATCATTCCGCACAAACCACTCTGGCGCTGGTGATTACTGCGCTGGTGACCTTGGGAATGCTTTGGAGCTTCCCGGTCCTCTCCTTGTCAATGCAGGGCCAGCTACGCCCAATGACTTTGAGCTTCGCCATTGTCGAACTCGCACAAAGCGAGGAGCGCTTCATTGCGTTTTTGCTGGCGCTGACACTCGGTATCGCCCCAGCGCTTGAGTTACTTGGCATTGCAACCATTGTAATGACTCAACTTGGTGCAAAGGGCTTTCGTCAATGGCTATTTCGCACCATCGTTGCGATGCGCCAGTGGAATATGATCGAGGTTTGCGCACTGGGTATTATCGTCGCCGGCATCAAGCTCACCGATTATGCCGAAGTGATACCTGGGATCGCGCTGGGTTCTATGTTTGCGCTGTTGCTGCTTGGAATATTTATCAACAACGGCCTCAATATTGAAAGGCTAGCGAGGCGCATAGGGTGAACCATGGGCTACTTCGCTGTCACTGCTGCGGGTGCACAATGAACGATACCAACGAGCCGGGCATTCAGTTGTGTCCACGGTGCGGTACAACTGCGCACCAACGAAAACCCGATGCTCTGCGACGTACCTTGGCGCTAAGTATCGCTGCAGCTGCGCTATTTATACCCGCTAATACGCTCCCGATTTTGTCCGTTGGGCTGCTCTCTTCTCCTGAGCCATCAACCATTTTGGGCGGTGTAATCGACTTATACGAATTGGGTAGTTGGCCACTCGCTCTAATCGTTTTTGTGGCCAGCTTTGTCATTCCAATGGCCAAACTTATCGCGCTTTGGGTGCTACTCTCTCACAGCTACAACCCATCTAGCCCCCCAGTAAAGCTGACCAAACTCTATTGGCTTACGGAGTGGATCGGACGTTGGTCAATGGTCGACATTTTTGTCGTGGCCATTCTCTACGCGCTTGTTCAGTTTGGTTCACTAGCATCGGTTGAAGTTGGCCCAGCAGCATGGTGCTTCGGTGCTACTGTGATTCTCACAATGGCTGCAGCAGAATCCTTTGATCCCCGTATAATGTGGGACAAGTACAGAGAACAAAATAATGTCGAGTAGTGTCCCGCTTACCGCGGAAACCAGTGCAAATCACCGCAGCTCCCCTTGGATTTGGCTATTGCCTATCTTGGCCATTTTGGTCGCTTTGTGGCTGGGTTATCGCCAATTTGCAGGCCAAGGGCCCGAAGTGATTGTTGTGTTTGAAGACGCCGCTGGCGTTGAGGCCAAGAAGACACTGGTCCGCTACAAAGACGTCACGGTCGGCCGAGTTGAAGCGCTCGAAATCTCGGATGATTTGCAGAATGTGATAGCCACCATTCGTCTCAACAAAAATTTCGGCAGCCAACTACATGACGACACACGGTTTTGGGTAGTCCAACCCCGCGTAACCTTGACCGAGGTCTCCGGCTTAGACACGCTGGTATCTGGCACTTATATCGGAATAGATCCCGGTGCCGACGGCGAACCGCGTACCAGTTATGCGGCGCTGACCAAGCCGCCGGCCTATCAAAGCTCCTCTAACGGCACCGCGTTCAAGCTGGTCACCAATGCTGTCGGCAGATTAGACATCGGCACGCCAATCACCTTCAAGCAAATTACGGTTGGTGAGCTAGTCGACTACAACCTCACCTCATCCAATGCACAGGTGGAATTCACTGCATTTATCAACGCGCCTTTTGACAAACTGATCCAAAAGAACACCCGCTTTTGGAACGCCAGCGGCATTCAGTTCGACATCAACTCATCTGGTGTCACAGCCGACTTCGATACGATTGCATCCATCTGGGCAGGTTCGGTCACGTTTGAAACCCCACTTACGCTGGACGGTGGTCGCGCAGCGGCGCCGAATGATCGCTTTGTGCTCTACGACAGCCGCAATGCCATTGACGCCCCTGATCTCGGTCGCAGGCTCTACTATCAAATGAATTTTGACGGTTCACTGCGTGGTCTCAATCGCGGCGCGTCCATTGAATTTCGCGGCATACGCGTCGGCACCGTGGCGGATGTTCAAGTCAAAGTCGACCCAGACACATTGGAAGTCACCCTGCCGGTATTGGCATCGATTGAACCTGGCCGCTTGGGATTGAGCGAAGACAGCGGAATCGACCCCGAGACCTTGATCAAACGCATGGTCGATCGGGGACTGCAAGCTCAACTAAAAACGGGCTCACTGATCACCGGTACGCTTTATGTTGAGCTCGCCGAAACTGGCCGCTCAGCCACACTGGTCGACGCAGAGCCATATCCTCTATTTCCAACCGCGCCCAACCAATTTGACGAAATTACGCGTGGGCTGACCAATTTGGTCGACAAGGTGCAAAACATCCCAGTCGATCAAATCAGCGATGAGGTACTCGCGGCGATTAGCGCCGTTCGCAAGCTGGTAGAAAGCCCATCCATCCAAGGTGCGGTAAACTCCGCCAGCGATACCTTGAAAAACATCGATAAACTAACAGGAACATTGTCAGACGATATCGCCCCCATCACGCGCAGCACTGAGGCGGCCATTGTGCAAGCCAACAAAGCGCTCAAAGCACTGGAAAATGCCGCAAACGGCAGTCAGAACTGGTTAGGTGACCAATCACCCATCGTGGTGCAGAGCTCTCGCCTAATGCGCGAAATCTCAGACACCGCCCGTGCAGTACGCGATTTGGTGGATTACCTTGAGCGGAACCCGTCGTCTGTCATCTTTGGACAATAAAAATATGAAATTTTTCGCATTAATTTTTGCCATATTACTTGTTGCCAGTTGTGCAAGCGGCCCCGCGATTGATACCCGCTATACCCTTAGTGCACCGCCGGCCAAATCACTCAGTAGCAGTCAAGTCGCGCGCAAAGTCATCATCGCGCCCGTGTTGTTGCCGAGCGAACTCAAGCGCAGCTCGATCGTTGTCAAGCGAAGCAACGGCGAGATGGCAATTGACGACGACCTACGCTGGGCGGGGTCACTTGATGATCAAATCGCTAGACTGCTCGCTTTACATTTGGAAAATAATTTGGGCAACACCTTGGTGGTCACCGAACAATCAACGGCCGCCTCGGATGCCGACTTCAGCATCACAGTAGACATCAACCGCTTCGAGCCCGTCGAATTCGAGCGCGTCGAACTCGACGCCAGCTGGACCGTCGTGACACTCGGCGATCAACGCAAGGTCGCCTCGGGCCGCAGTAGTCACCAACTGCAAGCCGATGGCAGCGTATCCGACGCGATCAAAAAAATGAGCGATGCCGTTGGTAAGCTTGCTGAAGATTTAGCGATTGAAATTCGATAATCACATTTAAATTAGCTATTGCGATTTGACAATCTATCACCACCTTAGGGGATTGGCATTGCAAAACACCGGAAATCACTGACATGTCCACATCAAGCCTTCGACGATTTTTCCTGTCGATCTGGTTCTTTTTAACCAACCCGCTGCTCCTTGCGATTGTCATTACCACCGCAACATTTTTTTGGATGCAGTCCGGGCAGAACAAAGATGACGAGACCGCGTTGGCCATCGAGCAAATCGAAAAAGCCCCGCCAACTCAGCGAGTGCAAGTGGGCGAATATGTTGCTCAGCAGCTCGACGACACATTGCAGTTCACGGGGCAGTCCGAAGCGATTCGTTTTAGCCAGATTTCAGCGGAGCGTGAAGGTACAGTCATCGAAGTTGGCGTGGAGCGCGGCGATAGCATCCAGCAAGGTGAGTTGATTATCAAACTCTCTGAAGGCACGGCAAATGACGAGCTCATCAGTGCGCGCGCGGCGCTGTCCAATGCCGAACTTGAATACAACTCGCAATCGGAGCTACTACGCAGAGGCTTGGTGGCCGCCAACTCGCTCGAGCCATATAAAGCAAGATTGGCGCAAGCTAGAGCGCAGTTGTCGAAAGCGCAAAAATCCATGAACGACAGCGAAGTGGTTGCCCCATTTGATGGCCTCATGGCCGATCGCCACGTTGAGCTTGGCGACTACATCCGAGTCGGTACACCGATTGCCGATATCGTTGAGCTGGGCGAATTAAAAATCTCAGGTTACGTCTCAGAGCGCGATGTTTTGGCACTCAAGAAAGACATGCCGGCAGACGTCACCATGCTGAATGGCAAAACGCTTGCGGGCAAGATCAGCTACATATCGCCACTTGCAGACACCGCCACCAGAAGCTATCAAGTCGAAGTTAAAGTCAAAAACCCAGATAATCAATTGCTTGCCGGTATGACGACATCCGTCGACGTGGTCACCGGCAAACTCTGGGCTCACAAAATCAGCCCTGCTTTGCTGAGCCTATCCGACGACGGCAAGCTCGGCATTCGCGTGGTCGACGATAACAATGCGGTACGTTTTTATCCGGTCGAAATCGTCAAAACCGAAACTGACGGCTATTGGATGACCGGGCTGCCCCGCACAGCCAATGTCATTACCATGGGCCAGGGCTTTGTACGTGACGGCCAAGAAGTCATTCCGGTATCCGAAAAGGAGCAGTAAATGAACGCCATCATTCGCGCTGCAGTCAATCACGCCAGAGTGGTTCTGCTCGTTCTTTTGGTCTTGCTCATCGCTGGTACCCAATCGTATATCTCAATTCCCAAAGAGGCCGAGCCGGACGTTTCGATACCTATTATTTATACTCGCGTCCATCTTGAGGGCATCAGCGCTGAGGACGCGGAAACATCCATCGTCAGACCGCTAGAGCAAGAACTCAAAAGCATCGAAGGCACCAAGAAAATCGAAGGCCAGGCCTACGAAAGTGGCGGATCAGTTACCTTGACCTTCGATGCTGGCTTCGACTCCGATATCGCGCTAGAGGATGTGCGGCAAGCCGTCGATCGCGCCAAATCCAAGCTACCCTCGCAGGCCGACGACCCGATCACCAGCGAGGTGAACCTATCCAAGTTCCCAGTCTTGGTGATTAGCCTTGCGGGTGATATTCCCGAGCGTGGGCTCAACACCATCGCCGAAAACTTAAAAAGTGAACTCGAGGGGCTACCTCAACTCCTTGAGGTCAACATCAAAGGTAAACGCGACGAGCAAGTCGAAATCATCGTTGACCCGCTGATTTTGGAGTCGTACGGGCTCACGGAGGTAGATTTACTCAATGCCTTGCCACGAAACAATCGACTGGTCACCGCTGGCACGATCGACACTGGCAGCGGGCGCTTCCCGATTAAAGTACCGGGCACCATTGAGAATGCACAAGAGCTCTACGATCTACCCATTAAGGTACAAAACGGCCGCATCGTCAGATTTTCTGATATCGCTGACGTACGGCGCATCTACAAAGACCCCAATTCAATTGCACGTGTCGGGGCTCAATCTGCGGTCACGCTCGAGCTGGTCAAACGCAGCGGTACCAACCTAATCGACACCATCGACGGTGCCAAAGCAATTGTTGAGACTCAACAACTGAAATGGCCAAGTGGGCTCCAAGTCACCTATTACGGCGACAAATCCACCGGCGTGCGCGACATGCTCACCGATCTACAAAATAACGTCACCTCTGCGGTATTACTGGTGCTTATCGTGGTGATCGCGGCCATGGGAGTGCGTAGTGCGCTGTTGGTTGCAGTGGCGGTACCTGGATCGTTTGTAATTGGTATTTTGGTGATCAGCATGCTTGGGTTGACCATCAATATGGTCGTCTTGTTTTCACTGATTATGGCCGTTGGCATGCTGGTCGACGGTGCAATTGTTGTCGGTGAGTTTGCAGATCGTCGCCTCCAAGAGGGCCACAGCGGTAAAGAGGCTTACACTGAAGCCGCACAGCGAATGGCGTGGCCGATTATTTCATCCACCGCGACAACACTCGCAGCATTCTCGCCACTGCTTTGGTTCCCGGGCATTCCTGGGCAATTCATGGTGTATTTACCGATCACCTTGATTGCCACACTGAGCGCCTCTTTGCTGATGGCGCTGATCTTTGTGCCAACAATTGGTGGCCTCGTCGGCGGCGCGGCCCGAGTGAGTGAACAAACACGCACCAACTTGACATTGGCCGAGCACGGCGACCTCAACAAAATACGCGGCTTTGTGCGTCGTTATATTTCAGTTGTGCGTTGGGCCACGTCTTACCCGCTCTTTACCGTGATGCTGGTTGGCGCGCTGATGTACAGCATTTTCATGGTCTATGGCGTATTTAACAAAGGCACCGAATTTTTCCCGACAATTGAGCCAGAGCGCGCTCAGCTTGCAGTGCGTGCACGTGGCGACATGTCGATTCGCGAGCGTGACGACATCGTGCGCCGCGTCGAACAACTGGTCGTCGGTGTACCTGAGGTCTCAACCGTTTACAGTACGACCATTGCCGGCCAAGATCGTCAATCAGCGCCAGATATGATCGGCAAGGTGGAGATGGAATTCGCCCCTTGGTACACACGGGACCGCAAAGCGGCGCAGGTTATCGAAGCACTGCGTGCTGAAGCCTCCGAAATCCCGGGCGTGATCGTCGAAGTTCAAGAGGAAGCGGCGGGACCGGGTGGCGCGGAAAAGCCAATCCAGCTATCGTTCTTGTCTGCATACCCGGATGCGACAGCAGATGCCGTGCTTAAAGTGCGCCAATGGATGGATCAACACGGCGGTTTTACCGACATTGAAGACAGCTTACCCTTACCGGGAATCGAATGGCAAATCAGTGTCGACCGCGAAGAAGCGGGTCGTTACGGTGCAGACGTCGCCTTGGTGGGAAGTTTTGTCCAGCTGGTTACCAGTGGGCTAAAACTGTCGACCTATCGCCCCGTCGATGCCGAAGATGAAATCGATATTCGTGTTCGCTACCCTGCCGAATACCGTTCGATCGGAACCATCCAAAATATGCGTGTTCCGACCAAAAACGGCTACGTCTCCATTGGTCAATTCGTTAAATTCGAGCCATCGCAAGAGGTACCGACGGTCGATCGACTCGACGGCAAGCGCGCCTACCGCCTCAAAGCGGCGGCCAAGCCACTAGAGGGTGAGAGCTATACCAACTTGGGCCAGCTCGCCTCTAGCCGATTGGCAGAAATGCAAGACCTCGCGCAAAGCCTAGATATTGATCCAAGAGTTGAGGTTCGCTTTGAGGGCCAAGATGAAGACCAGAAAGACGCGCAGGCTTTCTTGTCCAAGGCGATGGGTGTCGCACTGGCACTGATGACCGGTATTTTGGTTGCGCAGTTCAATAGCTTCTACCAAACCTTCGTCGTTCTACTGGCGGTCATTTTATCGATTGGTGGCGTCTTACTTGGCTTGTTAGCCATCGGAGAGGCCTTCGCCATTTTGATGTGTGGCATCGGGACGGTGGCACTCGCAGGTATCGTGGTCAATAACAACATCGTCTTGAT
>JABXHR010000165.1 GCA_013373515.1 Gammaproteobacteria bacterium | reverse complement strand
TAACGTCATGTCGGCGCAAAAAGTCGATGGCATCAGCGGGCTTGTGGCGGTCAATTCATTGATGGCGATGGTAGGCGGTCTATTGGTTGCGCTGGTGGCGGGCAAAAATGACCCAGGCTTTGTGCACAATGGCCCGCTGGCAGGGCTGGTTGCCGTGTGTGCAGGCTCCGACATCATGCACCCCCTTGGCGCATTGATCACTGGCGGCGTTGCAGGTGCCTTGTTTGTTTACGCCTTCACCTGGGTTCAAAATAAATTGCGCGTCGATGACGTTTTGGGCGTATGGCCCCTGCATGGTATGTGCGGCGTATGGGGAGGTATTGCCTGCGGTATTTTCGGTGCCGAATCCTTAGGCGGCCTAGGCGGCGTGACCCTGCTCTCCCAGATTGTCGGCAGTGCCATCGGTGCTGGCCTCGCAACGCTGTTCGGCTTTGCAATTTACGGCATAATTAAGAAAACCACAGGGTTGAGATTGAGCGAAGAAGAGGAATACCACGGCGCAGATCTCAGCATCCACCACATTTCGGCGCAACCGACTTACGAGCGCTAATTCACAGAGGAAAACACCATGAAGAAAGTCACTGCGATTATTAAACCGTTTAAGTTAGAAGATGTTCGTGGCGCACTGGCCGAAATTGGGATTCAAGGCGTGACCGTCACCGAGGTGAAGGGCTTTGGCCGTCAAAAAGGGCACACAGAGCTCTACCGTGGCGCTGAGTATGTGGTCGACTTTTTGCCAAAAACCAAACTCGAAATCTTGCTGCGAGAGGATCAAGTGGATGAGTGTATCGACACCATCTGCAAGGCTGCGCACACCGGCAAAATTGGTGACGGCAAGATTTTCGTCGAATCGATCGAACAAGTCGTCCGTATCCGCACCGGTGAAAACGGCCCAGAAGCACTCTAAGGCCATTTCCAAAGGCGACAATCAAAGTCTGGTCACACCGACCAGACCACCCAAAAAGGCGTTATTGCCATCGCTCGCTTTGGTATCATGCATGTGCTCCCGCACCAAAAGAAAAAGGCGCCCGAAGGCGCCTGAGTGGTTTCTTATTCGCCTCTTAAGAGGTCTTGGTCTGTGGTGGTGTGGGAGCTATTTTTGGCTTAAATAGGCTGCCAAATCTCTTATATTTTGTTGTTCAATATTTGCCCCAATCACACGCAGCGTCGGGTGTGCGTGTACGCCTTCCATGCGTTGTTTTAATGCAGTCATTGCTTGATTGTAGGAATATGCACCGAGTGCTTGTCCGTTGAGTGGAACCGCTTGGCCGGCACCGCCGTGGCAGCCGACACAACCCATTGACACATAACCATTGCGGCCGGACTTATAGTCGGAAGTTTGTGACTGCACATGTCCCATGTGCAGCGCTAAACCCGCAATAATAAAGGTCAAAGAGGTGTAGTTCGCAACTCTACGAAGCATTTGATATACGTCAAAAAAACTAGATGAATAGAAATCTAGTTCACACCGTTCAGCTTTCAAGCAGTATTTCATAACTTTCTTGTAAGCCATTGTTTTACATAATTTTATATTTTTAGAAAAATTACCATTTGTTCAATTTTGTCAGGATTGGCAACAAAATTGCAGGTAGCTGAGCATTGTCGCGCCAAATTGACTGCAATGTCCGATTACAAAACCCAAAAATTGACACATACCCTTTCGCTAATAGGGTGCGCAGGGTTGTTGGGTTTGATGCCATCAGCATTTAACTCGGGCATCCAACAGCAATCGCCCGAGTTGCAATTGAACTTGCTGGCTCGGTTTGCAGAAGTGGCACAGATCGAAAGCACCTTCGAGCAATATGCCTACCCCGTCACTGAAGGAAAGCTATCCAAACGCATTGAAGGGGTGCTGATCGATGTCGATATAAAAGGCATCACTTTGAAAGAGCTGGCCCGAAAGCTCAGCAGTTTTGATCACCATGTGATTACAGCTGACGACAGCACGTTGAAAATCACGCTCGCCGTCAAAGCAATGCGCACCAATGAGATCATTGACCTGATCACAGAACTGTTCCCCGTGGATGCAAAGCGCGATGGCGCCAATATTCACCTAACCGAAAACAAAAGGATCGGTAAAGATGTATCTGAAGCATTTTGAATTGCAGGAAATGCCATTTTCGCTCACCACCGACACACACTTTTATGTTGACGGTGACAGCCACCGCCCGACGCTGATTTCCACCCTCACCGCGCTGGAAATGGGGGAAGGCTACGTCAAAATTACCGGCGAAGTGGGTAGCGGGAAGACGCTGATCTGCAGAAAGCTCATCGAGCAGATGCCCAAAAAGTGGTGGCCCGTGGTCCTGACCTCTCCAAAAATCAATCCAATTCAGCTCATTCACGCCATTGCGCTGGAGTTGAAGATTCGCTTCGAACCGGGCGCGTCTCCACACTTTATCTCAAAGCTTGTGGCCAAACGCCTGATGCAACTCAAGCTCGATGGCCGCCGCGTGGTGCTATTAGTCGATGAGGCGCAGCTACTCCAGCCCAAAACCCTTGAGACATTGCGCTTGTTGGCAAACCTTGAAACCGCCAAAGAAAAATTGCTACAAGTCGTGTTGGTTGGCCAACCAGAACTCGACATTCGCCTATCACGGCCAGAACACCGCCAGCTTGCACAGCGCATTGCGTTCTCGTCTGAGCTGCAGCCCTTACCGCGCTCTGCGCAAGGTATTCGCAGTTATGTGGTGACTCGCTTGGTACAAGCAGGCCACTGCAATGGCGAACTATTCTCGACAATGGCGCTGCGCCATATCGCCAAAGAGAGCAATGGCGTGCCTCGCGTAATCAATGTGTTATGCCACAAGGCGCTGATTGCAGCCATGGGCGATGGCAGCCGCAGTGTCAAACGCCAACACGCATTGCTCGCAGCGAAAGATAGCCAAGGCGTGATTCGCAGTACTTGGTTTCAATTACAAACCGCTGCCTGATGTCACTGCTCTACACCGCTGTCGAAAAACAAACCCCTGCGCTGCAAGCCCGATATAAAGAGCGACGCAGACTCGACACGGTGTTATTTGTCATGCCATTGCTGACCGTGGTTCTATTCGCCGCCAGCATTCTGCATTCACAGCTTCAAACCCCAATGAGCACCCAGAGCATTGCTCGCTTTTTAAGCACAGTGCCGCCGCAAACCATCGCCGCACACAGTCGCGCGTCTGGACTAGTGCATTCGATTAAGAGCGAGAAATTGATCGCCAAGCGCTCTGAACAGAGTGAGATTTCTGCAAAATTAGATCAAGCCAAAACACTGCACGATGCGGGTCAGACCCCCATCGCTCAGTGGCAAATCGAGCAGGCCAAGTGGCGACACCTCTTCAACCGACAAGCGCATCACTACAGCATTCAATGGGCAATTGAGCGAGAAGATTACGATGAGGCGGCGACAGCCGTAGAACTGGCATTACTCTTTTGGCCGCAAGACCAAATTCTGCATATTGATCAGCTAGCGATTTATGCCGCCATAACGCCAAACTCAGAGGCACTGCAAAAACTCGAGTCGCTCGCGCTACACACCTCTCGCGAGCGCCGCCATTGGCTCGAAACGATCAAGCGGCTTTACGCTAAAAACCCTAGCGCATTGACAGCCCTTGATCTAGCCTTGGTGGGTGGCACCGACACCCAACACTTCAATTGAATACTCAGCCAACCGGCCGACTTTTTCAGCGCTTGGTGCGGTCACATTGATGTGCCCCATTTTTCGGCCTGGCTTGGCGTCCGCTTTGCCGTATAAATGCACATTTACGCCCGGCTGAGACAGCAACCTCTTCAGCGGCAACACCGGCGACCAAGCATCACCCAGTAAATTGATCATCACTGTTGGACTGTGGAGCTCGGCGCTACCGAGGGGCAATCCGGCCAGTGCTCTAGCTTGTTGTTCAAATTGGCTCGAGCGACACCCGTTCATGGTGTAGTGACCACTGTTGTGAGGCCTTGGCGCCATTTCATTGGTGTAGACACGACCATCTTTGGCCACAAAAAACTCTACTGCCATCACGCCGACATAGTCCAACGATTCGGCAATCGCGCGCGCCGCGCCGACCAAACGATCTTGCTGGGCTTCATCTGCACAACTGGGGACGGTTGATGTGTGCAAAATACCACTGACATGAACATTTTCTACCACATCAAAGGTCGCCACATCACCGTTATCAGCGCGCGCCAACACCACGGAAAATTCCCGGTCGAGATCGATTCGTTTCTCCATCACACAAGGTGTATTTCCGATTGCACTGACGGCATTCTCTAGTGAGTCGATCGACGCAATGCGCCATTGGCCTTTGCCATCGTAGCCAAACTCGTTGGTCTTGAGCACCACATCAGGGCCAAGCTCGGCATATGCATCGCGGATGTCGCTGGGCGACTCGGTATAGCGCCAAGGCACCGGATCGACGCCCAAAGACGTAAATAGCGTCTTCTCATTGCGACGACTGCGTGCGGTTGCGAAGGCCGATGCGTTTGGCGCCAAACGCGTGCGCTCTGCAACAAACTCGAGGGCCTGCGGTGGCACATTTTCAAACTCTACGGTTACCGCTGCACATCGCTCGCAGAAGGCGCTGAGCTGCTCCCAGTTGTCGTAAGCCGCTGCAAAATGATGATCGGCAACATCACCTGCAGGACAGTGCTCTGCAGGCTCATATACCGCCACACGGTAGCCAAGCGACTGCGCCGCTTGCGCAAACATGCGACCCAGTTGACCGCCACCCAGCACGCCAAGCCATTGGCCTGGCTCTACTTTACTCGTCATCTAGGGATACTCGCATTGACCGCGCGGTTTCGGTTTGCGCCGCACGAAACGCCTGTAACGCGCTTTGAAGCTCAGTGTCAGCTAGCGCAAGCTGTGCGACGGCAAACAAGGCCGCATTGGCTGCCCCGGCATCGCCAATGGCAAAAGTGGCCACGGGAACACCCTTTGGCATCTGAACAATGGAATAAAGAGAGTCTGTACCCGCTAAATGCCTCGACGGCACCGGAACACCAAGCACTGGCACGGTCGTTTTCGCAGCCAGCATACCCGGCAAATGAGCAGCACCACCAGCACCCGCGATAATGGCCTTCAGACCTCGTGATTGCGCCTGCTCAGCATAGTCAAACATCTCATCCGGCATTCGGTGTGCCGAAACAACTTTGGCCTCATATTCAACGTTAAACTGCGTTAAAATCTCTGCAGCTTTTCGCATAACAGGCCAATCGCTATTGCTGCCCATCACGATGCCAATTTTGACGTTGGACATATCGCATAGTTCCGTGTGTCTAAACCGCTATTGTCGCAAGGCTTGAACTGAAATCAAAGCCCACAATTGACGGCATCTGCGCCAATCACCCTAAAGGAAGCCAAACGTGCTGTACCCAGAACTTTCCGAACTAAAACACCTTCACCAAGGCAAGGTTCGCGATATTTATGAAATTGACGACAAACACATTGCAATGGTGGCCAGCGATCGCTTATCCGCTTTCGATGTAATTTTGCCCGACGCCATCTCTGGCAAAGGTGCGACATTGACGCGCATGGCACATTTTTGGTTTGATAAATTTCAAGACGTGGTGCCAAATCATTTGGTGGGCAAAGACCTAAAACAAATGCTTGGCCGCGAGATTAGCGACGATTTAAACGACCGCACCACCGTGGCAATGAAGCTAAAGCCCCTACCGATAGAAGCGGTGGTGCGCGGCTATATCGTGGGCTCTGGCTGGAAGGACTATCAGCAAAGCGGCGCGATTTGTGGCATTGCCCTCCCCGAAGGGTTATCACTGGCCGATCAACTACCCGAGCCGATTTTCACACCAGCCTATAAAGCGGATGTGGGCGATCACGATGAAAATATCAGCTTTGAGAAATGCATTGAGCTCGTGGGCGACGATCTAGCCGAACAAGTTAAAGCTGTCAGCCTTGATATCTATCATCGCGCGCGCGCATATGCTGCCGAGCGCGGGGTTATCATTGCCGACACCAAATTTGAATTCGGCCTAGATAGCGAAGGCAAGCTGCGCTTGATGGACGAAGTGCTCACACCAGACTCATCCCGATTCTGGCCAGCAGAGCAATGGTTTCCCGGACAAAATCCGCCGAGTTATGACAAACAATTTGTTCGCGACTACCTCGAGACCTTAGATTGGGACAAAACACCTCCTGGCCCAAAACTGCCTGCCGAGATCATCGAAGGTACGCAAGCCAAATACCAAGAGGCCTGGCTCAAACTCAGCCAATAAAAACAACAAAGGGGCCATGTCGGCCCCTTCGCATTGTCGAAGACGGTGCTCTAGTGATCGTCGTCCTCCGCGATCCAATCACCCACCTTCACGACTTTCATAGAATTAGTACCGCCACCTTGACCAGCGACATCGCCTTTAGTGATGACCATATAATCACCCTTATGGACCAAGTCCTCAGACACCAACTTTTCAACGACGGTTTTATTCGCCTCATGTGAATTGGTCAGATCTTTGCCCTGAAAAACAGGATACACCCCACGATACAAGGTTACCCTGCGCAAAGTCTTTTCATGCCGCGTCAACGCATAAATTGGCAAGCCGGACGAAATCCTAGACATCCATAGCGCAGTAGAACCGGATTCCGTAAGCGCCGCAATAGCCGCCACTTTGAAATGATTTGCCAAGTACATTGCCGCCATCGCAATCGACTCATCAACATGACTAAATTCGGTGTGCAAACGATGCTTCGACTGACTGATGTTGCGATCGCGCTCAGCATGTTCGCAAATGTTGGCCATAGCGGCCACCGATTTGGCAGGATAGTTACCCGACGCCGTTTCCGCCGACAACATCACCGCATCGGTGCCATCCAACACTGCATTGGCCACATCGAACACTTCCGCGCGGGTTGGCACCGGCTTAAAGCGCATCGACTCCATCATTTGCGTGGCCGTGATCACCACTTTATTGAGCGTGCGCGCCCGGGCGATTAAGTCTTTTTGCGCTCTGGGGAGATTGGGATCGCCTATTTCAACACCCAAGTCACCGCGCGCCACCATGATGACATCGCTGGCATGAATGATTTCATCGATATTGACCAACGCTTCGGCGCGTTCGATCTTGGCGACAATAGACGCATCACCACCGGCCTCTTGCATCAATTGACGGGCATATTCGATGTCTGCCGCATCACGTGGGAAGGAAACAGCGAGGTAATCCACGCCAATCCCAGCCGCCGCAATAATATCGGCCTTGTCTTTATCAGTAATTGCCGGGGCAGAGAGACCACCGCCACGCTTGTTGATTCCTTTGCGGTTGCTAAGTTCGCCGCCAACCATTACCTCAGTGTGCACCTGAGTGCCTTCGATACGGGTAACTTTGAGTTCGATCAAGCCATCATCAAGGATAAGCACATCGCCAGCACTGACGTCTTCAGGTAGCGCCTTATAGTGGCAGCCAACAATACTGCTCGTCCCAGCGGCAGAATCGTATTCGGTGTCCAATATAAACGCTTGGCCTTTCTCGATTTCCACCTTGCCATCGATGAATCCATCGATGCGGATTTTAGGCCCCTGCAAATCGCCGAGCACACCCACAACGCGACCACACGCCAACGCACGGTCGCGGACCAGCTGTACTCGCGCCTTGTGTTCTTTATGTGTGCCGTGTGAGAAGTTGAGTCGGACGACATCGACGCCCGCCTTAATGATGGCGTCGATTGACTCTGCCGTTTCGGTGGCCGGCCCAAGGGTGGCCACGATTTTTGTACGTCGCATGGGGTCTCCAATTGAGTCTGTAGTAATTAAACTACAGACTGATCATTTACCCCTTGTAGTATAAACGAAAAAACTCAAAACCGCTGTTCAAGCATTGTCACAGCCGGTAGTTTTTTTCCTTCAACAAACTCGAGAAATGCGCCGCCGCCGGTAGAAATATAGCTGACGCCCGCCGCAAGATTAAACTGATCAACAGCAGCCAACGTATCACCGCCGCCAGCGATCGAGAACCCATCCGACGCTGCAATTGCCTCACCGACAACACGCGTACCCTCCGCAAATGCTGCAAACTCAAACACGCCGACAGGACCATTCCAAATGATTGTCTTCGACTGCTGAATCATTGTCGCGTAAGCGGCGGCTGTCTCAGGACCGATATCCAAAATCATGTCGTCTTCAGCCACATCTTCCACCCGCTTGACCGTCGCAGGAGCACCTTCACTAAATGTCTTGGCAACCACCACATCCGTGGGCACGGGTATGGCGCCGCCCTTTGACGCCGCATCGGCCATCAATTGTTTTGCGGTTTCGACCAAGTCCGCCTCGTAGAGCGACTTACCGACTGGATGACCCGCCGCCGCGATAAATGTATTTGCGATTCCACCACCCACGATCAGCTGATCCACCTTCGCTGAAAGCGCTTCAAGCACAGTAAGTTTTGTCGACACTTTGGAGCCGCCCACGATGGCAATCACAGGCTGAGCCGGTGCGGTGAGCGCCTTATCGAGCGCATCAAGTTCTGCTGAAAGCAGCGGCCCCGCGCACGCTTCTGCAGCATATACACCGACGCCATAGGTCGACGCCTGTGCGCGGTGTGCTGTGCCGAATGCATCCATCACAAATACATCACAAAGATCAGCGTATTGACGACTCAGGCTTTCGTCAGATTTTTTCTCGCCAGCGTTAAAACGTACGTTTTCGAGCAGCACCACTTCGCCAGGTCCGACTTCAGGTGCCGAGCTCAAATAATCCCGAACCAAACGCACGGGTTGATCGAGAAGCTGGGACAATCGGTCTGCGACCGGCGCAAGGCTTGCACCTTCATCAAAGACCCCTTCTTCAGGGCGACCGAGGTGCGACATCAACATCACTCTGGCACCGGCAGCGACCGCCTGCCTGATGGTTTCCAAGGACGCTTTTATCCGCTGATCCGACGTGACCACGCCGTTTTTCACAGGGACGTTAAGATCTTGGCGAATTAGCACGCGCTTGCCGCCAAGCGAAATATCCGTCATTCGCTTAAACATCGATTTACTCCAATCAAAGGGACTGATGACCGAGGGCAAAACAGCACCACATAGTCAACATCAAAATCGACATTTTAACCCGAATTATCGCAAAACGGGCCGCACAGAATTTAAACTCAGCTGGCTTGCATTAAGGCCACTGTGGTGTCGAGCATACGGTTTGAGAAGCCCCACTCATTGTCATACCATGCGCACACCTTCACTAGGCGACCACCAGAGACGCGCGTCATGCTGGCGTCGAAGTTTGAGGATGCAGAGTTGTGATTGAAATCAATACTGACCAATGGTGCGTCGTTGTAATCGAGAATTTTGCCATCAGCGCCAGCGCGGACAATAGAATTGATCTCCTCTACAGAGGTATCACGACCTGCTGTAAATACTAAGTCCACTAGCGATACATTGATCGTAGGTACCCGAACTGCAAATCCATCAAGCTTGCCATTGAGCTCCGGCAACACCAAGCCCACCGCAGCTGCAGCGCCAGTTTTCGTTGGGATCATAGACTGAACCGCCGAACGCGCTCTGCGTACGTCAGAGTGATATACATCGGTGAGAACCTGGTCATTGGTAAATGCATGGATCGTGGTCATTAGCCCAGACTCAATGCCAACAGCACTATTGAGAACTTTGGCCAGAGGCGCCAGACAATTGGTGGTACAGGAAGCATTCGAAACAATCTGATCCGAAGCCTTTAAATCACCATGGTTGACCCCGTAGACCACCGTCGCATCGACATTTTTGCCAGGCGCAGAAATCAGAACTTTCTTAGCGCCCGCTGAAATGTGCGCGCCCGCCGAATCCTTGCTCGTAAACAAGCCCGTGCATTCATACACCACATCGACATTTAAATCTGCCCACGGCAGTTTCGATGGATCACGTTCGCTTAAAACGCGAATCAAATTCCCGTTGACCGACATCTGACCGTCGACCACCTGAACGTCCGCATTGAATCGGCCATGCGCCGTATCAAATCGCGTCAAATGCGCATTGATTTCTGCATCACCTAAGTCATTAATTGCAACAATGTCAATGTCACTGCGACCAGCTTCATACAGCGCTCGAAGAACGTTTCGGCCAATACGCCCATATCCATTTATTGCAACTTTGATCGCCATTTCCGATTCCTGCTATACCAGATGCCTGCCAACCGTGACAGTGAACCTAAAATTAGACCAAAGTTTTTGTAGTTAAACTACTACATTAAGCCAATTCTCACTACATGACCTGTAGCAGCTCAACCAAAAATGCGGCCGTGACAAGCCCAAACCGATAGATAACAGAAATTGTTTGACAAACTATTGATTTAACTTTAATGAGCCCGCAATTACTGGTAGACTAAACGTTTTCCTTTAGCAAAGTGGGCAATTACATTGGCGATGGATCAAGAACAACAATCGAGCCTCAAAGACCTTATCGCTCGAGGAAAAGAGCAGGGTTATCTCACCTACGCTGAGGTTAACGACCACCTGCCCGACAGCATCGTAGACCCAGAACAAGTCGAAGAGATCATCGCGATGATTGCCGATGTTGGGATCACTGTGCATGAGCGCGCCCCAGACACCGATACGCTCATCATGAGTGATCAAGCGGTCTCTGCAGACGATGACGATGCAGATGAAGCTGCCGCAGCGTTGGCAGCGGTTGACGGCGAGATTGGTCGCACCACAGATCCAGTTCGTATGTACATGCGCGAGATGGGCTCAGTCGAGCTGCTGACTCGCGAAGGCGAAATCGAAATCGCCAAACGCATTGAAGACGGCATCCAATCGATGATCACCGCGCTAGCCATGTATCCGCCAACCATTGAAAGCGCGCTTGATATTTACGACAAAATTGAAGCTGGCGAAGGCAAGCTTGCCGATCTGGTCGCAGCAATCATCGACAATGACGAGCCAGAGACGCCCGCACCCGCAACCACAGCGGCGGATAACAACACAGACTCATCGGAAGATTCAGATAGCGATGGCGACGATGGCACTGACGATGACGACGAATCAGATGCGCCAGCGGACACCGGGCCAGATCCCGAAGTGGTTCGCTCGATCATGGAACAAGTCAAACTGTCTTATATTGAATCGCGCGAGCAGCGAGACGATCAAAATGGCGCGTCGAAAGAATCAAAAGCAGCATCAAAAGAAACTGCAAACACATTCACCGGCCTAAAGTTCGCTCAACCGTTCTTGGATCGTGTTGGCCGCGAACTAAAAGACGTCGTCGCTCAAATTCGCAAACTCGAGCGTCAAATCCGTGACCTGGCAACCCAAGAATGTAAAATGCCACACAAGAAATTTGTGGAAACATTCTCAGGCAAAGAATCAGATCTAAGCTGGGTTGATCAGTTTGCCGGCGAGAAGCAACCTTGGGCAGAAGCAATTACCGCGCACGCCGATCAAGTCAAGCGCCTGCAAAACCGCTTTTCTGCCATCGAAGAAAAAGCCAAACTGTCTATTTCTGAAATCAAAGAAATCAACAGAGCCATGTCCATCGGCGAAGCAAAATCTCGTCGTGCCAAGAAAGAGATGGTCGAGGCCAACCTACGTTTGGTAATTTCGATTGCGAAAAAATATACCAACCGCGGTTTACAGTTTCTTGACCTCATCCAAGAAGGCAACATTGGCCTAATGAAAGCGGTCGACAAATTCGAATACCGTCGTGGCTATAAGTTCTCAACCTATGCCACATGGTGGATTCGACAAGCCATTACGCGCTCAATTGCAGACCAGGCTCGCACCATCCGTATTCCTGTACATATGATTGAGACCATCAATAAGCTCAACCGCATCTCACGTCAAATGCTGCAGCAAATGGGTCGCGAGCCCACACCTGAAGAGCTGGCAAAAGAGATGGAGCTTGACGAAGATCGGATTCGTAAAGTTCTCAAGATTGCAAAAGAGCCAATTTCAATGGAAACACCAATTGGTGATGATGATGACTCTCACCTCGGTGACTTCATTGAGGATGCAAACATCTTATCGCCAATCGATCAAGCCACCGGCACAGGCCTTACCGAGACCACACAATCGGTTCTCGCCAGCCTAACCCCACGCGAAGCAAAAGTCTTACGTATGCGGTTTGGCATCGATATGAACACCGACCACACGCTTGAAGAAGTCGGCAAACAATTCGACGTTACACGTGAGCGCATTCGTCAAATCGAAGCCAAAGCACTGCGCAAACTCAGACACCCTTCGAGATCTGAGCAACTACGCAGCTTTTTAGACGAATAACATCTTATAATGACGTACAATCTGTGCGTCACAGTGGGCCTATAGCTCAGTTGGTTAGAGCAGGGGACTCATAATCCCTTGGTCCCAGGTTCGAGTCCTGGTGGGCCCACCACTTCCCCAGCCACATATGTGATTCAACATGCCCGCTTAGGTGTTTATAGCACCCTCGAATAAAGCACCTTACCGATCGACAAAGCAAAACTCGTTTAGGCAAGGCGAATTATGACGAGTTGCGAGGGAAAACCGCCTCTATACCCCGAAATTCTACCCGCTCGGCGCGCTCAAGGCCTCGCCCGGAGGGACTTTACGAGATTCACTCATTCTGCGTCGGGTTGTCGAGTGTCGGATCATTGAAAAGGACTCGTAACTCCCTGCACAACCCGCCTTGCCTGAGCGAATCTCGCTTTGTCAAAACGTGCAGCGATTTAATCGGAGGTTACTTAACCTGCGCGCTTAACTGGCTAATGCCAATGGGCGACCTTCCCACCACAACCAATCTCCATCAAATCCCAACACTAGAGCTCTTCAATTTCAAACCACTTAAAGAAAATAAATTAAAACTATTCTCCGGACTGCCGATATACACCAATTTTGATTAACTCGGTCAATCAAAAAAACGGACTCCCTCACGAAGTGGCAAACGCCACGCCTAACAAGCTAGAGAATCGAATAAAGCCGATACCAATCCACAGACAAAACAAACCCAACTACAGCGTTGAATCCATGTGCACTCGCCATATACCACCTTGCTAAATCACACTGAAAAAGCACTCTAAATTGTGGTTCCTTTATAATTAAATATGAATAAAATTTGCTATTTTTCTATTTTTTTAATACTTTAGTCGGTGCCCAATCAATTAGGAGTTAAAAGATGAAGAAATCTGACATTGCAAAACTTGCTGACAAAGAGCTTTCAAAACTGCTTGCCGACATTCAAGCAGAAATGGACTCAAGAGAAGAAGCTCGAGCAGACGCTGAACGCAAAAAACAGGCCCTGATTAATACCATGGAAGAAAAAGGCCTATCAGAAGCAGATATTCTCTCAATTCTCGGTGTTGCTGAGGCACCCAAAAAGCAAGGCGCAAAAGTGGCGCCGAAATATCGTAATCCAGCCAATTCAGCCGAAACTTGGACAGGTCGCGGCCGTCAACCACGCTGGGTTGCTGACGCGATCGCCGCAGGCAAATCTATGCAGGATCTGGCTATCTAAGCCAATCCCTTTAGCGCACATGCACTTTGTGCGCTAAATCCCCCTCCTCTATTGACGTCAACACGTTAAAATAATGCCCTAGTCTAAATTTGTCGAGGCGTTAAATGAATGTGTTGGTCATTGGTTCTGGTGGTAGAGAGCACGCCATTGCATGGAAAATTGCTCAATCCAGCCAGGTTCATAAGGTGTACGTTGCGCCGGGCAACGCCGGTACAGATAACGGCATCGACATATTTAATGTCAACATTAAGTCAGATGACATTTCAGCCTTACTAGACTTCGCCAAAAACAATGACATCGCACTGACCGTCGTAGGCCCAGAAGCACCCTTGGTACTTGGTATTACCGACGCCTTCCAGGCAGCAGGTCTACGCATCTTCGGCCCAAATCAAGTCGCTGCGCAATTAGAAGGCAGCAAGTCTTTTACTAAAGACTTTTTGGCAAAACACAAAATACCGACTGCAAAATATCAGAGCTTTACCGACAGCGGCAAAGCCATCGAATATCTCGCGCAGTGCAATTACCCGCTCGTTATCAAGGCTGATGGTCTCGCATCTGGAAAAGGCGTTGTCATTACCGACACTGAAGAAAATGCTAAAGCAACGATTATAGACATGCTCGATGATGCCGCGTTTGGCGATGCTGGCGCCAGTATCGTGATCGAGGAGTTTTTAATTGGAGAGGAAGCCAGCTTTATTTGTGTCGTCGCTGGTCGTAAAATCGTACCACTAGCCACCTCGCAAGATCACAAAGCAATCGGCGAGGGCGACACCGGTTTGAATACCGGCGGAATGGGCGCTTATTCGCCAGCACCGGTCGTGGACGAAGTTACCTATCACCGGATCATGCGAGAGGTCATCCAGCCAACCGTGGAAGGTTTGCAGTCTGACGGTATTGAATTCACCGGATTTTTGTATGCAGGCATTATGGTTCACCCAGATGGAACGCCGAATGTGCTTGAATTCAATGTCCGCTTGGGCGACCCAGAAACCCAGCCCATTTTAAGCCGAATGACAAGTGATCTGTTTGAGCTACTTCTAGCCGCCACCGAAGGACGTTTAGAGCACGAGCAAGTGACTTGGAGTGACCAAGTGGCATTGGGCGTTGTTCTTGCCGCAGAGAACTACCCTGAGGCCCCGATGACCGGCGATATCATCTCGGGGCTAAATCCCAGCAATGGTGATCTAGTGTTCCATGCTGGCACTCGATTTGACGATGGCGGCAATACAGTCACCGCGGGCGGTCGCGTATTGTGCGTTGTTGGACTGGGCTCAACGGTCAGTGAAGCGGCAAAATTCGCCTATGCGGCGGCAGACAAAATAACTTGGCGAGGAATGTATCGACGCAATGATATCGGACATCGCGCCATCAAACGTGAGCAATCAAAATAATCGAAAAAAAGCCCCGCAATGCGGGGCTCTGTAAAACTATAAGAGTTAACGCTTAGCGCTTCATCATCTGATAGAACTCTTCATTGGTCTTGCTTTGTTGCATACGGCCCAACAAGAATTCAATTGCCTCAATCTCGTCCATGTTGTGCAAGAATTTGCGCAGCACCCAAATGTTAGCCAATTCTTCTTGACTGACCATCAGCTCCTCGCGGCGCGTGCCCGAACGATTGACATTAATCGCTGGAAAAGTACGTTTTTCCGCAATTCGGCGATCGAGGTGAAGCTCCATGTTACCAGTACCCTTAAATTCCTCGTAGATCACTTCGTCCATCTTAGAGCCGGTATCGATCAGCGCAGTAGCAATAATTGTCAAACTACCGCCTTCTTCGACATTTCGCGCCGCACCAAAGAAACGCTTGGGCCGCTGCAAGGCGTTGGCGTCGACACCACC
>JABXHR010000180.1 GCA_013373515.1 Gammaproteobacteria bacterium | reverse complement strand
AGAAGCATTCGCCGAGACGAAACTCGGCTCCCACGACAAAACTGCGCGCAAGACACAAGCGCGTTCGTCGCAGCGGAATGCGACACCCCACAAGCGCGATGCGCAGCTAAGCTAGAAGCATTCGCCGAGACGAAACTCGGCTCCCACGACAAAACTGCGCACAAGACTCAAGCGCGTTCGTCGCAGTGGAGTGCGGACATCCCACAAGCGCGATGCGCAGCGAAGCAACCAATGCTTAAGTTAACGCTTCGTTAAATAAAGCGATACAAACTTTGCGCCACAGCTCGTTAGCATGACCGAATGATCAGAAAAATGATCCGTTACTCCGCCACACTGGCCTAGTCGAGTTTCCAAACGTCACGCTAAGGCAAGCCAATACACCTAGGAGCACAGAATGAGAGTGATCGCGGCACTGTCCACCCTACTCGTTACCCTAACAAGCTGCGGTGGCGGAGGTGGAGGTTCTCCGTCTAGCCAAGCAACGCTCAGCAGCCCATACCTGAGCTCAGACCAAAGCTCCCATGCACTACAAGCGACTGATATTCACGTTAGTCGCCACGGTATACGCTCGAAAAACCCTAATACATTTGCCCATGCCATCGCTTATGCCGACTTCGACCAGGACGGCGATACCGATGTATTTGTATCCGGAGGCGATACCACGCGCAACCAAACGTCAAGCGAGTTGTATCTAAACGATGGCAACGGTAATTTCAGCTATGACAATCGCTTTTTCAACGGCGAACCACCTGGCTTGGTACACCCACGAAAAGCGATTACCGGCGATTTTAACGGTGATGGTAAACCCGACATCTTTGTCGCAGGGCATGGCTATGACAGGGCAGACTTTCCAGGTGAATCGCCGGTGCTGATCACATCGTCGCCGAATGGACTCACATTGGGCCAAACCTTTCCCGAGCTAGTGGATTTTTATCACTCTGCGGCATCTGCCGACATTGATGGAGATCAAGACCTCGACATTTATCTCGGCGACCCCGGCAACGCGGTATTTTTGATCAACAACGGCAGCGGCCAGTTTTCGGTGACCAAAGAGAATCTGCGTATTTCAAGCTCGGGCTATTACACCGCTGAATTATTTGATGTCGACAAAGACAGCTACGTCGACTTGCTACTTGCCGGGCACGAACAAGACGGTGCGATCACCCGAATTTATTGGGGTTCAGCAAATGCCGTTTTCGACGTCAACAATTCCAGCGTACTACCTAGCATCGCAAGTTACGGCACAGTCGTCGATATTGATGCAGGCGATCTCGATGGGGATGGCGACTACGACCTAGTGCTAAGCCGGACAGGCGACGGCAAGGGCGAATATGACTTTTACCAAGGTTATTATGTTCAAGTTCTCGAAGCCACAGCGGTCCGAACCTTCGAAGACATCACAACGCAAGCCGCCCCCACACTTCGCGGCACTGCCGAGCGCACTTGGATCGATTGGTTAAGGCTGCAAGATTACAACAAGGACGGTCATATCGATATTTTTGCCGATGATGCTGCCCGCAACTTGATTTGGTTGAACGACGGCAGCGGCAACTTCAAATAACCGCAATTCGCGCTTAAACTGCGGCCGCCTTAACCACAGGCGGCCCAAGCAGCTCCAGCATTGGCAAACAGGCGCCGCCTATCGGCTGCGCCATTGACCCAAGCTCGCCGAGCTTTAATTCACACGGCACAATGCCCTCGACCGCATACTGCTCTATATTGCGCTGCGTCTTATCCACAATATCCTGCAGCAAAGCCTTGGGCAAAATGCTATCGACAATGATCGAATCAACGTCGACGATCGACCAAGCGCCAATACACAATTGCGCCAGCCCAACCGCACAGTCTTCAACCCACTGATTAACCTTCTGTGCACATTGCCCGGACTCGAGAAGCTCAACTAGTGACCAATCACCCGTATCGAGCTCCTCACGTAGATGGGCTTGCAAGGTGTGCAAAGAAGCACGCCCGATCAATGAGTCGAATGGCCGTCCTTCGCCCTCTCTAGAACCCACTCGCCGCGCAATCGGAAACGGCCCGATTGCGCCAGAGTTCCCGTGTGTCCCTGTGCGCAAGCTGCCATCCATCACCAGACCGCCACCGACAAAGGTGCCGATATTGATATATAAAAAATCGTTGTGATAACGGCCAGTACCGAAGGTGAGCTCGGCAAGTGCCGCTGAGGAGCCATCGTTCTCGACAAAAACTTCGATGTCGTCGGGGAACTGAAACAGTTGCACCACAATATCCGAATCCCAGCCCTTGTCTGGCGTATCACCTGTGGCAAGAATCGACTTCCAGCCCTCCCAGAAAAATGGCGTTGAGATCCCAATGCCCACAACCGTGTGTGAATTAAGCTCAGTGCGGGCCAAAAAAGCAGCCAGTGCGGGCTGCGCTCCAGAGCTCAAACGCTCGCGCTGCAAAAACCCAAAGGGCTCGATGTGCTCTGCCAATATCTCGCCAGAAATGCCCATCGCCACAAAGCTCAAACGCCGTCGCCCCACGTGAATGCCCACAAATGCGTTCTGGTCAGACAGCCCGTAAATCGTGGCCGGTTGACCTCTTGGCCCACGTCGTTTCTCATCTTGCTGCGCCAAAAATCCCATGGCACAAAGCTTATCCACAATGCGTGTCACCGCAGGATGGGTCAACTCTACGCGGCGTGCGACGTCAGCCTTGGAGGCGAGCTCCGCATGCCGAAACTCGTTTAGAACGCGTTTTTCATTGATTTCAAGCTTCATTTCAGACCTAATAAGCTAGGTTTATGACATCACGGAAAGATCAAATATCCGTCTAAGCGCAAACGCCAGCTGTCAACAGTTGCCTACAGAATCCATCAAACTAATTATTAATGCAACTATCTTTTATTAGTTCGAGGCATAACTAGCCACGAATTTTCGAGAAATAACCACCAAAATTATCGGCAAAACTGACCAGAGGACAGCCCACAATGCAAAGGATAGATGCGGTCATATTCGACTGCGACGGTGTGTTAATCGACAGCGAGATTATCTCAGCAACCATGCTCAAAGATGCCGCCGCGAACTATGGCGTCTCACTGACCATTGATTACATCTTGGAGACCTATGTCGGGCGCGCCTACCCCAAAGTGTTGGCCGATATCCAAAGCCAGTTCAACATCACACTGCCCGATAATTTCGAGGCGCAATACCGCGAACGCTTGCTCGAGGCACTCGAGCGTGACCTTAAGCTGATGCCCGGCATTAAATCGCTAATCAGTGCTTTGGATTGCCCGTTCTGTGTCGCCACCAGCTCCAGTCCGGTTCGCGTGGCACGTTCACTGCAGTTGGTCGATTTATGGAATACCTTTGCAGGGCGAATCTACACCGCCTCAGAAGTCAAACACGGCAAGCCCGCTCCCGACTTGTTCCTCCATGCCGCAGCCAAACTTGGCGTTGCAGCAGAGCACTGCCTCGTTATCGAAGACAGTGTGGCCGGCATACAAGCCGGACTTGCCGCGTCGATGCATACCGTCCGATTTACTGGCGGCACACACATCACCGATAAAAATGACCCAGCCGGTGCAGATGCGGTTTTTGACAACTTTGAACATTTCTACAATCATTATCCGCTGTTGTTTAGAGCGCAGTAGGACACTACCGAATGTCTGATGAATTTGACAAAGAGTTGCTGGACGACGCCGCCCGTGCGGGCTGGCTGTACTATGTCGGCGGACGTACACAAGACGAAATTGCCAAGTCAATTGGCGTGTCGCGTCAACGTGCCCAGCGCTTGGTATCCAAGGCGGTCAAAGACGGATTAATTCGCGTCAGCATCGAGCATCCCATTGCCGAGTTGATGGATCTAGCGTCGCGCCTCAAAGACCACTATGGTCTTGAGCGCGTGCGCGTCGCACCGGATCTCGGCACCGATGGTAGCTTGCGCTCTGTGGCACCCTTTGCCGCCCGAAACCTCGAAGGCATATTGGCCAGCCCCACCCCAACCACCATCGGTGTCGGCACTGGCCGTGCGCTGCGCAATGCCATCGAACAACTCACCCGCACGCCATCACCACAGCACACACTCGTCTCGCTAATTGGCAACATTGCACTGGATGGCTCGGGCAACGTCTACGAAGTACTCAACCGCTTGGCCGAAGCGGTCAACGCCCCCCACTACCCCTTGCCAGCACCGGTGTTTGCCAAAGACCAGGCTGAATCTGAGATATACAAATCACTGCAGGCCGTTCAGCAGTACTACGCTGTTCTAGATACCATGACGGTCGCCTTTATCGGGATTGGCCAAATGGGGCCAACCGCACCCATGGTGGTCGATGGTTTTTTGCCCCCGAAAGACCTAGAGCGCCTACTCAAGCAAGGCGTCGCCGGGGAGATTTGCGGGCGACCCTACAACCATGACGGCCACTACCTCGAAACCGACTTCACCCCGCGCATGACCAGCCGCCCAGTGCGCGCCCGCGATGACCTGCTCGTCAGCGCGATCGCCTCAGGCTCTGCCAAGCTCGAGGCCATTCGTGCAGCAGCCAAAGGGCAGCTGATCAACGCACTGATCACCGACGAAGCCACCGCGCGCGCACTGCTGGACTGAGCCACCCCCCCAACTGCAGCACAGCAGGCACAGCCTTAATCAATTCCTGTCCGCTTCATCCCGCCAACGGCATTTACCCCCTGTTAATTCATTTATTACTGCTAGGTACATCCGCCAAAACCCGCATGGCATGGCCATCACGAGCCATGGCATAAACCATCAACCACTGGTATCGATGCGCACAAAACAATATCGCTTGACATTTTTTGGGCCGAGTGTGAGCATATGCCCACCAATTGAGCATCTGCTCAATCACGGCATCAAACTTCATCAAAGAGGAAGCACAATGAAACTCAGAACAACCGCACTTGCGATCGCTTCTGTCGTTGCTCTCGGCACCGCCGCGCACGCAGAATCAATCACCATCGCCACGGTCAACAACGGCGATATGATCCGCATGCAAGGTCTCACCGACGACTTCACGGCCAAAACTGGCATCGACGTCGAGTGGGTCACTTTGGAAGAAAACGTACTACGCCAGCGTGTCACCACCGACATCACCACCAAAGGCGGCCAGTTCGACATCATGACCATCGGTATGTACGAAACGCCGATCTGGGGCGCAAACGACTGGTTGGTGCCACTCGATGGCCTCTCAGCTGAATACGATGCAGGCGACATCCTCCCAGCCATGGCTGGCGGCTTGTCACACAACGGCACGCTCTACGCTGCACCTTTCTACGGTGAGTCTTCAATGGTCATGTACCGCACCGACTTGATGGAAAAAGCGGGCCTCGAAATGCCAAAAGCGCCATCTTGGAACTTCATCGCCAAAGCAGCGCGCGCAATGACCGATCGTGACAACGACATCAACGGCATCTGCTTGCGTGGTAAAGCCGGTTGGGGTGAAGGCGGCGCGTT
>JABXHR010000249.1 GCA_013373515.1 Gammaproteobacteria bacterium | reverse complement strand
GGCCTCTAGACGAAGGGGACCTTGGAAAGACGACAAATATACTTTGAGAGAGATTTGATGTCAACGCTTTGCCCTAGGAATTTCGCATTTAATTGTCATCTACCCACACGGAAAAACCACCGTTGGCATGACGTTGACGTATTGCATCTAACATGGCCTTGCCCTGCGCACCAATTTGCTCGTCAACCATATCGCTAAATGGTGTATTTGAACTCGCGCTGGCCGCTTGTGGGGGTTTTGAAATTGGCGTGACATTGGACTCTGGCACACGCTGATTGGATGAGGTCACTTTTACGTCAGACGGTTTGGCATCCAACGGCTTTTTGCGATGCATTTTTGCCAGCAGCTCTGCTTCGGCAAAGGTCAAACCACAGACATCTGCCACTTCACGTGGATCCTCGCCCCGCTCGATCATTTTAAGCGCTTGATTGTATGCCGCCTGTGAACCACCCATGGTGTGCTGACGGTCGACAAACTCTCGAAGCTCACTGATTTGATTGCCTTTTGCCGATACCTGTCGATCCACCGCGCCGAGATCAATTCGAATGCTGGTTAGTTCTGCCAATACCGTGGTGACACGATCTCGCTCGGCGTTCAATTCAATTTTCAATTCACGAATTTTTGAGTAAACCAGCGTCATGGTGACTGCAAATACAGCCGTCAATATCACTGAAAAACCCATAATGACCAACGTGGTTAATGCCATTGTTCTTGTCCTCGCACACCGCTGTGTGTCGAATAATTGTCAAGTTACGGCTGTATAAGCAGTTGATGTGCCAACTTGAGCATTACTTAGAGGAAAGATTTCAAACTGAGATCGCTGTCCAGTGACAGACAGGTTAGAAATTGGGCAAATCGATGTTGGCGATTTCGCGCATGCGCTCGCGCTCGTCCATTTTGCGCAGCGCCTCAACCCGCTCACGGGGGAACAAGCTCGAGAATAATTCGATAAAAGCGTAATGAAATTCGCGCAAAGTGCTGTGCTTCTTGACGCAAATGGCAGTGGTCGAGGACGGCAACAGGCCGGGCATTTCCAACAGTGCAAAGTTGCTGTCTTTGGCTTCATCAAACGCCATTTCGGCGATGATGCCCACCCCGAGCCCCATCTCGACATAGGTTTTGATAATGTCTGTATCGACAGCCGTCAGCGCGATATTGGGCTCAAGCCCAGCATCGCGAAACACTTGATCCAACGGCGATGAGCCGGTAAATGCAAATACATAGCTCACCAGCGGATAGGCTGACAACGCCTCTAGCGTGATGCCATCCAAGCGGTAGAGATTGTGTAGAGGGTGCTCTTTTGGCACCAATACTGCCCTCTCCCAACGATGACACGGCAACATAACAAAGTTATCGAAGGTATCGTGCGCCTCGGTGGCAATCACCAGATCGACCGTGCCGTTTTGCAACATTTCAGCAAGTTGATTTGGTGTCCCTTGATAAATATTGAGCTGCACTCGCGGAAATAGCTCGCCAAAGCGACGAACAATCGGCGGCAGTACATAGCGTGCTTGCGTGTGAGTGGTGCCGATGCGCAGCTGCCCCAGATGCGGGTTGCTGTGTTCTTTGGCGATGGTTTTGATTTGCTCGGTTTGGCCCAAAATTTTGCGCACAATTGGCAACAGCTCGCGCCCAAGCGGCGTGAAATCCACCATCAGCTTGCCATGGCGCTCGAACAGCTCGGCGCCCAGCTCTTCTTCGAGTGACTTAATCTGCTTTGAGACCGCAGGCTGGCTGGTAAAGAGCGCATCGGCCGTTTCCGACACATTGAGTTTGTGTCGGCTCATGGCTTCGATGATACGCAGTTGACTTAACTTCACGTTCCGACGAGTCCAATTTGTTCGCGCGTGGCATGAAATTCTACATCAGGCCAACGCTCTTGGGTCATGCTGAGATTCACCCGAGTTGGCGCGATATACACCAGCTCTCCGCCATGGTCGATGGCCAAATTTTGCGCCGCTTTATTTTTAAACTCTTCGAGTTTCTTTTCGTCCTTGCACTGCACCCAGCGGGCGATTTGCACAGCCACGGTTTCGAACTGGCACTCAACCTTGTATTCGTCTTTTAGGCGCTGCGCCACGACATCAAACTGCAGCACACCCACCGCTCCAAGGATCAAATCATTGTTGTTCATTGGACGATACAACTGTGTAGCGCCCTCTTCGCAAAGCTGCTCCAAGCCTTTTTGCAGCTGCTTCATCTTTAATGGGTCTTTCAGTCGAGCGCGACGGAATAATTCGGGTGCAAAGTTTGGAATACCGGTGAACACCACTTCTTCGCCTTCGGTGAAGGTGTCGCCGATGCGGATCGTACCGTGGTTATGGATGCCGATAATATCGCCCGCCACCGCGCCATCTGCGCCACTGCGTTCGCTGGCCAAGAATGTCAGAGCATCAGGAATTTTAATATCACGCTGTGCGCGGACATGGCGCACTTTCATGCCCTTGCTAAATTGGCCCGAGCAAATGCGCATAAACGCCATGCGGTCACGGTGTTGCGGATCCATATTGGCCTGAATCTTAAAAATAAAGCCGGTGAATTTTGACTCTGTGGCATCCACATCGCGTGTAATGGTGGGACGCGCTTGCGGCGCAGGCGCCATATCGACAAAATCATCCAGCAACTCGGCGATGCCGAAGTTATTAATTGCCGAGCCAAAATACACAGGCGTCAATTTACCCGAAAGGTACTCATCGAGGTTAAATTCATTCGATGCACCACGCACCAATTCAAGCTCATCGCGCAACTCATTTGCCATGCTGCCAAGCATTTCGTCAACGCGTGGATTGTCCAGCCCTTGGATCACTTCACCAGTATTAATCGAATCGTTCTTACTCGGCTGGTACAGGTGCACACGATCTTCACGCAAATGATAAACACCCTTGAGCCGCTTACCCATGCCAATCGGCCAGGTCACCGGCGTACAAGCAATGCCTAAGCGCTCCTCGACTTCGTCGAGCAAGTCAATCGGATCACGCCCTTCACGGTCGAGCTTGTTAATGAAAGTCATCACCGGCGTGGTACGCAGACGACACACGTCCATCAGCTTTTCGGTTCGCGGTTCGACACCCTTGGCCACATCAATGACCATCAGCGCGGAGTCCACTGCCGTCAATACGCGGTAAGTATCTTCCGAGAAGTCTTCGTGGCCAGGTGTATCGAGCAAATTGACCATGCGCTCTTTATAGGGAAACTGCATGACCGATGAAGTGACCGAGATGCCCCGCTCTTTTTCCATCGCCATCCAGTCTGAGGTGGCATGACGCGATGCCTTGCGCCCTTTGACCGTACCCGCCATTTGAATCGCACCGCCGAATAACAGCAATTTTTCGGTGACGGTCGTCTTACCGGCATCCGGGTGCGAGATGATCGCAAAGGTCC